>DATKHF010000029.1:0-12921 GCA_035510355.1 Saccharimonadales bacterium (SeqCode) | reverse complement strand
AAACTACTTGGCACTCTTGACTGCAGAGTGCTAAAATTGTAAACTAGAGTCAATATGACCGAGCGCCAACAAAAGGTATTAAGTGCCATCGTTGAACAATATGCCGAGGTGGCCAGTCCCGTCGGCAGTAGTTTGATGGCTAAATTATTTAACGTTAGTTCAGCTACCATCCGGGCCGAAATGGCCGAGCTGGAACGACTCGGCTTCATTGCTCAGCCACACACCAGCGCCGGCCGGGTACCAACTGACAAAGGCTACCGTTTCTATGTTAATAACTTGAGCCAGACCGATAACGGCGGTTTCGCTCTGCCCGAGCGTCGCAGCGAGAGGGCCCTTGCTACCCGTGTACAACAAGCTGGAGCCCCGGAACGGACTATCCGCAATGCTGTCGATACATTAGTGGAGCTAACCCATAACCTCGGTCTTGGCACCATAAGTAACCAGCTGTACATGAGTGGTCTGTCCAATCTCTTTGGCCAACCTGAGTTTATAAATACCATTCAGGTTCAACAAGTGGCCAACCTGCTTGATAATCTTGAGCCTTGGCTAAGGGAAGCCGCCCCGAATGAACCGCTCAGCGTCTATATCGGTGGAGAAAATCCTATCGGTCGTACCGCCGGCTGCACCCTTATTATCGGACGCTTCCGTAGTCCATTTAGTGACCACAGCTATATTGGTACGCTCGGCCCAACTCGTCAAAGCTATCGTGAAGTCATGAACCTAGTAGCCCGGGCCGGACAGGAACTGGAAGAGGCGCTGTATGCCTAGATATGGAGAAAGACCTGGCTACGAAGAAAGGGTAGAAGAGGGATCTGATATGGCATTCGGATGGTTGGGCGGTGAAGACGGTGAACATATTGATCTTGCGACCGGTAGCTTTAAAGCTGGCCATGAAGATCGGGTGGCAACCGCTAAACACACCCTCAACTTGCTAGGGTTCCCACAGCAAGAAATAGAAGACTCAATAGTTTACGGTGAAGCGTGTGTTCTGGATCATATCGAGCAGCTGCAACGTATAGAACTCCTAGAGAGAATGGGCTTAAGGGGCAACTAGAAATGACTAAACCTAAGAAGGACACTAAACTATCATCAAGCCTTGAGCTAAAACGGGCAGTAGAAGAGCTGACACTAGCCCTGCAACGTGAGCGGGCCGACGCTACCAATATTCGCCGACGACACGAAGAAGAACTTATCAACTTGCGTACTGTCATCAAAGCAAACGTTATCCGCGAACTACTACCGGTTATCGATAACTTTGAACGGGCTCTCAAGCATGTACCCAAAGAGCTTGAACATAACGACTACATTAAAGGTGTCCAAGGCGTTGTTAAGCAATTTGAAACTAGCCTAGCTACTATGGGCGTTGAGCGCATTAAAACTATTGGCCAACGCTTCGACCCGCACTTGCATGAAGCCGTCAGTATGGAAGAAGGCGATGGGCAGCACGAAATCGTCAGCGAAGAACTACAAGCCGGCTACCGATTGGGTAACGATGTTATCCGCCACGCCATGGTAAGAGTGAAAGGCTAATATACGTATGAGTGAGATAGAACCTACGATTTATTTTCCTAACAGTGACCCACGGCCTTTTCTTAGGGAGCAGGTAGCTGGTCTGCGAGAACAGGCAGAACTTATTAAGCCGGCAAGTCGTCATGAAGCAGTTGACGAGTTTGAAACTTTTTGCGAGGCCTTCATCGAAGGAGGAGTTCCAGCCGAAACCGTTTGCCTAGATTCGTTGATGATTTATGCGCACAACAGAGATAAATTGGCTGGAAGCGTAGCCGGACAGACTTTCTTAACGTTTCCGGATAAGTTCAGTCAGTACGTTCATATAAGTTATGAATCGTTATATAACCTTCAGCAGGATGCCGAGCTAGAGGTAAGCTTTTACGGGCCACAAAGAAACGAAATGCTGTCAGGTGTCCAAAGAGCTGCGTAAAAAAGGTGTTGCAAAATTAACATGATTGGCACTCTTGACAGGAGAGTGCCAATTTACTACACTGGCAGTAGTAATATTAGACTGTTAAATATAACGATAAAAGTAAGGAACTATACAAGATGAGCAAAATTATTGGAATCGACCTTGGAACTACCAACTCGGCCATGGCTGTTATGCAAGCCGGAAAGCCAGAGATTATTACCAATTCAGAAGGTAACCGCACCACGCCGAGTGTGGTGGCTATCAATAAAAATAAAGAGCGCCTGGTTGGCCAAGTAGCCCGCCGCCAGCAGGTGACCAACCCCAAAAACACTATTTATGAAGTTAAACGACTGATCGGCCGAAACTACAGTGACAAGGAAGTCCAGCGTGACCTCAAGCTCATGGGCTATGAGATCATCAAAAGCGGCAACGGCGTCAAGGTTAAAATGGGCGACAAAGACTACAGCCCCGAAGAAATCAGTGCCATGATACTGGGCAAGCTAAAAGCTGACGCCGAGGCTTTCCTGGGTGACAAGGTAACCGAAGCCGTTATTACTGTGCCGGCCTATTTCGATGATTCCCAGCGCCAAGCTACCAAGGATGCTGGCAAGATTGCTGGCCTAGAAGTAAAGCGTATCATCAACGAACCAACGGCTGCAGCCCTGGCCTACGGCCTTGATAAAGGCGACAAAAAAGACGAAAAAATTGCCGTCTACGACCTTGGTGGCGGTACTTTTGACGTATCGATTCTTGAGCTAGGCGACGGTGTCTTTGAAGTTAAGTCAACCAACGGTGACACCCACCTCGGTGGTGCCGATTTTGACCGTATCATAGTTAACTACTTTGCCGATGAATTCAAAAAAGAGCACGGTGTCGACGTATCTGGTGATAACGCTGCTATGCAACGCCTGCGTGATGAGGCTGAAAAAGCCAAAATCGAACTTTCAACTGCCCAGGAAATCAACATCAACCTACCATTCCTGACTGCCGATGCCGACGGACCAAAGCATTTTGAGCACAAACTGACGCGTGCCAAACTAGAGAGTTTGGTGGCTGAACTGATCGATAAAACAGCTGCTCCTTGCGAGAAGGCCCTCAAAGACTCCAAGCTAAAAGCCAGTGACATTAACGCCGTGGTACTGGTCGGCGGCATGACCCGCATGCCGGCTGTCCAAGAAAAGGTCAAGAAGATTTTCGGCAAAGACCCCATGAAGGGCGTTAACCCCGATGAAGTTGTAGCCATTGGTGCGGCTATTCAGGGCGGTGTACTGCAGGGCGACGTCAAAGACGTGCTGCTTTTGGATGTCACCCCCCTAAGCCTAGGCATAGAGACTATGGGCGGCGTCATGACCAAGCTGATTGAGCGGAACACCACCATACCGACTTCAAAATCCGAGGTCTTCTCCACTGCAGCCGACAACCAGCCACAGGTTGAAGTCCATGTGGCCCAGGGTGAACGCGATATTATTGATGGCAATAAGAGCCTTGGCCGCTTCATTTTAGATGGCATCCCACCGGCGCCCCGCGGCATCCCGCAAATTGAAGTTACCTTCAACATTGATGCCAACGGTATATTAAATGTTACCGCCAAGGATAAAGGCAGCGGTAAAGAGCAGAGCATTACCATTAGCGGCTCCGGAAATCTGGACAAGACTGAAGTTGAGAAAATGGCCAAAGAAGCCGAAGCTCATGCCGACGAAGACAAGGCCAAGAAGCAAATGGTAGAAGCCCGGAACTTACTTGACAGCGCTGTCTATCAGGCTGAGAAACTAAAGAAAGATAATGGCGAAAAAATCTCGGACGACGACAAGAAAATCCTTGATGAAGCCATTGAGTCGGCCAAGAAAGTCATTGGTGATGACAAGGCCGACAAAGATGCCTTGGAAAATGCTACTAAAGAACTGAACGATAAGCTTATGCCGATCGGCACCAAGATGTACGAACAGGCCCAAGCCGCCGAGGCTACAACCGAAGACGATGATTCTAAGGATGACAAGGACGACAAAAAGTCCGACGGCAAAGATGAAGCCATCGAGGGCGAAGTCGTCGACGACAAGGAAAAGTAATATGCGTCGTTCCGGGAATCAATCCGGCCCCAAAGACCTACCTGAAAACTGGGGTGACGGACCGTTGCAATCCTGGCCGCCTCATATAAGTGAGGCAGAGCAGCTCCTAGAAGCAAGTAAAAGAACTGAGGCCCATATGAGATTTCTCGATGACCATCCGGAAATACCTGCTTCTGCTGAAGAGGCAACAGAAGGCCTTATCTTGGAAGACATCATAGAACGGAGCAAGAGGCAGCGTGAGATGGAGCAAGACCAATGAGTAATCCTAAATCCATCGAGTTGGTTTTATCCTGCGCTAGTTGGCAAGAAGCCCAAACTATTGCTGACGCACTCTTAGATAAGCGTCTTATAGCCTGTGCGGAATTTATGGAAGTTAAGAGTAAGTACCGCTGGGATGACAAGCTTGAAGAGGCTAGTGAAGTAAAGCTCATCATGGAAACCGTGGCCGGTAACTTTGAGAAAATAGAAGCGGAAGTTGCGCGGCTTCATAGCTACGATACCTTTGTACTGTACGCTGTACCGATCGCTCATATATCCGAAAGCTCAGCAAAATGGCTAGAGGGTCAGCTATAGTGATGATACTTAAAGCTTTGATTCAAATATAAATTACGAGATAATAAACTATCTATGAGTAAGCGAGACTATTATGAAGTACTAGGCGTCAGTAAAAACGCCAGCGCTGACGAGATCAAAAAAGCCTTCCGCCGGGCGGCGGTTGAGCACCATCCTGACCGTGGCGGCGACGAAGCCAAATTCAAAGAAATCAATGAAGCCTATGAAGTCCTTAAGGATACCGATAAACGTAAACGCTACGACCAGTTCGGCCATGCCGGAGTTGGCGGTAGCAGCGACAGTGGCAGTCCGTTTGGCGGTGGTTACGCCGGACAGTCCCAAAACATCAACTTCGACTTCGGCGATCTAGGTCTCGGCGATATCTTTAGCAGTTTCTTTGGCGGTGGCGGCCAACAGAACCAGCGCCGCCAAGCCCGGGGCCGTGACGTCGAAGCAACCGTTGAAATAACCTTTGCACAGGCCGTGTTCGGTACCGAAGTTGACCTGACGCTGAGCCTGGAAGATAGCTGTGAGCATTGTAAGGGCACGACGGTTGAACCGGGTTATGAACTAAAAACCTGTGACCAATGTCAGGGCTCCGGCCAAGTGATGAATGTGACGCGCACGGTGTTTGGTAACATCCAGCAGGCCAGCATCTGTCCCAAATGCCGGGGCAGCGGCAAGATTCCCGAAAAGGTCTGCTCGGTTTGCCGCGGTAAAGGCACCCAAAGTAAAAGGCAAACTATACAACTTAAGATTCCGGCTGGTATCGACGATGGTGCTACCATCCGTCTGCGCGAACACGGTGAAGCCATAGCCAATGGTCCAAAAGGTGATCTTTACGTCAATATCCGTGTTAAATCCCACAAGCACTTCACCCGGGAAGGTGACCTGATTCTAAGTGAGGAGCACGTTAATATGATTGATGCTGCCCTTGGAACCGAAATCGAGGTAGAAACCGTTGATGGCCCGGTCCGCATGAAAATACCAGCCGGCACTCAGTCAGGTTCCGACTTCAAACTATCCAATCATGGCGTCCCACACCTTAAAGGCGGTAGCCGCGGGCCTCACATTGTTACTGTTATCGTAGATACTCCTACTAAGCTTACAAAACACCAAAAAGAGCTACTAACTGACTTTTCGCAGGATGACAAAAAGAGTTTTTTTGAACGCTAGCTGCCAACCACAATTGGCTCGACAGCAAAGATCTGATTTTTAGCATCTGCCACGGCCGTATGCTTAAAAGCCTCGACTTGCTTATCAAGACTTCCAATAATTGACTCCACTCCTTCAATGCCTAATTCCGGTGTAAGTTGAAAAGTCGTATACGCCAAAGTTATACCCAGCGGCTGTCCAGGTATGGGCTGAATAGCATTCACATCGGTTTGAATTCTTTCGCAGGCAATACGAGCTCCAGCGGCATCTGCCCCTTCGAGATATCCAACGAACTCTTCGCCACCGTGGCGGCCTACTATGCCGCCGATAAGGTCTTTCTGACGTACCGCCCCTTCGATAGCTTTTGCCGCCGGTTTAAGAGCCACGGTATCAACTTCTGTATTGCCAAGTAGATGGTTTAATGCTTGAAAGTTATCAAGATCACCAAAAACCAGAGCGCTCGTTTTGCCAATGTTCGCTGCCCGTTTAGCCCGTCCTGCCACCTCAGCTTTGAAGGCTTCGCTATGCAATAGGCGAGTTTTTGGGTCCAGTACGATCTCTTTTTCCATATCATCATGTCTTCGTCTTAAATTCTGTTGATCTTGAGCCAGTTCTTCATTGCTGCGTCTTAACTCACGGTTTTGTCTTAATAGATATAAAGCAGTACCAATACCGCCTGCTGCGATGGCATAGGGGAGAGCTGATAAGGTATTTTGTACAGATTCGGATGACCGACTACGCATGTGTTAATTATAACATAAACATAATATTAAAGCAATATAATTATCAGATAAGCATAAACTGCTTGCACTACGATGCCGATCGATTAATAATGGAAGTCGAATGTCACGCCGCCAACTGAACGAATCCGGCTTTATACCCTTACTAATAATCATACTATTGGTAGTGGCAATAGTTATCTACCTTGTCTATACCCGCGTACATCACGCTCAGCAGTGACCGAAAATGACTACAGTATAGTAATTTTTAGTAAATATGTTAAAATAATAGATCAAACGTAATTCCCACGTTATATATTTATGTCAGATTCACCAACAATTATCGGCCGGAGCGAACAGCTTAATTTTATTGATCTGAACGTCCAAGTACCGGCCAAAATAGATACCGGCGCTTATCACTCGGCTATTCACTGCGTTAAAGCTGTAAAGGTCAAACGGGGGGACAAGACAGTCCTGCAGGCCGAGTTACTGGGACACCCCTGTGCGCCAACGGTTTACTCCATGGAATTTACTGACTACGAATTAGTGGCAGTAAAAAATTCTTTTGGCCACAGTGCAATAAGGTATAAAATCAAACTACGCGTCAAGCTTGGATCGAAAAGCTTCTGGGCATCGTTCACTCTAGCTGATCGCACCGATAATATAATGCCAGTACTTATCGGGCGTGAGTTGGTGAAATCTCGTTTTCTAGTCGACGTGTCAAAAACCAGCGTCGATCGACATCTACTTCGGAAGATATACAGGGAGAACAGCTTAACCAAAAAGGGAAGCGAGGACTAGAAATGCGCATCATTATCTTATCGAAAGGCAGCAACAACTACTCGACTGTACGTCTGAAAGAAGAGGCGCAGGCCCACGGTCACGAAGTACGCGTTATCAATTATGCCAAGTGTTACGTAACGCTGGAACGCGGCAACCCTGTCGTGCACTACAAGGGAGAAGAAGTACGTCACGTCGACGCAATTATCCCGCGAATCGCTGAGAGCCTGACAAAATACGGCTCATCGATCGTTCGGCAATTCGAGATGCAGAATGTCTTCACGGCTACCAGTTCGATCGCAATTGTTCGCTCCAGGGATAAACTGCGCAGCATGCAGCTGCTATCCAAGGCCGGAGTAGGCATACCAAAAACGGTGTTTGCGCGGGAAACTGCCGACTTTGACGGTGTCTTGGAGCAGGTGGGCGGTGCACCGGTTATCATCAAAGTAGCCAGGGGTACCCATGGCAATGGTGTAGTGCTTGCCGAAACACGCAAGGCCGCTCTAGCTGTGATGCAGGCCTTTTACGTTGAAGAAGTGAACTTTCTCGTCCAGGAATTTATTGAAGAA
Organism: Saccharimonadales bacterium (SeqCode); assembly: GCA_035510355.1. Classification (GTDB taxonomy): domain Bacteria; phylum Patescibacteriota; class Saccharimonadia; order Saccharimonadales; family UBA4665; genus DATKHF01. Next base: position 5,159 of record DATKHF010000029.1, on the reverse strand, counting down.
AGTGCCGGTGTAGACATCAGGGCCTTCGTGGTAAACGGTAAAGTAGTTGCCAGCATGGTTCGCCAAAGCCTGGATGACGATTTCCGTTCTAATTTACACCAAGGTGGTGAGGGCATAAATGTTAAGCTAACGGCTGAAGAACGCCGAACGGCTCAGAAAGCGGCTAAAGCTATGGGACTCAGCATCGCCGGAGTCGATATGATGCGCAGTGAGCGCGGTCCTTTGGTGCTTGAAGTCAATGCCAGTCCCGGTTTTGCCATCGAAAAGGTGACTGACTGTAATATTGCCGAAAAGGTTATAGAATACGTTGAACAAGCCGCCAGAACCAGGCACCGCAAAAAAGACAAAGTCGGTGCCTAAGAGATTATCTTAAAAAGCTCCCATAACGCTCATGGTATTATGAGAATATGACATCAGCTGTTGCGCTGGCCCTTATTGTAATTCTGCCAATTGCCCTTATTGTTGTCCTGAGAGTAAATGCTTCATTAGTTTTCCTCAGCCTGTGTCTGGGTAGTGTCTTAAATCAGTTTGTAACCACCGACACCAATTCGTTAACACGCCTGTTATCTTCGTCCCACGCTACCGCCACGCTCCACCCTGCCAACAGCACCTGGAGGTTAATACTGCTACTGTTTCCAGTAGTAGTCACCACAGCCCTCATGGCATATACAATTAAAGGCAAGTCCCGCAAAACCCTCAATATACTGCCGGCTATAGGTGTCGGCCTGGTCGGTGCACTACTAGTTGTGCCGCTACTGCCCACAACTGCCGCCAACAATATCATCAATAACACGCTTTGGACCCAGCTGACTAACTACCAAGGCCTGGTAGTCGGACTAAGCGCTCTGGCCTGTTTGTCTATGTTATGGTTCCATCGTCCGAAAACTTCCGGGGGCAAGCATAAAAAGCACGACAGCTGATTGACTTTTAGGCTGAAAAACGGATAATGTAAGGAGTTATTCCACTGGCGATTCATGACGCGCTAAAAGTGGGCCCATAGCTCAGCCGGTTAGAGCACCTGCCTTTTAAGCAGGGTGTCGTGGGTTCGAGTCCCACTGGGCCCTCCAAACATAAGCAATTTGATAGATTGTGCAATCATATATAATTAGGCAATTGTGAGAGTTTCAAGTGTTAACCAAGAACTTACGTATTCGCTTAGACGGGAAGTGCTTGGGTGGAAAAATACTGTCTCAGAGTATGATGCATTGCCAGATGCCAGTCATTTTGCAGTTACATCACCTGAAGGTACAGTATTTGCAGTCGGTAGTTCAGGATCCCTAAACTGTCCTTTATTCCCAGACTCTAAGGGTTATAAGTTTTGGGCCATAGCCGTAGAACATGATAAACAAGGACTGGGTTTAGGGAGACTGATAATTGATCACGTTCTGAATACTGCCATAAATTCAGAAAAAGAAATCTTGTGGGCAGACTCTAGGCAAACAGCATTGGATTTTTATGAAAGGGTTGGCTTTAAATTGTCTGACCTGGATAGACCGTTTAGCCCAAACACAAACTTACGTAATTATATGATTTACCGGGAGCTATAGATATAAGCATTAGATCTCTATTTGAGATTATTTAAACTCCTGGACTTTGAACCACTTTGTAAATTACTTTGGATTATAGTATAGTATTGCCCATGTCTTCCATCACTGCTGAGACCCATCAAGAACAGTCCTTAGCCGCTTGACCTCCGGCATTTAGAGTATGAGAAACCTTACACCCTATAAAGATATCAATGTAATAGCGGCACTGTTTACCAAAGAGCTGAAAAAGATTTTCGGTACTCAGATGGCGGGATTTTATCTGACCGGTTCTTTGACCTACGGTGGTTTTGATAAATCCACGAGCGACCTCGATTTTATAGTAGTTTTGAAGAAACCGTTGTCTGGTAGCCAGAGGGAAAAGATAAAGGCAATACACGCTGAAGCGGAAAAACTATACCCGGAATGGAAGAAACGGATAGAGGTGCCTTATTTATTGCAAAATCTGCTCGGCGACAGCAGACCGCCCAAAATACCCCAACCATGTTTCAACGCCGGCGAACTGTGGGACCCGGACCTGATCTATGACGACAACTGGCTTGTCGATGTCTATGCGCTTCGTGAGTACGGCATCGCACTGCTAGGCCCTGAGCCTAAGTCGTTGATTCCACCCATAAAAATGGAGGATGTACGGAAGGTCTCAAGCAAGGACTTGCATAATAAATGGAAGAAAAAGCTAGATTCCCCTGAACCGTTTGGTGACGGGAAACACTGGAGCATTGATCTAATGCAGGCTTATTCAGTACTCACCATGTGCCGCAAACTTTATCGTGCCAAGAACGACGGCTCCGATTCCAAACCTACTTCATCTAAATGGGCTAAAGAAAATTATCCCGAGCGGAAAGATCTAATTGAAAAAGCGGAAAACTGGCGTATGGGTTTGACTATGGATGCTGGCGATGAGGTTCTGGATTTCATGAGGTTCACGCTCAAGGAAGTCAAGTAGTTCGCTAATTATTTTGTATAATTAGATCATGCAAAGATCTCCAAGAGTTCAGGGCGCCATTATAGGTATCAGGTCTGGTCTGATATGGGGTATCGTCGTGGTGTTAATTAGTTTAAAGTATCACTTCTTTATATACGCATATATAGTTATGTGGATTTCGTATGCACTCGGAGGTTTTTACGGACTTCACTATATAAGAAAAACAAACCAAAGCATTAAGTGGCTTAAGCTGTTATTTTGGTCTAATACATTTACATGGATTTTGCCACCAATTGGCTTTTTCACTTACGCGGCCACACGTGTTATCAACTCACGTAATCATGGCGAAGACCGCAAATTCTTTATGAGACTAGCCATAGTCTGTTTCTGGCTTAGTTTGATTAACACAATCATTCTGGCTAAATACTTATCATAGTGATCCAACAAGAGTATTTACACCCCAATAATTACAATAATCTATTCAGACAGCAGCTTTATTCTCTTGTTAAACAAAATGAAAATAAACCAAAGTTCAAAGCATAGTAGTGAAAGTCTTTGCAGTAGACCTATTGGCCCATAGCCAGTAAAAGATACTACTATCAGAACAATATTTAGAAGTGCTTGTAATAGAAAACTTGATAATGAAATTCTGTACCATAATTTACTAGCCGAAGACTTAATAATATTAAAAGTACTGTAATATTGAACGAAAATTAAACCACCAAACATAATTATACTTGTTACTAGGTGGACCCATTGGCTAGGTCCGAATGTGTATTTTTGTTGTTGCTCAAAACAAACTTTTGATTGGCTTGCGCTACAATCCATCGGGAAAAATGAATTCAATATAGCTGCGCCGGTTCCTAAGCATAATATTTTGAGTATAAGAATTTTTTCGTTTGAGATTGCTCTACTTTTTGTCCTTATAAGAAATAAATAAAAAGCTGTAAATAAAAGTGACGAACCTAAGAAGTTACCAATTCTAAATAACCAGACATAGGGTTGTCCGCCTACATCTAACTCACTTACGTAAGATTGTGTATATGAGAGATGAGGATTAAAAACGTAACTTACTATCCAAAGGCTATAAAAAAATAACCCAGCATACGCTGTAAATCTGATAGTCTTTACTGCTGGGTTCATCACCGCTAATTATATCTTAAGATATGTTATATTGATCCCAGATGCAGTTAAAAGCTAAGTTTAATGAGAAGAGAGCGTTTCTAGCCCTACGTCCTTCAAACTATATTGCAGGACGTACTTTTCGGCATTTCGGGAAAGCGTTTTACATACCAAAATTAGGCTATTTTATTAACGATCCAGAATTAACGAAGACCATATTAAGAGACACAGATCACTTTAGTTTTAACGAAGCTGGCGGGCTAGGTACATTAATATCTGAGCTTTGGGGAGATATCCCAACGTTGCTTAGTATGGAGGGAGAGGAGCACGATCGAGTTAAGTTTGCTTTACTAGCTAATTTTAAAGAGGAATCTTTAACTCAAGTAGTAGGTCAGGAGCTAAAAGAATTGACCGATAAATTATGTGCTGATTTGAATAAAGGCCAAGAAGTCGATGTTGCTAGATATATACGAATATGCACGAGTAAAGTTACGTCTAAACTTCTTGGCGTTAGTGACACTAATGAAAAAGAATTATTAAAAATCAGTAATCTCGTTACTGAAGCAATGGGTCTAGTTGACCTTAAATATAAGACTTATTCCAAAGCTAATAAATTAAAAGGTGAAAAATGCGTAAAAGAACTAAAAGTTATTGCTAAGAAATATTACGACAATCCAAAATTGAGCAAAAATTCTCTTATAAACCAGCTTAAAGCTCTCGGCTACTCCGATGAGAAAACTTATGGTTTTATAACTATGTTTCTAATAGCTGGAACAGTTACTGTATCATCGTCATTTCCTCGTTTGGTAGCATTGCTAATCGATACAGGATCATTTGACCTATTAGTAAATAAACCAGAGCTTTTAGAATCTGCAATCGATGAAGGCTTAAGGTATATAACTCCTGGACCAATACTCCTTCATGGAGTTAAAGAGACTGCCAGTATTTCTGGTTATAAATTCAAGAAAGGTCGTCGTGTGATTGTTCTGCTTTATAACATATTGCACGACTCACGCTATACGCAGAATGCAAATATATTTGATATAGAAAGAGAACAAAACCCTGAAGTTAAAGGCCTATGGTTTGGTGTAGGGGCGCATTTTTGTATGGGCTCAGTACTTGCTAAGCTTGAGATTAAGACTATTTTAAAAAGTCTTATTAAATTGGATGGTACTTTAGAAATTAAAAAACGCAGTTTTAGAAAAGTTGGCATATATCCAGGCTATGAAAGCCTAGTAATCTCGCTAAAGCCTAGTAGATAAGTTCCATAATTTTGACCTGTCACAAAAATTATTTTACTAGTAACAATTCTTACATACTCCAAGTGCTTCTATCTCTATAATCCATAAGACGATAAGTAATATGGAGGGTTTGCATGGGGAAGCTGTTACTGATTCTTGCATTGTTTGCCTTGATTATCCTGTCTATTGGCACATTCTTATTTCCACAAAATCCCGATTTTTGGCTTGCCTCAGGTGCCTCAATGTACCAATACATCCGGGGACTTTTAGCTCTTATAGTGGTGTTACAACTGACTACTCGGCCACCTCGTCATGTATGGCTTCGCA
>DATKHF010000028.1:0-38080 GCA_035510355.1 Saccharimonadales bacterium (SeqCode) | reverse complement strand
GATCACCAAAATCGAAGTTTACACTTTGAGCACCTCCACCAAAGCCGCCGCCAAATGGGTTTCCGCCATCGCTAGAAGCGCTACTACCAACGCCGGCATGACCAAATTGATCGTAGCGTTTTCGTTTACTTTCATCTTTTAGCACTTCATATGCTTCATTAATTTCTTTAAATTTTTCTTCTTGACCACCGCGATCAGGATGATGCTCAACAGCTAACCGTCGAAATGATTTTTTAATTTCATCTGGACTGGCGTTTTTGTCAACTCCTAAAACTTCATAATAATCTCTTTTATTTGCCATAATTCTAACTCTTGATCGTTATATTACCGAGCTGTAGTTCGCTGTGAATAAATTCTAGTATATCTGCCAGGCGTTCTGTAGCCTGAAGAGGGTCAAGTCGTCCGTCACTGGCTGCAGGTAGAGAATCAAGTTGCTCATCACCAATCGCAGGCACATGAGTTATGGAAGTGTCACCGTCTAGAGCAGGCATAAAACTAAACGCTTCTATGAGGTTATTAGAGGAATCACGATGGACAAGCTTTAATTCGTGCTCCGAAATTGAGCCTGTGATCCATTTCCGGTTATACCCTAGTTGAAACTTACTTTTGCCGAATCTGGTTTTCAGATCTAAACGTCCAGGAAATAAACTGGCTTCATCATTTGGATTGGTTGCTCCATATGAGAAATCCATGATACTTGTCCATGCAACTGCCACCCTCGTTTCGGGTTCTCCCGTTTTGAAGATGTTTTCAACGTCTTCATCGGATATTTCCACCGCTGGTGAATTTTCAGACATAATTTTATCGCACCTTATCCAGAAGTAAATCGACTGCATCTTTTGAATTCTGAGTCATTGTAGTTGCATATAAGATTGGCATTTTATTGGTATATATTTCTTTCACTTCTGCCTCGATTGTATCAAAATATTCATTCAAACTTTGCATAATTAAGCATATGTTATGAGCCTCATCCAACTGACGTTGGCGCCAATATTTAGGTTTAATTTCCACAAACTCTACAGATCCGATAAGCTTTTTCTCGAGAAGGATATCAGAAATTTTCTGAGCTTCCTGCCAGCTGTTGCATGTCAAAGTCAATTCAATAAGATTAAGGTTATCCATATATTATTGATCATGCCCTTAACAGTTTGCCTATTTCTCACCTTTGTCGTCGACAACTTCACCTTCAACGGGCTCATCCTTGTCTTTGTCAGATTTCTTATCATTATCATCGGATTTTTCAGGATCTTCAGTTGATTTTTCATCCTTTGCGGCTTGCTCGTACATTTTGGCACCAATCGGCATCAACTTGTCGCTAAGTTCTTTAGCGGCAGCTTCTAGCGCGTCCTTATCAGCCTTCTCGTCACCAGCTACTTTTTTAGCAGTCTCAACAGCTTCATCTAAAGTCTTTTTGTCGTCATCACTTAACTTATCACCATTTTCCTTCTTCAGCTTCTCGGCTGCATACACAGCATTATCTAGTGCATTGTGAGCCTCAATTGCCTCTCGCTTTTGCTTATCTTCATCGGCATGAGCTTCGGCTTCTTTAGCCATCTTTTCAACTTCTTCTTTATCAAGACTACCAGAACCCTGGATAGTGATGTTTTGCTCTTTACCGGAGCCCTTGTCCTTGGCCGTAACATTCAAGATGCCATTGGCATCGATATTAAATGTTACTTCAATTTGAGGTACGCCACGTGGTGCTGGCGGAATGCCGTCAAGCACAAATCGTCCAAGTGATTTATTGCCTTCAACCACACCGCGCTCACCTTGCAAGACATGCACCTCAACTTGTGGTTGATTGTCAGCTGCTGTGGAGAAGACTTCGCTCTTACTGGTTGGAACGGTAGTATTACGTTCAATAAGCTTGGTCATGACACCGCCCATAGTCTCGATACCGAGACTTAGAGGTGTAACGTCGAGCAAAAGGACATCCTTGACATCTCCTTGTAAGACTCCACCTTGGATGGCAGCACCAACGGCCACAACCTCGTCTGGGTTAACGCCCTTCATCGGATCTTTACCAAAGATTTTCTTTACTTTTTCCTGGACAGCTGGCATACGGGTCATACCACCGACCAAAACTACAGCATTGATATCACTAGCCTTTAGACCAGCGTCTTTTAAAGCTTTTTCGCATGGCTCAGCCGTTTTATCGATTAAGTCAGCGACAAGATTTTCGAGTTTTGCACGAGTAAGTTTGTGTTCAAAGTGCTTCGGCCCTTCAGCATCAGCCGTCAAAAACGGCAAGTTAATATCTACTTCTTGTGCTGTACTAAGTTCGATCTTGGCTTTTTCGGCCTCATCTCGTAGACGTTGCATTGCAGCTTTGTCGTCACTTATATCAATGCCACTTTCCTTTTTGAATTCATCAGCTAAGTAATTAACTATTATTCGGTCGAAATCGGCACCACCTAAATGTGTATCGCCATTAGTCGACTTAACTTCAAACACGCCATCACCAAGTTCCAAAATAGAGACATCAAATGTGCCACCACCAAGATCGTAGACAGCTATTTTCTCGTCAGTCTTTTTCTTATCAAGGCCATAGGCCAAAGCTGCTGCAGTTGGCTCATTAATAATGCGCTTAACTTCCAGTCCAGCGATTTTACCAGCATCTTTTGTAGCTTGACGCTGAGAGTCATCGAAGTAGGCGGGCACAGTAATAACCGCTTCGCTGACCTTGTCACCTAGAAAGGCCTCGGCGTCAGCTTTAAGCTTACCAAGTATCATGGCGCTAACTTCTTCTGGGCTATATTCCTTATCACCCATCTTCACCTTCACGCCTTGACCACTTTTAACTATTTCATAGCCCATGAGTTTAATATCTCGTTGAACTTCTTTGTCCTCGAAGCGCCGACCAATTAATCGCTTAACTTCATAAATAGTGTTTTTTGAATTCGTAACTTGTTGACGCCGAGCCACTTGACCCACTAGACGTTCGCCGTTCTTATTAACAGCTACTACACTTGGTGTTGTTCGTGCGCCTTCACTATTAGCAATAATTTCTGGTTTACCAGATTGCATTACTGCCATTGCGCTGTTAGTTGTTCCTAAGTCTATTCCTATTATCTTCGCCATAATTTTCTCCTTCCTAATTAGTGTCTAACATGTTCTGTGCTTCAAACCCGTCGCGCTCTCTTAAATGATCGGCTTCCAGTTCTGCCCACTTATCAACATCTGTTAGCGGTTGAGGCTCTAACGATACCGGATCGCCAAGCACTAATTTATCAACATCACTGACAGTTAAGGGCTCAATTTTAAACAATCTGTAACGTTCGCTCATTTTTTCTCCATCTTCACTTTAACCATCGCATGTCGGATAACTTCATCACCAAGCTTATAGCCAGCCTGTAATTCCTCACTGACAACCTCATGTGCACCATCACTCTCTTCCATGCTAACTGCTTCATGATATTTTGGGTCAAATGTTTCACCAATGGTTTTAATGCGCTCCACGCCAAGATCACCTAATATTTTATCGAACTGCCTCGCTACACCATGCACACCTTTGACATAATCATTGTCGGCTAAGTCTTTTGGGGTATGTTTCAAAGCTCGTTCCAAGTTATCAATTGCCGGAAGCAGTTCACGCACGACCATAACTTTGTAGTATGTCCCCATAGCGACACGCTCTTCCTCGGAACGACGACGAACGTTAATAGTATCAGCTCGTTCACGTTGCAACGCTTCGGTAAGCTCTCCAATTTGTTGCTCTAGAGCTGAATTGGTAACTTTGGGGGTTTTAGGTGCCGGGGTTTTACTCATATAATGCCTCCTGAAGCGTTTCGCCGGTATGGCGGACAAGCTGCATAACATCGCGGTAGCTTTGACGTGTGGGCCCAAGGACACCTACATAACTTTGGTCAGAATATGAACTTCGAAAACGGCTAATAATAAGACTGCAACCAGCACTTCGGCCTATAGGATTTTCCTGTCCAATATAAACATTCAATGGCTCATTAGGAGCGGCTTCATAAAGCCATGGCTCAAGGTTGTCCAGCAGCCTCGCAACTTGCTGGACTTGCGCACCATTGATAAATTCTGGTTGACCAAACAGATTAGATAAGCCACTCATGTAGAGTTGTGGACCAATAGTAGCCAATCCAAGGTTATGTGTAAGTTCTGCTAGTGTTTCAACTGCATTTCGAATAGTGCGCTCAGGTAAACCACCACCAGAAACACGGGCACTGAGAGCACGTTCAGCATGATTTTCCGTACTTGGGACTTGCTCGCTGGCTAAGTTATTAACATATAGTCGATACCCTTTATCGGTAGGCACTCGACCGGCACTAGTATGAGGTTGTGTTATATAGCCTTTGTGCTCTAGATCAGCCATTTCGGCACGAATAGTTGCACTACTAACACCAAAAACTTTGGCCAGCAAGCTGCTGCCCACGGGACTGGCTACCTCGGCATATTGCTCGACGATAGCACTGAGAATCTGCTTTTGTCTGTCTGTCATAGTATCCTTAACGCAATCTATATGGCACTTCCATGCCTATAGTGCTAGTGTAGCGGCCTAGCACTCACATGTCAAGAGTGCTAGTTTAGTAGTTTACTTGCGGTATGGCTACGATAGTGGTTATAATGCATCCTAATCATGAGAAACCATAATATCGAGAATACTAAACTCGTAGCCAGATGGCTGGGGACGGGTTCAATTAACATCTTCGGTATGCCGTTTGCCGGCAAAGATACACAGGGTAAAAAGTTAGCAGAGATATTTCATGCTCCATTACTTGGGGGCGGTGATATTCTGCGAAGTGATCATATGTCAGAACGAATCAAGCAGCTCATGACCACAGGTAAGCTCATTCCAAGTGATGATTATGTGTCGATTGTATTGCCTTATCTAAGTCGAGAAGAGTTTAAAGATAAGCCTCTAATTTTAAGTTCAGTTGGCAGATGGCAGGGGGAAGAAGCAAGTGTTCTTGAGGTAACAGCAGCAGCGAATCATCCTCTGCGCGTTGCGGTTTACTTGAAGCTCGATGAAGCAATAGTCGGAGCGCGTTGGCAAATAGCCCACATTCAAAAAGACCGCGGGATACGCAAAGATGATGCGGCGCATAGCCTATTAATTCGTCTTGATGAGTTTTATAAAAAAACCGTTCCAGTTATCGATTTCTATCGAAATCGGGGCATGCTTGTTGAAATTGATGGTCAAGACTCGCCTGATACGGTAACCGATAATATCTTGAGTAGTTTAGCTGGGTATGCCAAAAAAAGTTAATTAGCGCAAGTTAATAGTATGTTCATTGCTACGCGCTGGCTCTCTAAGTGGAGTTTTTGGTGCATCACCCAAAGAAACTGTGGTACTTTTGTGCTTACGCCGGGTACGCTTTCGTTTAGGTGATTGAGGCTCTCCCGAATATGTCATAGGCGCATCATTGCCTAACACGTCATTTACAGCAGTGTGGGCAATGCTTGGCGGTCGCGTGCTAACTGCTGGTCTTGACTGAGGTGTCGGCGGTGATTTAGAGGCTACATACGCTACGGTTGCCGCTTCTGCCGGATTAAGATATCGCTCATTTACGTACCTCTCTACCTGCAGACGGCTTGTGGCATATTGAGCACGACTATTTTCAATAATTGCCTGGCTATTATCTTCGCCTTGGGGTGGAAGATTTAAGGTAATAGCCGAGAACGCTTGTACCTTCTCTCCCTCAATTGTCATACTAATTACAAAGTGACGATTATGCATATGTACAAGATCGTGCTCTTCGAACTTAGGCTCAAAGTATTTCAACATGGCACGTGCATCGTCCGCGCTTGTACGAAAGCTAATTACCGAGCCAACATTACCGAAGACTGCATCACGAACTTCGGGTAACATTTGAGCAATATATTGGTTGGCCACCGTAAGATTAAGACCATACTTACGGGCTTCGCTCAAAATTGTCGCAAAACTGTCAGTCGCAAAGTTTTGGAATTCATCGACATAGAGATAAAACGGTATACGCTCATCAGCTGAAATATCGGCACGACTCATAGCTGCCATCTGAACTTTAGTAACAAGGAGAGCGCCAAGTAAAGCAGCGTTGTCTTCGCCGACAAGGCCGCGCGACAAATTAACGATTAGAATTTTGTGCTCATCCATAATTTGACGAATATTAAAGCTGCTCTTTGGTTGACCGATTATGTTACGAACGAGCGGGTTGGCCGTAAAGGCGCCGACCTTATTAAGTACTGGCGCAACTGCCTCAGCGGCGAACTTGTCATTCCAGCTCGCAAATTCAACTGACCAAAAATTACGTACCACAGGATCTTCAACGTGCTTCAGTACACCAGCTCGAAACTTTTTATCAGTTAAGATACGAGTAATATCAAGCATGGTAGCATCTGGATAGTCCAGCAATGCTAAAATACTGTAACGCAAAATATATTCAAGCCGAGGACCCCAACTTTCAAACATTCGCTTTAGGACACCAATTAGTTCTGAGCAAGTGTGAGTCTTAAGCTTTGGGTCGTAAACTTCTAGGGGGTTAAAACCCATAGGATAATCAGCGTCAGCAGGATTAAAGTATATAACGTCCTTAGCTCGTTCGGCGGGAATCCGACGGATGACGCCTTGAGCATAATCACCGTGCGGATCAACCACCGCAAAGCCGTGAGGGCTATAAATGTCGGAGATTGTCAGCAGTTCGAGCATGCCAGACTTACCAGTACCAGTCTGTCCGATAATATAGAGATGTCGGCCACGATCAACACGCGGTAAGCCAAACATTGTGTTGTGGCCACGAAAGTTAGTGGCCGCCACTGGACTAACATCTTTATCGGGTGTATCACCGACGATCGGTAAATTGGCCGGCGGTTCAGCTGTTTGAGCAATGGCCCACAAGATGTATGGTGTTTCAACGTTAGTGTGTGGCAAGTGATACAGCGTCGCAACTTCTTCGATGTTGCACATGTAACTTTGCTTTCCAAAAGCCCTGGCACGGTACATAGCTTCAAGATGCGCATCTCTAGCCACGCGTTTTTGCACAAACCCGTTGAGATAGGTAGTGTTAAATTGCTTGTAGCTGGCAATGATAGATTGTAGACGTAGTTTGGCGGTTGGTTCGGGAATATTACCGCGGTAAACAATCCGCATAACTATCTCAAAAGCTAATTTTTGACTCTTCTCCTCAGCGGCACTGACCCGGGTTTGCTCATAGTCAGTCAGCTTGGCAACTTCTGGCTTTTGGCTCGGCTGAGACAAAAGCGTCATAAACCCTCCGCCGCCGGTACCACGTTGGCCTGCGATATAATGCTCACTTTTCTTGTGCCAATTACTCGGCGCGGGTCGGAGGAGCATCTGAATCCAGGCTTCTTCGTCATCACCAAATTTTGCCAGAGTTGCCGTAATAGCTGCCAAGGGATCAACTTCAAAACTTTGAAACGTTTTAATTGGCAAGGCGTCGGTATTAATCAATTTAAGTTCAGTTGAAAGCACTGTTGCAAAGGTTTGCTCTTGACTCATAGTAAAGTCATCTATTTCTGAAATATGTACTGTTGGGTATTGAGCGTAAACTTGTTCTTCTACAAAGCTTTTGAGGTAATGAGGTACCCACACATAAAAGCCGATGCGTTTTTTGAGCACAGCAATTTCGAAACTTACACGTTCTCGTTGGGCTGGTTTGAACAAACCCTTGGCTGGCATCGTCAACAGACCGTGAAGACTAGCAAACATCTGTTCAGCTGCCAGTTCCTTCTTATCGTTGGTACGTGGCACCTGCAGTAGCAGGACAACGCCTTCAGCGTCCGTGTGGTGTGATTGATTAGTTGCTGGATCCATAATTATGGCCGAGCTCCTCAGAGCATAACCTCTACTATTGTTGCATTTTTAGCTAGCAAAATACAGGGGGTAGCTTGCGCGTTTTTAGTATAGAGCAGCAGTCTTTGGCATAGTGGAGCCTCTTAGTAGCTCCTTAACCTCGGCAGCATCAATAGTTTCTTTTTCAAGTAAACGCGCTTTGAGTACGTCTAACTTGGCGCGGTTGGCTTTAATGACTTCACGGGCGCGATTGGCAGCTTCAGTGATAAGACTCTCGACTTCATCATCAATTACCTTGGCAGTCTCATCGGAGTATTCACGCTCGTGCATGATACGCTCCATCATAATGCCTTCGTCGCTATGAAAAACCTGGTCTCGAAGTTTCTTACCCATGCCTTGGTTCACTACCATGTCACGAGCGAGCTCGGCAGCTTTTTGAAGATCATTGCCGGCCCCTGTAGTCACGCGATCGTGACCATAGATAACTTCTTCGGCTACACGACCACCCAGCATCTGAGCCAGAATGTCCTTGTATTCGAGGATTGAGTGATAGCTTTTGTCTTCCGGTGGGATAAACCAAGTGACTCCACCCGTGCCGCCACGGGGAATAATCGTAACTTTATGTACTGGATCACTATCGGGTAGGACATGACCAACAACAGCATGACCAGACTCATGGTACGCAGTCAGCTCTTTTTCTTTATCACTCATGACTTTACTCTTACGCTCAGGACCAATAGCAACTTTTTCAAAGGCTTCAGTTACATCTTCTTGGCTGATTTGTGAGTGATTGGTGCGAGCGGCTACAATAGCGGCTTCATTAGTGATATTGGCCAGATCAGCACCCGAGCTGCCGGCAGTTTTAGCAGCCAAGGAGTCTAAATCGACAGTCTTTGCCAGTGGCTTTTTGGCAAAATGAATCTTTAAAATTGCTTCGCGGTCTTTACGGTCTGGCAAACTAATATTGACACGGCGATCGAATCGGCCAGGGCGAAGAAGTGCTGGATCAAGGACATCGGCACGGTTAGTAGCCGCTACAACGATAACGTTCTGGCCCTGTTCAAAACCGTCCATCTCAACTAGAATCTGGTTAAGCGTCTGCTCTCGTTCGTCATGTCCACCACCCATACCGCTACCACGACGACGGCCAACAGCGTCAATCTCATCAACAAAAATTATGCAAGGTGCGTTCTTTTTGGCTTTGGCGAAAAGGTCGCGGACGCGGCTAGCACCGACTCCGACAAACATCTCGACAAACTCTGAACCAGAGATACTAAAGAATGGTACGTTGGCTTCGCCGGCTACCGCACGGGCTAGCATTGTTTTACCAGTACCAGGGGGGCCAACAAGCAATACGCCTTTTGGAATACGCGCCCCAAGACTGGCAAACTTCTTGGGAAATTTCAAAAATTCAACAACTTCTTCAAGGTCCTGCTTGGACTCAGCTGCACCGGCAATATCTTTAAAATTAACTTTGTCCTTCTCGTTCCCATATAGTCGGGCTCGGCTTTTACCGAAGCTTAATGCTTGATTACCCTGACCTTGAGCACTACGTAGCATAAAGAAGAATAGCCCGCCAATAATAATTACCGGCAAAATGTATTCTAGCCCTAATGACAATGCTGATGAGCCACCACTAGACTGGGACTTGTACGAGACGACAACTTTGGAAAAATTAAAGCCTTCCGATTTGAGGCTGGCATTAGGGTCAGAATAACTCTTAAGCGTTGCCGTGGAGCCGCCCTTTTTAGTAATATCAAGTTCGTTGCCATTGACGACAATTTTTTGATACTGCCCATCGTTTGATTCTGTAAGTGCCTGGGTGAGCGGAATAGTCTTAAGACTGGTCGGCTGATTGTAGGCTGCAAAAATAACAAGTGCAAAGAGAATGATAAGCGCTATAAAGCCAGCATTTTTGAGACTACGATTACTTTTAGAACCACGTTGTTGATTGGGGCGAAAAGGTTTCTTATCCATATAAAGACCTATTATACAGACTAAATCTGACTTTGGCTAGCGCTCGCGTAAGACGAGTGCCAACTTATCTTTCCCTATTTTTAAGATGTGATTGTTATCGATATCTCGTTGCTTGCTGGCTGGTAAAGTTTTGGCTGCTAAAACTAATTGCTCAATACGTCGCTTGTCTAATTCAATATGGTTCTCCAAAAGCCAGCTGGCCATAATTTCTTTTGCCACCGTATGCGGCAAGCCAATAAACCAAGAACGACTCAGTTCGCTGTCCGTGACCTGTCCCATCAAGGCCTGACGTACGGCCTTATCAATTACCTGGTTGGAACTACCGGCTTTATTAATAATTTGTAGTAGCTCATCTCGCTTGGCAGTCGATAATTTAGGTACGATTTGATGACGAATATAATTACGGAAATATTTTTCATCCTTATTCGTATTATCCTCACGCCATTTTAGATGATGCTCATTAGCATAATGCAAGATTTCAGATTTAGGTACATGTAAAAGAGGACGAATAATGTCGTCCGTTGACTGTAGAGAACTGAGGCCTCGCCGGCCGGTACCACGAAGTAAATTTATGATTACCGTTTCTATTATATCGTCTTGGTGATGGGCAGTTACAATTGCATCGGCGGCTGATCGCTGTTTTATCTTTCTCAAAAATGCATAGCGCTTTTCGCGAGCCATGGCTTCGCTCGCTTTGGAGCCTAGTTGACCAGCTTCTGCAAAAAACTCTAGGCCATATTGACGCGCTAATTCTTCAACGAACTTATTATCTCTGACTGAATCGGTTCGAATTCCATGATCAAAGTGAGCTATTACTAAATTAAGTTGTGGCAGTTTACTTAGGATGTCTAGCAATACGACTGAATCAACGCCACCGCTGACCGCCACTATATATTTACCGGGCTTAACAACTAATTCCATCCTAGTAATGTTAGCAGATAGAATTTTTAACTTTATTAATTTAATGCTGCTTTCAAGTAAAGTACTTAGAAGCTAAGTCTAGCCTAAGTAGCTTCGGTTGAAACATATTCTCGCCAATATTTAGGCTGCATATCCTTTAAGTTGGGGTCTGATAAACATCGTAATAGTAGTCTGCCTGTTTCTGCGTTTGTCAGAAGCGGGGTGTGATTATCAATAGCCAGTCGACGAATTGTGTAGCCATCGCCGTTAGCTTCAGCGAGTGAAGGCACATTCACCATTAAGTCAAAAATCTTGTTTTCAATTGCGGCTGAAACACTTGGTTCTTTTCGGTCACTAATTTTGTGCAGCTTTGTAGTAATAATGCCACGTTGTTTAAAATAGTTATATGTACCTTCAGTTGAATAAATCTTCCAACCATCTGCTTGAAGTAGCTCTACCTCTTCAATAAACTTAAATTTTTGTTCATCAGGTAAGCTAATAAATATACTCTTACCCTTGACTTGTTGTTCGGTAGCCAGCCACGAAATATAAAAGGCTTCCTCTAGGTCAGCTCCAAAGCAAGCTACTTCGCCGGTAGAAGCCATCTCTACTCCTGCAACTGGATCAGCACCTTTTAGGCGATTATATGAAAATTGAGGACTTTTTACACCAACATAGTCTAGTTCCAAGGTTCTATACATAGTGTCATTTTTTATACCGAGCATGACATTAGTGGCGATGGCTATAAAGTTGTGGCCTGACACTTTCGACACAAAAGGAAAGGACCTCGAGGCTCGAACATTACACTCGATAACCTTTAGTTCGTTGTCTTTTGCAATAAATTGAATATTGAATGGTCCAGTTATATCTAGGCTTTTTACTACCTGTCTAGCAATATTTTTAGCTCGGCGAACCGTTTCTAGATACAGTCGCTGTGCTGGGTAAACTACGGTAGCATCTCCAGAATGAACGCCGGCGTTTTCGATATGCTCGGATATAGCATAAATTACTAAGTTACCGTTTTGGGCAACTCCATCTATCTCTAGTTCTTTAGCGTTCTGAATGAATTGAGAGATAACTACTGGGTGGTCCGGAGATAAACGAGCAGCTTCTTGTAGGTAGCGTTTTAATTCTGTTTCTGTCCACACGACATTCATAGCACCGCCTGAAAGAACATACGATGGTCGAATGAGTAAAGGGTAGCCTTGTTTAACGGCAAACTGTTTGGCTGTTTTAAGATCGGTTATTTCTTGCCATGCTGGTTGATCAACGCCCAAGCGATTTAACATTGAAGAAAATTTTTGTCTATCTTCTGCATTATCGATTTGCTTAGCTGCAGTTCCGAAAATTGGATATTTGGCCCGCGCTAATGGTAGCGCTAAATTATTCGCAATCTGGCCACCAACCGATACGACTATGCTTCTACTTTTTTCGAAGTCAGCTATATCTTGAATGCGCTCAAGTGTCAGTTCTTCGAAATAAAGTCTATCAGAACGATCAAAATCAGTAGAAACAGTCTCAGGATTGGAATTAATTATTACTGTTTTATAGCCCTGCTTACTGAGTGTCTTGGCGGTGTTTACGGCGCACCAATCAAACTCTACTGATGACCCAATACAATAAGGTCCAGAGCCGATTATGGCTATAGCTTTTTTGCCAAGAGGTTTTACGTCATTGGATTGCCCATGATACGTCATGTAAAGATAGTTTGTTTCAGCATCGAACTCACCAGCTAGCGTATCAATTTGCTTGATTACCGGGAGTACACCTAAAGTAAGTCTCGTTTTCCTAATTCGGTTTTCACTCAAGTGTTTTATCCAACCAATTGTTCTATCCGAGAAACCTTGCTGCTTAGCTAACAGCAGCAGATCTTTTTGTAGGGGCTTGGTTTTAATACGTAGCTCGGTTTTTAGGATGCTATCTATATGTTGAAGAAACCACCTATCTATTTTTGAAAGTAGATAAATGTCATCTACGGTCCTGCCGAGCTTCAGTGCTTCATAAATTGCAAATATACGTCTATCTGTGGCTCGACTTATTTCATCGTCTGGATTAGTAAAATCATATGAATGGATACTTAATCCTTGGGCACCAATGTTTAGCATTCGTATAGCTTTTTGTAGAGCTTCTGGAAAAGACCTGCCAAGCGCCATAACTTCGCCTACGCTTTTCATTTCAGAACCAATATGATGATCGCCTGCTTTCAGTTTAGCTAAATCCCAGCGTGGCATTTTGACAGCGATATAATCTAAAGCAGGCTCATAAAAAGCTGATGTTGTTCCCGTTACTGAATTCTTTAATTCGTGCAATCGCTTGCCCAGCATAAGTTTTGATGCAACAAATGCCAGCGGGTAGCCTGTGGCCTTAGACGCCAGCGCACTTGAGCGCGACAGTCGAGCATTAACTTCAATGACCCGATAATCACCATTTTTAGGATTAAGTGCATACTGTATGTTGCACTCACCAATAATACCTAAGTGATTAATCGTTTCTATGGCGATCTGCCGAAGACGATGATACTCCTCATTAGTCAGTGTCTGTGAAGGCGCGACTACAATACTTTCCCCAGTATGAATGCCCATG
This sequence comes from Saccharimonadales bacterium (SeqCode), assembly GCA_035510355.1. GTDB lineage: Bacteria > Patescibacteriota > Saccharimonadia > Saccharimonadales > UBA4665 > DATKHF01. Next base: position 24,864 of record DATKHF010000028.1, on the reverse strand, counting down.
GGGTCAAGATTTTCCATGTTACAGACAGTGATAGTGTTGCCATCAATATCGCGAACTACTTCATACTCAATTTCCTTCCAGCCCTCTAAATATTCCTCGATCAGAACTTGTGGCACGGCTTTCAGTACTTCACCAACCCTTTGACGCAGCTCTGATTCATTATTCATTCGGCCAGAGCCCAGGCCGCCAAGACTAAAACCCGAGCGAAGCATTATCGGGTAGCCTATCTTTTGAGCTGCCGCTAAACAGTCTTTTAGATTATAGGCACTAATGCTCCTGGCGGTCTTTGTGCCAATTTCAGCTAGGGCTTTCTTGAAAATTTCTCGGTCTTCAGTAGTTTTGATAGCCCCTACAGGCGTACCAAGAACTGTTATGCCTAACTTTTTGAAAATACCTAAATCGTGAAGCTGTAAGCCTAGATTGAGTGCGGTCTGGCCACCAAAACTTAGCATTACTGCATCAGGTTTCTCGCGTTCTAGAATCTTTGTTACGGTGGGCACATTTAGTGGCTGAAAGTAAACCCTGTCTGCCATGTCATCGTCTGTTTGCACAGTAGCAATGTTTGGATTTATAAGGATTGTATAAATTCCTTCTTCCTTCAAGGCTTTTATTGCCTGTGAACCAGAATAATCGAACTCGCCGGCCTGGCCGATACGTAAGCCACCAGAGCCAAAGATAATTACTTTTTTAAATAGCTTGGCGGATTTCATATCAACTCGTAAAATCTTTTGAATAACCATTCTGTATCAGTAGGGCCAGGACTAGCTTCCGGATGAAATTGAACAGAGAAAAATGGTTTAGTGTGATGCTCAATACCTTCTACGGATTTATCATTTAAGTTTTTAAATGATACGAACCAGCCTTTTGGGAGTGATTTTTCATCAATAGCGTAACCGTGGTTTTGACTGGTTATATAGCCTCGATTAGTACTAGCCTCCAAACAAGGCTGGTTGTGTCCTCGATGACCATATTTTAATTTGTATGTTTTAGCGCCAACAGCCAACCCCATAATTTGGCTGCCAAGACATATCCCAAATGTGGGCTTTCCGAGTTTCATAGCTTGTCGTGCAACTTTAACCGTTGTCTGATAATCGGATGGGTCGCCTGGACCATTCGATAAGACTATTCCATCGTATGCCTCGTCAGTATAGTCATAATTATAAGGAACACGTTTTACCTGTAAGGGTAGTTTTAACAAAGAGCGAAGAATGTTTTCTTTTAACCCGCAATCAACTAAGATAACTTTCTTTCGAAACTTTTGATTATAGATTATGGGATTTTCTATGGATACAAGTTTCTTTTTAACTAGCATAGCTTCTGGTTTTGGGTGCTGTATACCAATCGAGCCAGACATAGTGCCTTTACTCCTAAGATACTTTGTCAGTGACCGGGTATCAACGCCTATTAGAATTGGTGTGTTTTGTGAATGCAGCCATTCCAATAATGAACGATCTGAGTCTGTGTGGCTCCAGCCTAAAACTGCCTCGTTAACTATCACACCATTAACTTGAATTTTGCCAGACTCGACCGACTTCAAGTTTACGCCATAGTTACCGATCAATGGATAAGTAAAGACTAGGATCTGCCCTGCATAGGAGGGGTCCGTAAGTGACTCAACGTAGCCTGTCATACCAGTATTGAAAACGACTTCACCGTTACCGGGAGCAACCTGGTTTTCGGGCACAACGCCTCTAAAAATTGTGCCGTCGGCCAAGTCTAGACGTCCTGATTTCGTTATAAAAAAATCGCCCCTTTCGGAGCGATTCTTATCTCTTTGTTGGATATTTTTAGTAGTAAGTAATTTTTTCTTCATGCTTCTCATAGAATTTAGCAGACAAAACTTTAAAACGCAAGTCTAGTACACTGGTGACTATACCTTAAAATACTGTAATTAAGCCTTGCGCAAACGACTTATCAGCCTTTAGCTATAAGTTCAAATAGTGTTGTTGAGATAAATTTTTATCAAAATACTGTTTGCTAACTGTAATGATGACAAAACTTTTATAACCTTGACTAGTCAGCTGATTTGCATACTTATTTGGTACTAATTTATTTGTTAAATTGGAATAAATTACGGGCTGAAGGTTAGATGCCAGTATCCAGGTATCAGTATCTATTGGCGTTCCTGATGAGTTCACGAGACTGTTAGACACAGAACAACCGTTAACTAAACTAGATACCTCATAATTTGGAGTATAGCCGAGATTAAGGGCAAACAACTCATCTAAATGGCCATCAACAATGACTGGAGCAGCGTATCCAAAGCAATTGGTTGAATATGTATAGGGTATTTCTGGTTGCCAGTTGGCATTTTGCATAATCGGTATTAATTGTTGCTCAGCGAGTCCAGCATTACTTTTAGATGCATACATGTTGATAAGTTCTGCCTGACATATTTTTTTCCATGGACCAGTACCATCACCATTATCTGCATAACAGCCGTCTATATAACCACTACTAATATATGAAAAACCATTTTTACCCATAGGAGGTGCCGAAAGTACTCCCTGAAGATATGATCTAGTGGATGTGGCCAGAGATGATACTTGAGATTTTTCAAATTGTTCAACATAACTATTGCCTGGCGAATCAAAAGCCAGTGCAAGAAGAGCAATATAGGCAATTATGCCTAATACTATTACTCCCCCTACAACGGATATGACAATCAAAACTCTGGAAAATTTTTGTTTATGTGCATTAACAGCGCCATTCTCGGATATGTTTTGAGAATCAATAGTTTGTTCTTGCTTTGATTTTTTTAGATGATAGTGACGAAATATAAAAACTAGACTTGCTACAACAATCATAAAGAGTAGGAGTAGTAAGAAAATCATCTCATCATTCTTTTACCATTGTGACCTTGTTATCAGTATATAAACAATAGTAAAGGTACGATTACTAAAAAACAATATCAATATCTTACTATTAGGTTGACATTTATATATTAGTAACTAAAATGTTTAGTAACTAATATGAATCGCAACGAACTGTTTAATAAGCTCGAACAAAGTTTGATGATCATCGGTAAAGAGATGTATCAAGAGCAAGCTGGTATTTCGGGTTGTTCCCCTGCCCAAAATCATGTTCTGATGATAATTGGTATGCATGAAGCGATTGGTGTTAAGGAGCTAGCAGAGAATCTACGAGTAACTTCTGGGGCAGCAACACAGCATATTGATTCATTAGAAAAAGCTGGCCTTCTAACCAGAAAGCTGAATCCAAACAATCGCCGAGAGGTTGTTGTGGAAACCACTAAAGAGGGTAAGAACGTATTTCAGAAGGTGCGTACTGCTAAGGCTCAGATGCTGAGTAGATTATTTAGTGAACTAAGTGATGATGAATTAAACACGTTGGTTGGATTAATTGAAAAAGTTAGTCGGCAATATGTAAAGGATGGAGGAAAAGTGCATGCAAAAGTTTAGTGAATTTATTGTACGAAATCGTTGGTGGGTTATAGTTGTTTGGCTTTTAGCGGCTGTTTTAATTGTTAGCCTATCCCCAAGCTTAAGTAGTGTAGAGAGCAATAATCAGAGCAGTTTCCTACCCAAGGGCTATGAATCGGTAGAAGCAATTAACATTGCTAAGAAAATATCTCCTAACAGTCAAGATGCCACTGATCTTATTGTCTTTGAAAGTAAGTCTAATCAGGCCTTAACTAGCACTGATTTGCAAACTATAACCAGCACAGTCAACTCACTTTCAGAACAACATTTGTCGCACATATTATCTGTTACAACCAGCCCGAAACAGCTTGCGCCCAATCATAAAGTCCAGCTTGCCCAAGTAACATATTCAGGCAATGCGCAAGACACAGCAACTATCAATGCAGTAAAAAATGTACGCGATGCGCTAGCCGCAAAACTTACTGGTTCGAATATAAAAGCTGCTGTTACAGGCGAAGAAGCGATCAGCTATGACACTTCGGGACAATCAACCCGAGCCCTAAAAATTGTTAGTATTGGAACACTGCTGATGGTATTAGTACTCCCAGCATTAATCTTTCGCAGCCCATTCGCTGGTTTGTTACCAATTGCGGCCGTAGGAGTAGTCGATCTCATGGCAACTTCGCTACTGGCTGATGCTGCAAAACTATTTAACTTTCAAGTCAGTCAACAGTTGAGCGTTATATTTACAGTAGTACTATTCGGAATTGGCACAGACTATATTTTGTTCCTGCTATTTCGTTACCGTGAACGTTTGCGCTCCGGTGATCATAGTCGGGCAGCGGTTAGCTTTGCACTTAGTCGGGCAGGACTCGCAATTCTATCTGCTGCACTTGTCGTGTTAACGTCATTTTCAGCATTGTTCTTTGCGAAGTTTGGCATATTCCACACGATGGCCCCAGGGTTAGTGATTTGTGTGGGCGTTATGATGTTGGCTGCCTTAACATTGATACCAGCGTTGGTGGCTATCGTGAAGGATAAAGTCTTCTGGCCGAGTAAAGCTTGGAAGAGTAAATCTCTGAACCCCACTATTTCTAAAAAAATTGGTGGTCTTATTGCTAAGCGACCGGCCGTTATGGCTGCAGTAGTAGTCATCGTATTAATTGGCGTTAGTGTCTTTGCGCTTGGCTATAAATCTGACTATAGCTCTTTCTCTCAACCACCGAAAGGCACGGAATCTGCCACTGGGTATAATGAGTTAACCGGTGCTTTCCCGGCCGGCGTTTTGAACCCGACTGAAGTGTACGTTAGTAGTACTAGTACGCTTTCTCCCGCACAACTTGCTCCGCTTACACAACGCCTACAGCATGCTACCGGTGTCTCAGCTGTTGAGCCTGCTGTCATTGCGCCTAGCGGTAAGATTGCTGTCGTCTCAGTAATCCTAAAGAATGACCCCTCTAGCGCAATAGCTATAACCGATGTAGCCGGCCCAATTCGTCAAGCTGCCCATAGCGTTACTATTACCAATTCGCATGTATACGTAGGGGGGAGTACGGCTCTACTAGCCGATATTAAAGCCGTTACTGATCGTGACCTTAAGGTTATTTTCCCGATTGCTGCAGTGTTTATCTTCATTATCCTGACTGTGCTACTGCGTAGTCTCGTGGCACCAGTCTTTTTACTGATATGTGTAGGCTTAGGCTATGTAGCCACGCTTGGTACGACGACACTTATATTTCAGCGCATAGGTAACGCTCCCGGGATTATTTTCTTCATTCCCCTGTTCATGTTCATCTTTGTTGTAGCAATTGGTACTGATTACAATATTCTCACAATTACCCGACTGAGAGAGGAGGTCAGTGAAGGTCACCTTCCCCGTAAAGCTGCCGATCTAACTGTCGAGCATAGTAGTGCAACGGTTGCATCAGCAGGGCTCATTCTTGCTGCAACTTTTGGATCACTACTACTTGCAGGAATTAGTTTTCTGTCGCAGATGGGAGCAGCTATCGCGATTGGCGTAGCCCTTTCAGCGTTTGTTATTGCTCCCTTTTTGATCCCAAGCATTTCGGCTGTACTTGGCTACGTTGTATGGTGGCCAAGCCATCGTCCTGGCGCCAAGGCTAAGCGCTAGTCAACAGAGATAAAAAATGCTATATTTCAGATGGTCATCGAAGACGTAATGCTTTCTTAAATCAGGGTGGCTTAGACTAACCCAAAGAAGTTTTATGTTTTTTTGTGGCAGCGTAGCTCAGTGGTTAGAGCACAGGACTCATAAGCCTGGGGTCACTGGTTCAAATCCAGTCGCTGCTACCAAAAAGTATAAAACTAAGGTAAATAGAAAAAGCCCTCATTTTTAGGTGAGGGCTTTTATTAGCCAAGTTTTATACTTTGCCTAAAATCTTGTCGATTTTCGACAACGCTTGACTTGGGACTAGCTCAAAGGCTAGACCGTTTTGGGAGTTTGAGGCACTCATAGGCGCTACTCCTTTTTTTGTTTGTTTGTAAATGTTTGTTTGTGGCCACAACAGTTATAATTATAACTGTTTAAACTCAATTTGTCAATATCTGTCGTGACTGGCTTTTTTGTTTTAGCTTACGCTAGTGCTTATTATAGCAATGAATCTCTGCTATGCAAGTAAATACTTGTGATCTATCTAATGCCCCTGAAATTTATTAAGTTATTCTAAAAACCCCTGGACTGCAGCAGACAGCTCCGCCTCATGTTCTGCAAAACTATGAGTTGCGCCTTTTATGATCGATATCTGGGTATGTACGTTCTTAATTTTATTAATACGCTTAAGCCACGCATCGATAGTGCCATCGATTTTAGTTATGCCGATATCTTCATCGCCATAAGGAATAAGTGTTGGTATCGTAACTCTGCCAAGTAACGTGCCGCCCTCGCGGTTGCCATAAATATCTGCCGCACTACCGGCCTCGCAAATTGTCGGATAGGTCTGTGCTGATATCGGTGTTTTGTCTAACCAACACTGGGCATTAACTAGCTCTTCGCCCTTGCCTTTCGACAGGAGGTCTTTAGCTTTTCGTAAGTAGGCTTGATGGTGAACATCGGTACTTGCCCATCCAGTCATGTCGGTTGGTGCGAGCAAAATCACCTTAGTAACATAGGGCGCGCTCTGTGTTAGAACAAAATTAACAACTTTCATACAACCAAGTGAATGCCCTTGAAGGATAAATTTTGACTTGCCAAGTGTTTTTAAATAATCGATGGCGCCCAGTATGTCATAGACGCTTTCCTCGAAAATCTCAAAGCAACTACCGCCATGCTTGTTACTATCGCCTTGTCTAAAATCACTGATAATTCCATGTCCTCGAGTGTCAATAGCAAACATTGATATATTTGCTATTGCATAAGTTGCGCGTAAATTATCTAAGAAATAATTTTCGTAACCGTTACCTGACATACCGTGAACATGCACAACGGCTACGTCACTACTCTCATTATTGAGCCAGCCTTGCAAATCGACATCATCAGTAGCTTTGAAGCGGCAGAAATCTACGTTCATTTTGCCTATTATAACACCTATAAAACAAAAAACCCCTGGAGTGGCTTTAGATATCTCCGGGCCAATTAACTCAGTGCCATTTGCATCTTGCGTAAATCGAGGATAGTAAAAAGATGGTCCTCTTGGCCTAAGAGTTTTTCTTTAAAAAGTAATTCAAACTCTCGACTTGCCGTCTCCCGTGACATGTTAATAGAATCGGCGACATCTTGATGAGTTATAGGAGCATCAATAAGAACCTCTTTACCGCGTGATTTACCGAATCTTTCGGCTAAATATAGTAACTCTGCAATAATTCTTCCACGAGCTGAGCGAAACTCCAGAGTTTGTATTCTCTGAGTGTATATAGTAATTATGTTTACTGCCTGCCTTAGTATCTCCTGTGACAGCCATGTATTATTGCCCATGGCACTACGCAGCTTATCCTTAGAGGATTTTAGAACTATAACGTCCGTCATTGCTTCATAAAACAAGCCTGTAGTATGCGCTCCATCCAAAGCCCATGGTAATGGTATCAATTCCCCGGCCTGGTGAATAATTAAGAGGTTTCCATGGCCATCCTGTGATATAGAGTACGCTTTTACAAAACCCTCTTTAATGAGATATACGCCCTCGGGTTCATTAAAATCATTAATGATTGTTTCTTCTTTCGAAAAACGCATCAAGAGACCGTCATTAAAATGAGAGATAATACTTTCGTCTTTAGTTTTTTGAGCCGGCATGGCAGCCATGAGGTTTGTGGTCATATGTTTATTATGCGCGTACTCACACTACTATTATGTGACGGTGCGCACATACTAGTAAAAACAATAGCGTTATGATATGAACAGTAAGCTAACATCATTACGTACATCAGTGAAGAGGAGGATGTCACACAAACTGCTAGGCTTTATTCGATAAAGCAAATAAATTAGAAGGATTCTTATGCCACAAGAATATTCAACACCGAACAAACAGCAAAAACATCCAAAAACCTACTTTCAACAATATTTATATAATGCTGGTGAGCCACAAGATGATATTTCTCAAGATTCGCCAGGATTACGAGAAGCCGAATTACTAGAAGATAGTTACTTTATGAGGAGAAAATTTAGACATATCGCCCGGAGATTAAGAGAGCGCGACCTGTAGAGTGATTTAAAAGACCTCCTATACGGAGGTCTTTTAAATATATAGGACTTTCGCACTAACCCAGGTTAAACACCGTAGCGGGACTCGAACTCATTTATTCAAGCGCAACTGTATTCGGACCGTCTTCATCGAAAAAGCGCTTTGAACCCTTCTGGCGGATATAAAGTGGTGTGTACTTCTCTCCTTGTTGCTCACGCCGTTGCTTATCAGGCAGTTCCCGTTTAATCCAATCCATGTGCTGGTGAAAATAGTTATAATTCGGGTCACGCCGAATGGCATCCCGGAAGAAACGATCTGCCTTTTCGAGATCACCTATAAGGATGTATACCATTCCAACCGTATCTAGTACTTGCATATCGTCTGGAGCATCATGCAATGCCTGCTCAGCCATTGCCAAGCTCTCTTTGACTTTGTGTTGGCGCAGCAGGGCTAATGCTAATCTGCTGCGGTATTCAGCTTCATTAGGAGCTAGCCTAACGGCTTCTTGTAAGTATTTGGTCGCCTTGTTGGCCTCTCTGTTTATTAGATATATTTCACCGAGCTGACGGTAATATATGGCGGTCGTAGGCTGCAACTTAATCGCTGTCAGCAAGCAATCTCTGGCCTGTATATACTGCGCGCCACCGTACCAAAGATAATAATGATACAAGAGAAAATAAAAATATGCCTCGTTCGGATACACCGAGAGTGCTCGCTCAATCGTCTCTCGCACAGCAGTAAAATCATCATCAGATTGGCTGACGCGGGCAGCTTTGTAATATTGTGCGGCTGCTAGGTCGGCTAGGGCTACATAATTTGTGGGTTCAATGGCAAGAATCTTAGTTGCCACGTTACTTATAAGGTCGTAGCGATGACTACCGGTTAGTGCGTTTAATTCTGTCGTTAACCGCTGTAATTGGTCAGGGTCAGCGCTCATCTTTGACTTTTTGGAGGTAGTCTTTTACTTGGTCGAACAGACCCGCCTCATTGCTGTATTCGATGTAGTTGCGGACTGTGTCGAACCACTCTTTAATGGATGAGTGCGATTTATCGGTTGTTTCTTTTAGCAGTTTGTGGCTGATCTTTTCCTCTTTACTGGTACGGATCGCTACTTTGAATGTTTCTTCGCTGGCCTCGTCACAGATATGGACAATGTCAGCTGCCGAATACTGCTTAGTCGCTTCAGCTAGGGCAGTGTAATCAATATCATCATGGGGTTTCCCTGCCATATTCAATTCGAATAAGCGAGCCCGAGCTGCCTTGTCGGGAGGCGGAACAAATAAGATTTTATCAAAACGACCAGGTCGACGAAGAGCGCTATCAACTTCCCAGGGAAGATTCGTTGCGCCAATAATGAGCAAGTCTTTATTATTGTCTTCCAACCCATCCATTTCGGTAAGGAGCTGATTCACAAGCGGGCGTACAACCGAGTTAAGACCAGAACGGCTGCTACCGATAGCGTCAATCTCGTCAAAAAACATGACAGCCGGTGCTTTTTCTCGAGCTAATTCAAAGAAATAGTGCAGGCTCCGTTCACCTTCTCCCGCGTACGAACTAAGTAGTTCATGAATTGAAGCGCTCACAAATTCTGCGTTTATTTCGCCAGCTGATGCACGGGCTATATAGGTTTTACCGCAACCCGGAGGACCGAACATCAAGATGCCGCCGCCGGCTTGCTTATTATATTTAGCGTACATTTCAGGATGCTGGAACGGATAAATGATATCTGTGCGGATCGCTTCCTTGACTTCATCCATTCCCGCCACGTTAGCGAATGTAATGAGATCCTTTTTCGATTGCGGAACTTTAACGCCCTGGCCTTCGCTGGTCACGAAGCCAAGCTTATGACTCTCCGGATCTAGCTTGAGCACAATATCGTTGAGCGCATGTTCTACATTTAAATCTTTATCGACTTCGAACACTTCCACCAAGAGTGGTCGGGCATCTTTTAATTCACCATTTTTATATAGTTCGAGCGCAAAGTATTTTTTGAAGTCTAAGTCTTCTGGGTTAGTTTGATAAACCTTGTACAGTGACTCTAGTAGCTGGTCATCATATTTCTTTGTTGCCATATGCTAATAATAGTAGCATTAAACACAAATTAAACCGGCGTAATACTGGAACCTTATAACAAATAAAAAATAAAAACGGCTCTGAATGGTCTATGTTCTGGAACCGTTCGTATCTGACAGTTTGATATGGTTGCGGGGGCAGGACTCGAACCTGCGACCTCGTGGTTATGAGCCACGCGAGCTGCCGCTGCTCCACCCCGCGCCGATTTTGAGATAAACAATAGTAGCTTCTCTCAACGGAGCTTGTAAAATAAATCCACTTATCGCGAATTGCTCCTGGTATTTTTCCTATATCGGAAAATTAACTAAATGTAGTTTAACAAACAGGGGTAAAAATGTCAATTACTACTTTGGCGATGGAGAAAGAAATCCATCCATGCTTCAAAGTTACTCTCATATCGTGATTGATGCACGTTTGCTTTAAATGAAGATTGGGTAGGTGAGATGATCGGTACAAGGTGCGCAAGTGCAACGTTTTTTGGCACAAGCAGTTCTGTCTCACCAGATTGACCTAAGCCGAACTCCTGGCGAGCCATAAGCTCAAGGTATTGATTGGTATTATAGTAACCATTCTGTAGATTCAAATTAGAATTCTTTAGCTGTTGAAGGCTATTTTGCTGCTGGATTACAGCAATTTGTTTTTGTAAATTATAGTTCGACTGTATAGCTTTAACACCACTCCAACTCACAAGTAGTACGATGATTAGAAAGATTAGCAGGCCAATGGTTCGTAAATCGCTAAGGGATTGCCACGGAATTCTATTAATGCGAGTTTTTATTCTATTTAGCATAGTTATCTTTATTATAAACTAATTGAAAATCTGTTATACTCTCATCTGTTAGCATCGCTAACCAGCGAATGATAGGTACACGTTCCAGTCAGGGGATGTAGCTCAGTGGTTAGAGCAGTCGGCTCATAACCGATTGGTCCCTGGTTCAAATCCAGGCATCCCCACCATCCCGTTTAAGCTTTAGTATTTTTGTTATACTTCAACCATGTATAGTCCCCACAGCAACTTATTATGGGAAAATGAAGACCTAACGATAGTAACTCCCGTAAACCCACATATCCCATATAAAGATGGTCTACATCTAGTAGTAGCCCCTAAAATTGACCTGAGTAGTGCCTGGCAAGATACTGATTTTTCTTCGTATGCCTTTAAGGTTGCCGCAAAAGCATGCTCAATTATGCGGACGGCTGATATTGCGCCTTGGTTTAACATACAGGCTAATGGTAACTGGGGTTTACTGCCTGGTAAAAAACCATTTTTTCACATACATATATATGGTAGAAATAAAACTGATACGTGGGGTAAACCCATAGTTTTACCCATGGCACCAAATACGTATAACAATAAACCTATGCCTGAAGCAGATCAGACAAAGTTAAAAAACCTCTTTAAGACCGAACTGACCACATAGAATAGTTCTAACCTTGTACAGAGTGCCCCACCAATAATAATTCTATGCTTGACGAACTGTATAATTAAAATGTATAATTAAAATACACATAAGGATAATATTATGACAACAATAGTAAAAGCAACTGAATTACGTGATTCTTACGCAACGATAGCTAAAAAAGTCCGAGGCGGAAAGACAATGGCAATTATTACGAAACGAGGTCGTCCTGACTTGGCACTTATAGACCTTGACTACTTGGAAGACCTGCTAGAATCACAAGATACTGAATTCTTGAAAACCCTCAAAGTTGCTGCTTCTGATAAGACCTATACGCTCGAGGAAGTATTCTCTAATTTAAAAGCCTAGGTCTTTATGCAGTTTATTTTCTCGGAATCGGCCAAGAAAGACCTAGAGAAATTACCAAAAATATTCCAGTCACGCCTAAAGACCAAACTCTTATATTGGCTAGGTACAGAAAACCCACTCGAATTTGCAACACCGCTCGTAAAATATATAGGAGCCTCTCATAGATTCCGTGTTGGTGCCTATAGGCTAATAGTTTTAGTAAAGTCTGACGGTAAAATCTTAGTCTTACGTATCAGACATCGTAAAGATGTTTATAAGTAGTCTGGTTCTATAAACATCTGGTAGCCACTAACCGATTGGCTATAACTGATGTAGAGAACTCTCCGTACCAAGCAGTAAGCTGTTGATGAACTTGATTCCAAAAAATATCGGACAAGTCCGCGATATCGCTTATGCTTATTGTAAACTGCTAGTTGTTCATTTATGCTTAAGCGAGTATGGATAATCAACCAAGTATAGTAACGCCGACTCCTCAAGCATCAGAACCAAACCAGCTACCGCCTAAGTCCGTGTCCGCTCCGCCTAAAGCCAAACATGCGCATGCTTTTATATTTGGCTATTTGGCTTTAATAATTCTCGTTGCTGCAGTTGCGGGCGTATATACTTGGCAACATAAAAAAGTAACCACTCTCAGTAAGCAGGTAACGACATTAGACGCTCAGGTAGTAAGCCTGCAAAAAGAGGTAACAGTTTTAAAAACACAAGCAACTACTAATTCAGCTCAAGCACAGGTAAACACCAGTAATATCGACAGGCAACAAGACGTATCGGCTATAGCGGCAAGCTTTAACGACTATATAAGTAATAATAATGGTGCTTACCCGCCTAGTTGCACTGGCTCTACCCCTTGTAAATTCTTGAGTGGGTTAAAGCTTACTTATTACACGAGCGGATGGAATAGTGCTAATTTCATCTATGTGAACTCTGCTCAAACTATTCCTTCGAAAACTAATGTAGCAAGTGCAAACTCAGTGGGCCTGAATGATATCTATATTGCGACTTACATGACATGTGACGCAAATGGCGACGCGGCTATAGTGTCATCGACCTATAGACAAACAGCACTCATCTTTAATACAAAAACATTGAATGGATCACCACAAAAGAAATGTATACCAATCTAGGTTGCTGGTTTATTGATTTTTTGTTGGATTACGAATGCCGATAAATGAGATGGCTCCGCCCAGCACTAACAGCAGTGCTATGGCAGTAATACCCCTATGAAATCCCTGAAGACTTACATTCTCGCCAACTACTACCCCTATAGCTGCAATACCTATTAGCCCTGCGATTCTAGAAACAGCGTTGTTTACAGCAGAACTAATTCCGGCCTGGCTGCTTTTAACTGCACCTAGAACTGCTGACGTTAGCGGAGCTACCGTCATCGATAAACCCAGACCAAAGACCATAACGCCTGGGAAAAGTTGCGACCAGTAGTTTATTGGCTGGCTAACACGTAGCATTATTAAAAAACCTGCGCCAGCAATGATTGGTCCTATAGCCATAAAAAAACGCGGACCAAATTTACCAGCTAAGCCGCCGAATTTTGGGGAAAGAAAAAACATAATTAACGTAACTGGCAATAGCGATAGCCCTGCTTGTAGCGCTGAATAGCCTGCAACCTGCTGCACAAATATCACTACCAAGAAGGTCGCAACAGACAAACCTGCATATATTGATATTGTGGCGATATTACCTACTAAAAAGTTACGAACTTTAAATAGACCTAATGGTAGCATTGGGTGTTTAGTTCGATCTTCGTACCAGATAAATGTTGCTGACGACAATACCCCTAGTATTAATGGCACGTAAATGACAGGACTTGTCCAACCGTAGTGTGCATATTCAATTAACGCAAAGACCGAGCCACCCAGCCCTACAATACATAGGAGCGCTCCTTTTATGTCGACATGAGGCTTCGTTTCACTACGAGCTGGCTGCTTCAATGATCGCAACAACCACAAAGTTATAGCAATCGGGATTATATTAATTGCAAATATTAGACGCCACGTCGTGGTCTGCACAAGAAAACCGCCTAAGACAGGACCGATAAGAAACGATATCCCCGTCCAACCTGTCCAGGTACCTATCGCCTTCGATTGCGCCGGTCCTCTGAAAGCAGAAATAATTAAGGCGAGGGAGCTGGGGACTAATAAAGCTCCTGCGAGACCCTGAATTCCTCTTGATATAATCAGAAAAGTATCATTCGGAGCTAACGCGCAAAGGAGTGACGCAACAGCAAATCCAATAAGCCCAGTGACTAGTACTTTCTTTCGACCATAGAGGTCTGAAAGTGAACCAGCTATTAAAATTAGTGATCCAAGGCTAATAAGATAGGCGTCAACTACCCATTGCTGACCAGCTAAACCACCACCGAGCTCTCTCATAATGGCGGGGAGTGCCACGTTTACGACTGAGCCATCAAGAAATGCTACAAATGAGGCAAGTATACTAATGATAAGAACAAGTTTTTGCTGTTTAGCCATCGGTAATGTTCATTGATTCTCAAGTGGTGGCATCACGACGCAGGAAAAGTATCCAGGCTATAATCCAACCAACAACAACATATATAGCATAGACGCCTGCAGCTTTGCTTGCCGATAAATTACTACTTGTCGAACCACCGCCCCTTCCACTTCCATCAATTATCTGATTAAGTGCATTGAATGGCAGATACACAGTATTGTGTTTTAGGAGTAAACCTAGCAGCTCATCAGCAAGAGTTGGGATAAGGAACAAAGCAACGATCGAGGCTACCTGACTGCGAGTCCAAAGAGCCAGCAGTAGACCGGCCATCGCGTAGCCCCAACTATAAAACAAGCTCCGCCATATAAGATTCCAATAATGCATTGTCTGAGGAACAAGGACATGTCCATGTAGATGTATGCCCAAATAAGTCATTGTTGGTGACAGTACACCTATAAGAATTGCCAAAAATACCGCATAGATACTAACCGTAATAAACTTGGAAACGAGAACTTTTGTGCGGCTATTACTGCTAGTCAAAGTATACATTATGGTGTTGTAGCGATATTCATGGGTCATCAGTAAGATAGCCACGATAGCGCCAAAAATTGTGAGGTTTAACGCGCCTGTCACATCACTAGAAAACTGGTTCGACTGATGAAGCGCTGCTGGGTTGAGTCGCCAACCTTCAACATAAAATGCTATAAAACTAATGAGTATAACAACTAGAATCGTAATAACATAGGTCGAACGGACAGTAAGTAGTTTACGAAATTCAGCTTTTAATGTCTGGACCATCGTCTACCTTTCTTTTTAACGTCACTATCGGGATTCGTAGCAAATTCTTCAGTGCCTTCTGTTAATTCCAAAAAGACATCTTCCAGTGAGGCGGTTTGATTGGCTAGCTCCAGGATTGGCAAACCAGCACCAAACGCCAGCTTGCCAATTTCATCAGTTTTAACACCAGAAACTTTAAGACCGTTATCAGCTTTTTCAAATGTATACTTTTTTTGATTGAAAAGTTTCTCAAGCTCTGCAGTGTTGCCTGCGCGCACGAAAACACTGGTATGGGAACTTCCAGAAATTATTTGTTTCATTGATGTGCTGGCAATGAGTTTACCTTTGCCTATAACGACAATATTGTCAGCCATTTGTGACATTTCGCTAAGCAAGTGAGATGATACAAAGACAGCATTACCGGCATCGGCATAGTCTTTCAAGAAGTCTCTCAGCCAAGCAATGCCCTCTGGGTCAAGCCCATTAGCAGGTTCATCAAGCATTAAATACTTTGGCTCACCTAAAATTGCGCCAGCAATTCCAAGTCGCTGGCTCATACCCAGTGAGAATTTACCTGGTTTTTTCTTGGCTACGCTACTAAGTCCAACAGTATCGAGGACCTCATCAACTCGTTTATGAGGAATTCCTCCAGCAGTAGCTAGAATTTTTAAATGATTTTGGGGCGTACGTGTGGGGTGAAAGGCTTTGGCTTCTAGCAAAATACCCACGACTTGTGATGGTTGAGGATATTCATGGAGACGTTTGTTGTCAAAACTAGTGGAACCACCACCATTGTCTAGACCAAGCATTAAGCGCATTGTCGTTGACTTGCCGGCGCCGTTTGGGCCTAGAAAGCCAGTAACTTTGCCGGTCTCAATTTTAAAAGATATATCATCGACAGCTGGCTTCTTACGATAATGCTTGCTTAGATGTTCAGCCTTAATCATTACTTAATATCATACGCTATACGTACCCGAGCGTTCAAATTGGCCCAATGTAATCAAACGCTTGAATTATCGTTACTTAACTTAGCGATGCACTATCTAGTAGTGACAATAGCTCTGTTGAGCTCTCGGCAGCCATTAACTGTTCACGAAGCTCTTTAGCTCCGTCAAAACCATTGATATAGATCTTGCAAAACTTGTTAAGCGTGTGGATCCGGCGTTTGTCTGGTTGCCGCGTTTTTGCATATAACTGAACATGTTTCTCGTATAGTTTAAGTTTTTGTTCTCTTGAATAGTTCTCCCAGGGACTTTCCTCGGCAAACAAGAAGGGATCTTGTAAAATCCCTTGACCAATCATGATGCCATCAAGTTGGTATTTTTGAGCAAGTTCAAGACCATCGGCGAGCGTCAGTACACTACCGTTACCAACAATCAATGTTTTTGGCGCCAATTTGTCGCGTAGTTTGCGCACCTCGCCAATGGTTTGCCAATGTGCCGGCACTTTACTCATCTCTTTTCTTGTACGGCCATGGATTGTCAACATGCTTAAATCATGCTTGAGCAGAAACTCATGCCAGCTCAGATCAATTTCGTTAAACCCAAGCCGTGTTTTAACACTTACCGGTAACTTACCGGCAGCTCCCTCTTGAGTAGCTTTGATAATCTCCGCAGCTAGTTCGCGATTATTAATAAGCCCGCTGCATGCACCGTTTTTAATAACTGTTTGGATTGGGCAGCCCATGTTTAAATCGATGCCAGCAAACTTACCGAATTCACCAGCAATAATCTGTTGGGCTGTTTTATAAAAACTCTCAGGTTTTAACCCCCAGATTTGAGCAATAAGCGGTTGCTCTTTAGCTGTGTTTTGAAGTTTTTTAAGTAAATTTGCTCGACCGGGGCTTTGTAGCCCATCAACATTAACAAATTCAGTGAAGAAAACATCTGGACGAGCGCAATCGGCAACGACTTGACGAAAGACTGTATCAGTTACATCGTCCATTGGCGCCAATACAAAAAATGGCTTGGGTAACTTATTCAAATAGTTCATCAGCTTTCAGTTTACAGCACTGTCTAGCTTCGGCTACGCTGCGATTGTTCGTGGCGTGATTCTACAACTCTAGGGTGATCATGAACTTCGTTGAGTTGGCTCAACCAGAATCTTCCACGTTGCCTGGTGTTGTTGAATACTTGACCCCAAAGACTAGTTAACGCTGTATCTTCTGAACCATATAGTTCAAGCATTAGAGGACTCGGTTTTTTATCCAGATTCCCCTTTTTATTAATTGGCAATTTTTCTTTATCTAACGCTCCAGCAAATAGTTGATGAGCTGCTAGTATTCGAAGAATCTGTGGATTGTTTCGTATCTCGATCGCACTTAGGCTATCAAGTTCTTCGGGAGTAGCAAAGGCTTCGCGCAACGTCAACATGTCTTGCATGGAACTATTCTGGTAGCCTCTGGCCCTAGTCACCGTTTCTTCAACTCTAGATAAGCCGTATTTGCTCGCTTCATCTACCGCGCCTCTCAGACCATTAAGCGCTAAGGTTACTTCACCTTTACTATGAGGGAGCCAATCAAAACGTTTTTTAAAACGTGCCTCGGGAGAAGGCGCAGCTCTTTCTGCTGGACGACGATCCCATCCTTGATCTTGTGCAGCCTCAGAAGGAGGTCTTTCAGGAGGTACGTAGGGATGTCTATCAGCAGCGGTAGCAATTTGCCCGGCAATTATGGCGGTGTCAACAGATGGTACATCAGAATGCTCGGTGGACGGTGAGCCTTCAAAAAGATCTGGTTGAGTCATAGACCCTATTATATCACACTTGTGCTTTTATGTCTATTCCCAGCGGAATACACGGAAAGCAATAATATAGATAATAATCATCCAAACTGTTATGACACCAAGTTGCGGACCAATATCAACCAGTGATTTACCTTCAGTAGCAATCATCCGTGCACCATCAATAATCGGGGTTAGCGGCATATAGGTTGTAATTCCCTGGAGCCATTCTGGCATTAAGTAGCGCGGGAAGAATACGCCAGTTAAGAACATCATTGGAAAAACAATAATGTTACCGAGCGGAGCTACTTGTCGCTCATTTTTGGCCCATCCACCTAAGGCTAGGCCAATCCCTAGAATCATGATAATCCCATAGGCTAGAAATAGAGCCAATTCAAAGTAGTTACCGACGACCTTAAGGTGAAAGACGGCCATGGCGACAATGAACATGACAGCAATCGACATTAAGCCGGTAACCGCATAGCCCATCATAGTTGACATGAAATATTGCCAGACCCGTAGTGGCGTTGTGTGTAAACGACGTAAGATACCCATTTTCTTTAGCTCTGGGAAAACGTTCATTGGCCCAAAAATGCCAGCACCGAGAATCGAGAAGCCTAATAGCCCAGTAAAGGTGTAGTCAAACGTACTGAGGCTTCGGACATTGGTTTGTTTGGAGACAACGGTGAATGGTGTAGGGGCCTTAACCAGCTTAGCGTTAATACCCTGGAATTGGGCTTGTAATACCGAGACAAGTGTTTGAGCCGCCGACTGGTTATTCCCGGTGTAATGAATAATCGCTTCACCTGACGGTATTGAACCGTTCGTAGAGACTCCAAAATTAGCTGGTAATTCAATTGTGGCATCCAGTTCGCCCCGTGACATTTTTTCATTAGCTTGGTTAAAATTAGTGACGGTTTTATCAACCTTCAGGACTTTTTGGTCCGGGTTCTCTGCCTCTTTAACAAATTGCTGAGCGAAACTCGAGTGTGAATCGTTAATAACTGCTACGTTGAATGATACGCTCTGGTTCTTACCGAAGATACCACCGAAGACGAACAGGAAAATCAGAGGAAATAAAAACGTAAAGAATAGTGCCACACGATCACGAAATACACGACGCAGGTTAATAACAAAAAAAGTCCAGACAGTATAGAATTTACGTAATCCGGGTGAAATCGGCTTTTTTGGTTGAGCGGTAGTTGTCGCAGTTGTTTGGCGTTGGCCCTTCTTTCGCGTAGCCAGTTGAAATACAACAATAGCTAGGATAATAACAAGAATTAAGATTCTCATTGGACGTGCAGTCCTTTCCCGGTCATATCGATAAACACATCTTCAAGATTGGCCTGCTCAACATGTTGATCCTTTTTAAATCCACGAGCTAATAAGGCTTTAATCAATTTCTTCGGTGTATCAAGGGCGATAATCTTACCGTTATCCATGATGGCAATTCGGTCACACAAGACTTCGGCTTCATCCATATAGTGAGTGGTCAGAATGACACTAATCCCTCGGCCCCGAACCTCTTCTATAAGTTCCCAGAGGTTACGCCGAGCTTGTGGATCTAATCCAGTGGTTGGTTCATCGAGAAAGAAGATTTTGGGACTATGGACGAGAGCTGCAACAATACTAAAGCGTTGTTTTTGACCACCAGAAAGATTTTCAACATAGCTATCAGTTTTATCACCTAAATTGACTTCATCCAGAAACTTTTTTGGATCAACTCGTTCGCCGTAGGCAGCCGCAAACATTTGAATGAGCTCACTCAATTTAGTTTTATCCTGGAAGCCAGGGCTCTGAGGCTGAACACCAATTATGCCACGAATTTCATACGGGTTGTCAGCAACGTTAATACCATCAATAGTGGCGCTTCCACCATCTATCTCGCGCAGGGTTTCAATCATTTCCAGTGTAGTTGTTTTGCCGGCACCATTAGGACCTAAGATGCCGAAAATTTCACCTTTTTTGACTTCAAAACTAATCCCATCAACAGCAACGTTGTCATCGTACGTTTTGCGAAGGTTTTTAACTACCAGGATGTTATCAGACATACATGAAACTGTACCAAGTCTCATCTGGGATGTAAAGAAAAGCACCCCGAGTTAACCGAGGTGCTTTAGTCTTTTATGTACAGAGTTTGCTTATTTGCGCTTAACAGTCAAAAAACCGTTTCGTGGGTTTTCATTAACTTCAAAACCGTCCGGCAAATCGCAGGCTTCTGGGCGCTCGTCTTTACTAAAATAGTAAATAGTTTGCTGCTTGCCACCGCGAAGGGTTACGTCCTTCGAGTTAAGATAATATGTTACACCCTTTGAGTTTGTGTGCTTGTATGCCATGTCTGACTACTCCCTCTTATAATTAGTGATGGTACCCCTAACATACTCTGGTGGGTTTTTGTTTGTCAACCCTGATACTGGTTTTTGTAAACGTCCTACAGAGATGATTCAGCCTTTTTGAATAAAAATAACAATGGAAAGTTAATCGATAAAAGTATTATTTTTAGGAGTCTGTAGATTTGTAGTTGCGCACTATGACGCTTATGTATTACACTGTGAAATGTGCTAGTAAAACCTAAAAGAGAAGCTATGGATTTTTCCGTTCGAGGTGGGCAACCAGTTCATCATTCATCACCATCAACCAGCAGTCAGGCCAGTGTCAGTGGCACTGCAATGCCGCCTGTTCAGCCGAAAACGCGTAGATCTGACAGCTTTGGTGGCGGCAGAGCACTGCGCATCATGTCGGTCATACTCTTATTCTCAATAACAGTACTGTTAATTGCAATTGCCGTTTCTATATACTTCGGGGGGGATTCTGAGTCCAAACTTGTTAACGCTGGAACTTTTCAGGCAGTGAATGTTAGTAGCCAAAGCTCAGTTGGCGGGACTCAGATTTACTTTGGCAATATTAAGACTTTGTCGGCAAGGTATGTAGTACTCCAGAACGTCTACTATGCTCTACCTGGCTCTAGTAGCTCAAAGCCAACTGTAGCACCCCTATCCTGTCAAACAGGCGAGCCGTATGATCAAATAGTTATTAATCGTACAGCCCTTAACTGGTGGGAGGATCTCCAACCTAAGGGCGCGATAACAACCGCTATTGTCAATTACGAGAAAGCTAATACGACTAGTCAGCCGTGCCCTAAGGCTCCGGCAATCAGTACCGTTCTTGGTTCTGAGCCAACTACAACAAGCACAACCACGCCTGCAGTCACCTCAACCACAACGACGACTACTACGCCCACAACAACTCCTTCCAAGACCACGACTCAATAAATAGATTGTGATGGGTTAGGTCAACGCCCATGCTTCTGAAGCTAATCGTGCTGACCTTACCTCTTTGCATTGACAGTTTTCTGATATGCTCAGCTATTGGGATAAGTAAGCCCTCCCGTCAGACCAAAGTAAGGCTTAGTTTAACATTTGCCGTCTTTGAAGGTGGAATGCCATTAATAGGACTGGCGATCGGCAGTTTATTAAGCCAAGGTCTTGGTGATGCCGCTCAGTATCTCGCCGGTGGAATTTTGCTGGTCTTCGGTGCGTATTCTTTACTGGCCACCAAGCGAGAAGATACAGATGCCAAACGACTGTCTGAGGCTCATGGTTTTACGCTGATAGCATTGGGCTTAGGAATTAGTATTGACAGCTTGGCAGTCGGCTTCAGCTATGGACTACTTAAAATCCCTCCACTATGGGCCACAATCGCTATAGTCACTCAAACACTCATTGCTACACAAGTTGGGTTTGCGCTTGGCAACGTATTACCCGTTAAGCTACGTGTGTGGGGCGAAAGTTTAGCTAGTTTGGTATTAGCTCTCATAGGTGGTTTCATTATTTTTTCAAAAATAGTTGGCTAGGCTAAAATGGTTACTTTGCGTAGTGTTTCAGCCAAAGCCGAACTCCAGCAGATACCAAAAATAATAGCAATACAATGACGCTCACCACCAGCGACCAACCAGCTAGGTCTGGTGACCACTGGGGGCTTACAAAATCAAATTCGTAGAGACTGACCGGGATGTTCTGGACAGCTACGCCATGGCTCTGTATGTACTGCTCAATACATGAAATACGGTAGCGGCCAGAGAAACCAGTAGGAATTTTTTGTTGGCAATAGTTTTCGGCATCGGTATACAAAGTGCTGTTGGCACCGGCAGCCTGATTATTAGCTTGCTGTAACCGTGCGTACGTGTACTGCAGCTGAATCGGTGGATACGCTGCATTTGGGCCGCCAGAAAGATTAGTGTTCATATGGGTGGTAACGTAGGCTTGTAGATTTTTTAAAGCTGCATTAACGTCACCATTATTTTTATCGTCCGCAAACACTGCGTTGCGCAAATGTACCATTTCCAAATTATTCTGGCGCAAAGCATAAACACTAAAGCCAGCACTTATGATCAACAGTATTAGAAAGTACCATGGTTTTACGGCTCGGAATTTAGTCCATATATGATGTAGTCGTTTTTTATCCATAGCCAACGCTTATAGTGTACATCATCGACTTTATGCTTGATACTCGCACATGGATACTTAATACTTATACTTATGCATATTTATTTTAGCGGTATTGGGGGCGCTGGTATTGGCCCGTTGGCGCAGGTGGCCAAGCAGGCCGGTTACGATGTATCTGGATCGGATAAGCAGGCTTCGCGCTATGTTGATCATATGCGAGAGCGAGGTATTACTGATATTCATATCGGACAAACCTATGAACAGATCGCCAAGATCCATAGCCAAGATCCAATAGATTGGTTTGTCTACACCTCTGCTCTGCCACTGGAAAACCCAAACTCTCCAGAATTAAAATTTTGCAAAGAGCATGGAATTAGAACGTCTAAACGTGACGAGTTACTTAACCAGATTCTTACTGATAAAAAACTCAAGCTTATAGCTATAGCTGGTACCCATGGTAAAACAACAACCACTGCTATGGTTGTGTGGCTTTTCAAGCAGCTCGGCCTGCCCTCTAGTTACATTCTTCCCGCAAAAGTTAATTATGGTGATATGGGTGAATTCGATAAAGACTCGAAATATTTCATTTATGAAGCTGACGAATTTGATCGTAATTTTTTGGCTTTTACGCCTTATCTCAGTCTTATCACTGGCGTAAGTTGGGATCACCATGAGATTTTTCCAACTCGCGAGGAGTATCAGGCGGCATTCCGAGAATTTATTAGCCAATCCGGGCGAACATTACTTTGGCAAGAAGATTTTAAGTATCTAAATATGGATGAGATGCCAGCTAACCTGTTGGTTCAGCAAAGTGACGATCCGCTTATTGAATTATTTAAACTCAAAGGTAGATTCAATCGACTTGATGCCTGGCTAGCTATCAAAGCCGTCCAGCTTGTAATTAATAGGCCATTTGCAGAGCTTATCAAGCATATTAATATGTTCCCTGGTTTGCAGCGCCGCATGGAGCAAATTGCCCCAAACCTCTATAGTGATTATGCCCATACACCTGAAAAAATTCGTGGAGCTATGAGTGTAGCACTTGAAATGGCTGCCGAGAAAAACCAAAACGTTGTTGTCGTTTATGAGCCATTGACGAATCGCCGACAACACTACATGCTTAACGATTATAAAGACTGTTTTGCTGGAGCGACCAAAATCTACTGGATCCCAAGTTATCTCGCCCGCGAAGACCCCAATCAGCGAATTATCCCGCCGGCAGAACTTATCAGTCATCTAGCAGATCCTTCTATCGCCATAGCAATGGAGCGTAATAGTGAACTGAAAAAAAGTATCTCAAAACACCTTGAGAATGGCGATATGGTGGTCGCTATGGCTGGCGGAGGGGGCAATAGTTTAGATGAGTGGTTAAAAAAAGAATTTAATAAATAGCCTTTGCTATAAAACAGCCGCAATAATAATTGCGAAAACGATAACTCCAAAAATTATCCAGAGCACAGGATCAGTCATTGAACCACCGAGACGGGGTACTCCAGACATAGTCGAGTGCGGTTGTTGAGGTATCGTATTTTCACTTTCTGGTAAAGTTGATGATGAATCAGCTGATGATAAATTAGGATTGAGTGATGGCATATCCGTTACACCTACCGCTAATTGACCGCTAGCCACGGCAACTTCGTCATCTTCGGGGTTTTCGTCTGTTACAGCTTCTTGGCGTTGTTCATGTTTAAATTCTTCGCCGTATGCGAAACTCGGCTGTTCAACAGCTTTTCCAGTTTTATTATCAACCTCTATGTTGTGCCATGCACTCTGTTCTAGGTGACGGTCACTGGATGTTTGGAGCTGCTGCATGATTTCCTGAGCTTCTTGAGGTAATTCCGCTTGGTATGGCGATGAGTTACTAGTTTGAGCTCGTTCTTGATCTGAGGGTAATGAGGTTTCCCTGCGAAATGGTTGATTGCTCAGTACGCTAGGGTTAACAGCTTCTTGACTGGACTCTGGTGACTCTATTGATGTATAGGACGGGGTTGGTTCACTAACCTCAGGTTGAGGCTGCACTGCTTCAACTTGTGGTACAAGCAATGGTTCGCTATCAACTGAAACTTCTGCCCGCATAGTCGCGGCGGGAGCTGCTAAGTCTTTTACTGTTTGCTCAACTGTTGGCGACGAACACCATGGTTCCCAGACTGGGTCAGGTCTGTCCATGTCCACAGCTTCCTCACGGCCTTCTTGGACTCGCTCATGTAACTGGTGTGCATCTGGGTGTAATGAGATTTCATCTTCAGCCATACCAACGAGTGGCAGCGCCCCTTCATAATCATGAGAATGAGGGCTCACATGTTCTTTTACTGTAGATGCAAAATCCGCATTTTCGTCTTTTTTATGATTAAGCGTTTCTTCCCAGTTATCACGTAACGATTTTGGTTGATCATTATGGCTTGGATTATGTGTCGAAGCAGATTTAGGTTTCTTGTGGTTTCGGTGACGTGTTTTCTTCCCGTCATGATTGCGGACGATCTCTTCGGATTCTGATGGGTCGGGCTGTTCAATCTCCATAAAATGCCTGTTAATTAACTTTCAGATTATAGCATTAATAGAGATAAAACGCAATTCTATAGCTGTGGGAGCTCTGTATC
>DATKHF010000027.1:0-53418 GCA_035510355.1 Saccharimonadales bacterium (SeqCode) | reverse complement strand
GATACCTAGCTCACTACGCTCTTCTCGAGTAAGATGATGGTGGGACATTTCACTTCTCCTTTACTAGTTGCTTAGTAACTCCTAGTTTACGGAACTTAGTG
This sequence comes from Saccharimonadales bacterium (SeqCode), assembly GCA_035510355.1. Taxonomy (GTDB): domain Bacteria; phylum Patescibacteriota; class Saccharimonadia; order Saccharimonadales; family UBA4665; genus DATKHF01. Next base: position 53,317 of record DATKHF010000027.1, on the reverse strand, counting down.
AGATGTCCTCTATTAATTGCGTTTCGGGCTAGAACTCAGGGTGTAAGGGTTGCGCCAACAAATTGATTATGCTACCGTAATAGTGATTCATAAAAACAAACAGGAAAAAATACCATGTCCTTAGCTGTAAGTACCCCCAAACGGAGTAATAGCATACATCAAAAAAAACGAGTTGGCGCTCACCAGAAGCAAACTCGGAGTTTTGTAAAAACGTATTACCCGTATTTACCATTGTTCGGCTTGGTTATCGTAGGTTTAGCAGTAGCTGGAGGTTATGTGCTGGGTCCGACTGGGGCGATATTCGGTGGCGCTGGTGGCATCATCGCCTCTGTCGCTATTGTTTTATAACAAACTTTACTGCACTTTTACATTTTCGTGACCGACGGTTGCTCGTAATCTATCTAAAGCCCTGTCGTCAGTCGTGATTTTGTTTGGGAGTTTAATTATCTGCTTGTCATCGGAGGATCCTAACACTAACACCACTTCAGTATCTCCGTGAAAGTCATCAATAACACCTTTGAGCGACAGTAATAACTCATGATCTCTGCCGTCCGATAATCTAATATACAAACGCTCCGGCTTATCGGTATCAATAATAGCTGATGCAGAACTTTGGAGAGCCTCAGTAGAGTTTTTTTGGGCTGTAGTTTTTGGTTTAGGTGAGCGTTTTTTCTTGCCTGTTAACTTATAGGCACTGGCCTGTTCAGAGGTAATTTCACGAGCATCATCAACGATAATCTTAGCTTCGTCACTGTTGCCACCATCACGGCCTCGAGTAGAAACCTTGCCGCGCACTAACACTACTGTATCACGTTCCCACAAACCGGCGGTTTGCTGGTACGCCCCCGGGAAAAGCACCAGTTCTATATCGCCGGATTGGTCTTCAAGCCGTACAAAGGCCATCTTTTGACCATTTTTAGTCACAATACTACGCACATCGGCGACAGCGCCACCAACATCAACATGCTTGCCGTCATGTTCAGCGTTAATTAGATTCAAAGCTACCGTTTGCTCACTTAAAAAATGTTCATACATAGCTAATGGGTTCTGACTCAAATAAAGTCCTAATAGTTCGCGCTCCCACAGTAATTGTTCTCGTTGCGAAAATTCAACTACAGGCGGCTCAAGAGTAAACGTGGATTTTATACTAGAATCAGCAGAATCACTGAACAATCCCGTTTGTCCACTAGCAGCTTGTTTTTGTAGACGACTGCCATAAGCTGTTAAACCATCCAGATTATGTAAAAGTGTGGAGCGGTCAGAAAAACGATCAAAGGCACCAGCCTTCGTAAGACTTTCTAGGGCTTTCCGATTAACTGTTCGAGAGGAAACTTTCGCTAGAAAATCCTCAATGCTTGTAAATTCTCCGTCCAACTCCCGCGACCGAAGAATTTCTTCAACAGCTGCTGTTCCAACGTTTTTAATAGCAGCCATACCGAATCGTATTTTAGGTTTATCGCCAGGTACTACTGAAAACTCTACAAACGACTCGTTAACATCTGGGGGCAAAACTTCAATATCCATATGCCGGCATTCAGTTATCTCAATAGCCAGGCGATCGGTATCATCAAAGTCACTCGTCATTAAAGCCGCCATAAAGGCAGCCGGGTAATGCGCCTTTAGATAGGCAGTTTGATACGCAATGGTGGCATAGCAGGCAGCGTGAGCTTTTGGAAAGCAATATGCTGCAAATGCTTCAAGTGACCGCCAGAACTCTTCAATTTTAGTTTCTGTGATATCAGAGTTTTCTAGAGCACCTTTAATGAAGTCTTTTTTGAGTGCTGCTAACATTTCTGGTTTCTTCTTGGCAACACCTTTACGTAAAAAGTCTGCTTGACCAGCGGTAAAACCACAAAGATCCTTAGCAATTTGCATTACTTGCTCTTGATATACCATTACGCCATACGTACCTTGCAGAGCGTTTTTAGTCTTATCGTGAATATAATCTGTCTTTCGCTGCCCATGCTTCCTAGCAATAAAATCATCAATCCACTGCATGGGTCCGGGGCGATAGAGAGCGTTCATCGCAATAAGGTCATCAAAGGTAGTTGGTTTTAGCTGCTTCAAATAACGCTTCATACCAGCTGATTCAAATTGAAAAACTCCAGTTGTATCGCCACGGCGAAATAATTCTAAAGTTAAATCGTCGTTAAGTGGAATTACGTTTATATCAATATCGTTGTCGTAAACTTTTTTAATAATTCTAAGAGCATTTTTTATGATTGTTAGGTTTGATAGTCCAAGAAAATCGATTTTCAGTAAACCGAGTTCTTCAATTGGAACCATTGAGTACTGTGTTGCCACTACACCTTTCTGTGCCATTTCAAGTGGTACAAATTTAACAATGTCATCTGGTGCAATGACCACACCCGCTGCATGTACGCCGTGACTGCGAATAGTGCCTTCAAGTTGAACTGCTAAATCAAAGACTCTTTTGGCCGTCTCGCTGCTTTGATATTCACTTCTTAGATCAGAATCCTCAACAAGCGATTGTTCAAGTGGAATATGGCGGCCCTGGAAGGGAGGTGGGATCATTTTAGCTAACCGATCGGCCTCAGCATAAGGAACCTGCAACACGCGTGCGACATCACGCACAGCATTGCGCGCTGCCATTCGGCCAAACGTTACAATATTAGCTACTCGATTGGAACCATATTTTTCAACACAATATTGGATAACTTCATCACGCCGGCTATCCTGTATATCAATATCAATATCAGGCATACTGATGCGATCAGGATTTAAGAACCGTTCAAATAGCAACTCATAGGCCATTGGATCAAGCTCGGTAATCTTGAGTGCATAGGAAATAATTGAACCAGCTGCCGAACCACGACCCGGCCCAAAGGCAATTCCCTGAGACTTACCCCAACCTATGAAGTCAGCAATGATTAAGAAATACCCATTGAAATTCATCTGATCAATAATTGCAAGTTCATATTCAGCGCGCTGCAGCACATCTTCCGGAATTTTTTTCTTGGCTTTGTCGATTAATAATTTTGTACTACTAGCTTCGTCGACTTTTCCATAACGCCATGCTAAACCCCGATAAACGTTACGGTGCAGATAGGTTTTTTCGGTCTCTCCTTTTGGCAATGGAAACTTCGGAATTAAAATATTACCAAGGTCAATCGAAACGTTACAACGATCAGCTACAGCTTTGGTGTTGGCTATAAAATCCGGATGAGTACTACCCCAGCGATCAATTACTGATCGGGGATCTGTCACGTTTAGCTCAAATTCAGCTAAACTCATTCGCTTTTCATCACTCAGGAATGAGCCGGTTTGGACACACAATAAAATCTCATGAGCCTCCCGATCTTCATACTTGAGATAGTGGGCGTCACAGGTAACCACGCATGGGATATCAAGCTCTTCTGCAAGTTTTATGATCTGTTCATTAACCTCGAGCTGCTCTGCCCACACCGCTGGGTGGTCTTTATGCCCGTGGTCTTGAACTTCGAAATAATATCGATCCCCGAATACTTTTTTATACCATGCAGCCGTTTTCTTGGCTTTAGCATACTGGCCTTGTCGAAGATTATCGCCAATCTCTCCACCGATACAACCACTGAGAACTATCAAGCCTTCGTTATATTGTTCCAACAAGTCATGATCGACTCGTGGTCGATAGTACATACCTTCTAGATTGGCAATTGTAGAAAGTTTCATCAGGTTTTGATAGCCCGTGTTATTCATGGCCAGCAGGATTATGTGATAATTCAATTTGTCTTTTGAAGGGTCTTTGTCGGCGTATCCGTGTGTCGCAACATAGGTCTCAATCCCTATAATTGGCTTAATCTCGTGCTTCAAGGCCTCTTCATAGAACTCAATGACACCACTGAGTGTCCCGTGGTCGGTGATCGCCACGGACGTCATGCCAGAAGATTGGACATAATCCAATAAGTCAGGCACCTTCGTCAATCCATCAAGTAAACTATACTGAGTGTGATTATGTAGATGCACATAATCACTAGGTTCCAGTTGTACCTTCGTCTTGCTATCCATAGCTATATACCCTCACGCTCTATTTGTCTCACTTTATTATAAAGGACAAGTGTGCTACATGGAAATACGGGCAGCTCTTTAGTATCTAAACACTTTTACTTTGCGTCTTTGAGAAAACTCTTAAGATGCATTACGGCTTTATCGGCTTCGCTTATAGCTTTCTGTAAATCTTTATCTTCAGCATCGCCTTCATGGAGAGCACTCAGAAGTTGTCGCGTCTTTTCCTTAGCCGCTGCTGCCTTAGTAACAGCACCATCAAGGTCTTTCTTGGCTTTACCCGATAGCTTATCGGCGGTGGCTTTGGCTCTAGTTATAATTTGACTTAACTGAGTATGTAGCTTTTTAAGTTCTTTCTCGGCTTCGCTTATAGTTTTGGTCGTCTTGTCTTTAATATCTTTGCGAGTTTCTTTGCCACTCTTTGGAGCAGTGAGAACACCAGCCACATACCCTGCGGCCGCAACTAGAACTGTTCCAACAGCTATTTTTTTAACCTTGCCCATTTTATTCCCCCTTGGCCTTTCTTCGTTTGATGACGGTATCAGCAATGCCAGTTAAAAACTTTCCGAGCGCAACAGGGCCAGCAGATTTGCGGAAAAAATCGCCAACTGCTTCAGCTGATTCTGCCAACTTTTCAGCCTTGGCAGTAATACGTTTAACTGACTGCAGAATCTGTATTAGTTTAATGCCGGCAATGATTGCTACAACCAGAAAGACCGAGAGAACACTCGAAACGATGATTAGAAGAACTTCAGAAGCGGTATTGAGATTGTCCATAAACTTCTACAAGTTTAGCATTGAATCGATTACTTGGCAAGTACTGTTTACAGGTTCAGGTCACGCAAGTAGCTTCTAAAATCATCAGCAACGTCATCATGTTTGAGTGCAAACTCGACTACCGTTTTAAGATATTCAAGCTTATTACCGGTATCATGATAACTACCGTTTTGAATTTCACAAGCAAAAAACGACTTGCCATCATTCATCATGGCCTGCATCGCGGGCTGGATGAAAAACTCTTGGCCTCGCTTTAGCTTTTTTTCACATCGTTCTATATAACTGAAAATATCAGGCGTTAATAAATAACCACTAACACTCGCTAAATCTGATGGGGCAGCAGTCTTACCTGGTTTCTCAATTATTTTACTCGCCTTCAGAAGATGCTCATTGATAGCTTCGCCTGCCACAAACCCATAACGGTCATAATCTTCGTCTGCCGTAACTCGACGGCAAGCGAGAACCGAGCCACCATATTTATCGTGAACATCCATCAACTGTCTGGTGCGACCAGGTTTAGCAACAAAAAAGTCATCGGCAAAAGTGTAAATAAATGGCTCATTACCAAGGAGATGGGCGGCATTTATGACAGGTGTAGCGGTGCCATACGGGCCTTTTTGACGAATATAGGCAAACTTGGCAAGGTTTGCAATAGCCTCAATTTGCTTTACGAAAGGCTCTTTTTTACGGCCTCCCTGTTTTAGGTTGGCAATCAGATCTTGGTTTGGCGCATCAAAGTGATCTTCAATGCTTCGTTTACTATAGCCTGTTACGATAATAATATCTTTGATTCCAGCTTCGACGAGCTCTTCAACAACACACTGGATGATCGGCTTGTCCACCAGAGGCAACATTTCTTTCGGCATAGCTTTAGTTTGTGGTAAAAACCGAGTTCCAAACCCGGCTGCTGCAATGACTGCTTTCGTTACTGGCTTAGACATTTACTGATAATACCACAGGCCATTCTGGCACGTAATTAGAATTTATTCAGTTAAGTTGTTGCTTGATCAATTTTTGGGCCAGCTGAGGGTTCGCTTTACCTTGACTTACCTTCATGACTTGGCCAACCAGAAACCCAATGGCCTTCATTTCACCATTCTTTACGTCCTCAGCGGCTTTTGGACTATCACGTAGTACCTTTTCAACAAATGCAATAAGCTCCGTTTCGTCTGAGTTCTGGATTAGGCCTTGATCTTTTGCCATCAATGCGATGTCGTCTGAAATTTCTAGCGAGTCACTGACATGAATTACGAGCTTCTTAGCGTTGGTGGAGCTTAACTTCCCATCCAGTGTCAACGCATGCGCAGCTTTAAAACTATCAAGCCGCTGAATCATGTCGTTAGCAACGACATTATCATCACGGTAATGAGGAACTAATATATTCACAATCCAATTCGCTAGTGTGTGGGTAAACGCTTTATCACTCAAATCCTGTTCTAAGGCCGACAATAAGTGCGCAGAACTAAACTCAACTTCCGCTTCGATAAGCGTTTCAATAGCAGCCTTATCAAGTCCAAGATCAGCTAACCGCTGGCGCCATTCAGGTGGCATTGTTGGCATCTCTTTTTTTACTTTTTCGATATATGCGTCATCAAGTGTTATGGGCGGCAAGTCGGGATCAGGCATATAGCGATAATCGTGGGCTTCTTCTTTACCTCGCTGGCTTAGTGTCTTTTGTTTAGCATCATCCCAGCCACGGGTTTCCTGAACTACCGTCTCGCCCTTTTCGAGTAATTCAATTTGGCGTCCAATTTCGTACTCGGCTGCTTTTTCGACAGCTCGAAATGAATTCAGATTTTTCGTTTCACTGCGTGTACCAAGTTCATCTGTTTTACTGACGCTGACATTAACGTCAAAGCGCATATTGCCATAGTATAAATTGGCATCCGAGATATCAGCATATTTCATTCGTAAATATAATTCACGTACATAGATTTTGGCTTCTGCCGGTGAATGCATATCCGGCTCACTTACAATCTCAAGTAGTGGCGTGCCTGCACGGTTTAAGTCAACGAGAGAGTAGTCCTTGTTGGTAGGGTGCGTATTCTTCCCAGCGTCGGCTTCAATTTGTATTCTATTAATCCGAACAGTGCTGGCTTTACCATCGACTACAAGTTCAACTAAACCGCCCACGACAATCGGCTGTTCAAGCTGAGTAATCTGATAGCCCGTCGGCAAGTCTGGATAAAAATAATGTTTGCGCTCAAATATACTAAATTTTTGCGGCTTTGAGCCGAGAGCAAAGGCGGCACGTGCAGCGAGATGGATCGCCTCTTTATTCACGACCGGCAATGCACCGGGCAAACCGAAATCAATATGATTGACGAGCGTGTTGGGAGGCGCTTCACGCGCATCGTTACCTGCAGCAGAGAAAAGCTTGCTTTTGGTTTTGAGCTGAACATGGCACTCAATACCAATAGTTGCTCGGTATTTCGCACGAACTTCGGGACTAATCATCTACAAGGCTTTCAGATCTTTTAGAGCTTGGCGAATACCGACCAATGCATCTTTGACTTTCCGCTCTGTAAGCTTAGCATCGCTCTCGTGCACCAACTGATTGCGAAGCTTGTGAGCAAACCAGGCGCCGTCATTATCTGTTAATGAATGCTGAGCAGTCATTAGACGTCCACCCATAGTCTTACCTTTAAATCGACGCTTTTTGAGGGCTTCATCGAGTAACTTGTCAGCATCAATGACCGCTAATGCCCAGGTAGATTTGCTAGCACATTGTTTTTGTAAGACTTGCCACTTTTTACCGAAATATTCCTTGTTCAATCGACGTGGTCGACGCTGCATAACGCCGAGCAACAAAATAACGACCGCTAGTATAATAACGACCAGAATTAATTCTGTACTTATGCTCATGTGTTTAATAGCTCCTCAGTTTGTTTGGCAAAGCCCAATAGGGCACGATCGGCTCGCTGTGGTGCTATTAATTGTAACCCAACTGGCAAATTGTTAACACTCCCAACTGGTAAACTTACTGCCGGCACGCCAACAAGGTTGGCTGCAACAGTCATAATGTCAGTCATATAGAGTTTTAATGGGTCGGCATGCTCGCCAATTTTGAAGGCGGTCGTGGGAGTAACGGGTCCAACTAAAAAATCAACAGATTCAAAAACTTTATTAAATTCGTTGATAAGCTTCGTTCTAACAGTCTGGGCTTTTTTATAGTAGGCATTGTAGTAACCGCTGCTGAGCACATAGGTTCCAATCATAATACGTCGCTTGTTTTCGGCACCAAAACCCTGGCCACGCGATTTTGTATAACTGTCGTTCAGTGTCGTTGCGGTACGATCACTAAATCCATATCGCTGTCCATCATATCGACTGAGATTACTACTGACTTCGGCTGGACAAATAATGTAATATACCGCTAATGCGAACGGGAGTGATGGAAGGCTTACTTCTGTAATTTCAGCGCCCGCTTGCCTAAGTTTTTCGATAGCCGCTTCAACAATCTTTTTGATTTCGGGATCAAGTCCTTCTTTCATATACTCTCTGATAACACCCACTTTTTTTTGATCAATAGCAGTCGGTTTACTAACATAGCTCTCGCCATCACGGTTAATAGTCGTACTATCTAATTTATCGCGACCAGCTATGACATCAAGCACTAAGGCCGTATCGTCAATTGAATGTGCAAGCGGCCCAATAACGTCTAAGCTGCTGCCCATTGCGACGACGCCGGATCGTGAGATCAACCCGTAGGTTGGCTTGTAGCCAACACAACCACAGAAACTAGCTGGTAACCGAATTGAGCCCCCCGTGTCCGTACCGAGCGCAAATGGTACCATATCAAGGGCGACGGCTGCTGCAGAACCACCAGAGCTACCACCTGGTACGCGTGTTTTATCGTGTGGATTTTTAGTAACACCAAAATCACTATTCTCAGTCGATGAGCCATGCGCAAAAGCATCAAGGTTTGCTTTAGCTACACAAATAGCACCTTCGGCTTCGAGCAGCTCAATAGCGGTCGCCTGATATGGAGCCATAAAACCTTTTAGTATGTTGCTCCCAGCGGTAGTCTCAGCACCAAAGGCCAGAAAATTATCTTTAGCTATAAATGGCACGCCTGCCAGCCGACCCGCTTTATCTCCATCGTCAATTTTTGCCGCTCGTTCTCTTGCTCTAGTTTCGATTGTGGAAATAATAGCATTATATTCTTTGTTATCATCGATGGTTTTTAGCGCTTGCTCGACAAGATCTGAAGCTTTAAGCTCGCCACTTTTCACTTTTGTGGCGATTTCACTTATTGGTAACCACTGGCTCACAGGACGCGCCTCACTTTAATCTGATTATCTTCCTTTTCTGGTACGTTTTTTAACAACTCTGATGGCTGATAACCATAGCTTTCGACAGTGTCAGTACGCATTACATCAGTTAAACCAGTTACCTGTGTAGTTGGCAATAGCCCGCTGACATCAACACTTTGAAGCTGTTCAACATACTCTAAGATTTTGCTGATTTCAGCAGCATACAGCTCAATCTCTTCAACAGTTAGATCAAGCTTGGCAAGCGTTGCCAATTTTAAGACATCATCACGCGTTAGTTTCGCCATTTCATACCAGTATACCAAAGGCTACCTAGGTATGTCTTTATAAATTTATTATAGCTATACAGCAAGTACGACTGTCATTGACATTTTCATTACACTAGTGTTTAATTAGTAGTTGGTTTTTCGTGAGAAAAGTTCCCGAGCAATCGGTCGAGCCGGACTTCGAATTACCGTACATTGATGAAGTGGAAAGGAAAATATGAGGTGGGTACTTGAAGTACCAGGCTTTATGGCGTTTGGCGCCTGCGTGGTAACGATGATGCGTACTAACAGTCTCAAGTTCTCGACGGCGATCGGCCTAGGAGTTGGAATTGTGGCGTTTTTCGTCGCACTTCTTATCTGGCTATTCGTGCTGCTCATCTTGAACCCTCGTACGCTCGAAATAGTATTCCTCGTATCTCTGGTGAGTTATTTCGGGCTCTTTAAGAGAAAAGCCGTCGATTGAGGGATGCGCTTCAGGGTGGGGATCGCGGTCGATACCGTAAGAGTGAGCGCGCCGCGTTCAATCTTCCCCGCCTTTCAGGCATCCGCAACCATAGACCCTCTCCCCCGCGCACTCAACCACACAACATACTTTCTACTTCATCATTTTTCCAAAAGGTTTAAAAAATTGAAGCCTCTGGCAAAATTACATTTTCTTTTTAATATCATTTATTAGATCGCGCAACTCAGCAGCAACTTCAAATTGTAAGTTGGCGGCAGCCAGATCCATCTGAGACGATAAATCTTTAATAAGTGATTTGTACTCATCCTTTGGAATCTTTTTTAGATCTAGCTTAGCTCGTTTGGCTTCCTCTGGAAGATCAGGGCGCATGCCTTTTTCAATTGATTTACTAATACCTGTCGGGGTAATACCGTGCTCGTTATTGTAAGTTTCCTGGATTTTGCGTCGACGAGTAGTCTCGTCAATTGTGCGCTGCATGCTGCCTGTTGTATGATCAGCATACATAATAACGTGGCCTTCTTCGTGTCGCGCTGCCCTGCCGACAGTCTGAATTAAAGCTTGTTCGCTACGCAGGAATCCTTCTTTATCGGCATCGAGTATCGCTACGAGTGAAACTTCAGGGAGGTCTAAACCCTCTCGCAGTAAGTTGATACCAACTAAAACGTCATACGTACCCAATCGCAAGTCGCGTAAGATATCGGTACGTTCGAGCGTTTCGACATCACTGTGTAAATAGGCCACCTTCATGTTTAGTTCTTGTAGGTATTCAGCTAGATCTTCCGACATTCGTTTAGTTAACGTAGTAACTAACACTCTTTGATGTTTTTTAACCGTTGCGCGAATTTCCGCAATGAGATCATCTACTTGCCCATCGACAGGACGAACTTCGATTGGTGGGTCAAGCAGGCCAGTGGGACGAATAACTTGTTGAGCTGGCTTTGGAGAACGACTTAATTCATATTTAGCTGGTGTTGCACTGACATACACTACCTGATTCATATGTCGCTCAAACTCTGTAAAGGTCAGAGGGCGATTATCTAACGCTGATGGCAAGCGAAAACCATGCTCCACAAGGACTTCTTTGCGAGCACGGTCGCCGTTATACATACCTCGTACTTGTGGAATACTCATGTGGCTCTCATCAACCATCAGTAAATAATCATCAGGAAAGTAATCAAGTAAAGTGGCTGGCTGCTCTCCCGGTTCACGGTTCGTGAGATAGCGACTATAGTTCTCTATTCCCTTCACAAAACCAGTTTCCTCAAGCATCTCTAGGTCAAAGCGAGTTCGTTGTTCCAACCGTTGGGCTTCAAGCAGTTTGTTTTCACGTTTGAAGAGAGCTAAACGTTCACTCAGCTCTTGTTCAATTTTACCAATGGCAACCTTCAGTTTGTCTTGCGGCGTGACATAGTGACTGCTCGGGAAAATGGTTAGGGTGTCAGGCTTGGATAGGATTTCACCAGTCAGTGGATCAATCTGAACAATACGTTCAACCTCATCACCGTTAAACTCCATGCGATAGGCCAGCTCTTCACCGGCTGGGTATACATCTACGACATCTCCATGCACTCGAAACGTACCACGATGAAAATCGAGATCATTCCGTTGATATTGGATGTCAGTTAATTGTCGAAGAAATTTGTCACGAACTCGCCGTTCGCCATTTTTAAGTCGGATGCTCAGACCATTGTAATCATCCACCGAGCCAATGCCATAAATACAGCTAACACTTGCAACAATTAGCACATCTTTGCGACTCAGCAGGGAATCGGTGGCGGCATGACGTAATCTATCAATTTCTTCGTTTATCTGACTATCCTTTTCAATATAGGTGTCGGTTCGTGGCATGTAGGCTTCAGGCTGGTAATAATCAAAGTAACTCACGAAGTAGTGAACTGCATTCTCTGGAAAAAAATGTTTAAACTCAGTGTAGAGTTGAGCCGCCAATGTCTTATTGTGGCTCAATATCAATGTTGGTCGTTGCAGATTCTGAACCACATTAGCCATGCTAAAGGTCTTCCCTGAACCAGTCACGCCGAGCAGAGTTTGATGGTGTAATCCATCCTTAAGACCTTTGGTTAACTGTGCGATTGCTGTAGGCTGATCACCTGTCGGCTTAAAATCACTTTTTAACTTAAACTTTGCCATCATTTAATTGTAGCAAGGATAAACAACTTTACAGATATTCGGTTATTAGCCGTTGCGAGGTGGCTCAGGATCAAGTCGCAGGAACCAATGTTCATCTCGGTTAATTAGTTCCTTGTGAATATCTTTATACTTCTCGTCCACCATCGCGATAATACGAGCAACTAAGCGTTCGGGATTATCGTCATAAATTACCATTTCATCATTTGGTGGTTCTAAAATCTGCATCAATGATTTAATAATGTCAGCGGTGCCACCACTGTCAATAAGAATACCGCAGGGTTTACCTGCCTCTAGCGCCGAGGTAAATTCGTGAAGACTACCGAACCGACCACCGACAGTAATAACTGCATCACTGGATTGGACCAGGTAAAGATCGCGGCCCACGTAGTGCAGACCAGTAAAGTTAACATAATCATAACAGTCGTATGGTAAACGATATTTACGCAAATGCTCTCGTAAGCTCGCCGCTGGCGAGAAACCAATACTCGTACCACCGGCTTGTTTAGCGCCATAGGCCGCATAATATGGTAAACCGACAGTAGCTCCAGTAGTGAGGATCTGGCCGGACTTAGCGATGGCAGCACCTAACTTTTCGGCCATCTTATACGACTGCTTGATGGTGCTGCCGGCGGCAGCACCTGACACGCAAATACTGTAGCGTAGTGGACGATTAGTCGAAGAACTCATACGTCGGCTGTTTCCAGTTCGGCCGCTAGCGTTGGTGCTGGCTCAACAACTTCATCACCGAGCTGACGCAATACCCGCTCCAAGTTATATGGATTGAGATAGCTAGTGAGTAATTCTTGCCAGACACGATCGCGCACATAATGGACGACCCGATCGACAAATGGCAATTGATTAGCCACACTTAACGCCACATCAAGCATATTCAGCGAAACCGTTTGGCCATTTTTAACTAATGCGAGTGGTGCAGTGTTTTCCCAAAACTCTAATGCTGGCACAACGTGCGCTAAAGCCTTTTCGGCTTGGGCGAGCTGTAAATCTTCAGGCTGAATGTGCGGCTCAAAGGATGCTGGTACATCAACGGCTTGCCGCTGGCTGTAATAATACTGCATAGTTCGCCACGGAAGCGATTGACCAGCCAGTTGGGCAATCGTATAGGGTTTATCGGTTGCTACCTTGGCCACGAGTTGACCAAAATCCGGCTTAACTTGTTGCAGTTTTAAGAAGGAACTGCTACACCGGATATCATTACAATCAGCTAAAAGTAATAGCGTACTTGTGATTGCAAGAGCTGGTATAGTTTCAGTTATGGGCAAAATCACGATAGCTCCCAGCTCCATGAACGCCACGCTAGTATGCCTAAAGCGAGTGGCAAATTCCTTGGCCAACTCTTGCCATCGTTCAGATTGTGAATAATAGATAGCTACGGGACGAGATTCAAAAGCGCTTGGTTCTAGCTGCGCGTACTGTGCCAAAAAAGCTTGATGCCAGCGAGTTGATTCGTATAATAATGCTGCTGTATATAGCTGTGGGACCGGTTCGTGCTTAAGCATAGAATCTAGCGAGCGATAGCCTAAGTATTTCATGGCTTTTTTCGGCGGCACTTCCCGTAACAAACGTTTAGCTACGCTAAATTTTAGCGCAAAACATTCCTTGGGAATGTTGAACTGTTTAATTAGTCTTTGAGTAGCTGCCATGACTGTTGATGAGATGGCATCATCGTCTAAGCCAAGATAGTCGCGTAAGCGATGTTCGTCATCAGTCAGACGTTGTTGGAGCGCATGATAGAGTTCCTCACCGGTCGTATCATGTGGTTTAAGCCCTAGCTCGCGAATTTTAGTTTGGACTTGCTGATCAATATCAGCACTCAATCGAATATCTGCACTAGGATCGCCGCTAGCCCGTTCGAGCTCGCGAACATTGATCCGAAATGTCGGTTCTTGAGCTCCTAAGAGCTCAGACAACATGCGCGTCATGTATTTACCCTTTTTTTGACAACTTGTTTATTCCACATCGACGATATACCTACGTAATCTATTAATTAGATTACCACAAGCAGTTAATCGATCCAAGCTTATGCTTGAAGTCGCTCGGGTTTATAAGAATCGGGGGCTTTGCGTAAATAGTCTTCGATATCAGGCTCGTGTAGTAAGCCAGCCGTGGCACCAACTTTTTGACATACACTCATGGAGTTTATCGGCGCCCACTGAAGCGCACCCTCGATAGTATTACCTTTGATTAGTGATGCGACGAAAGTGCTCGCAAAAGCATCCCCGGCACCAGTGCGCTCGACAGGCGGAGCTATATCAGGATAAATTGGCATCTTTAGACGAACCTGCCCATTTGAAGCGTATGCTCCACTTGGGCCATCCGTAATCACTACGAGCCTCGGCCCCAAGGCATGTAAGTGATCAAATAAGTTATTGATATCATCATGATTGCCACCACCAACAGTCACTGCTTCCTCGCGGTTTAGAATTAGTACTTCACTACGACGATAGATCCGTTTGAGTCGCTCTGTCCCGGCATCCATTTGAAAGGTGCCAGGCTGGAAAGCAAGTTTAACGCTAGGGTTGGCATCAAGCCAATCACTTACTTGGTCGTGATAGGGGATAGCGTGTTCACTTATAGAACTAAAGTAAGCCCACTTTGGAGTTTCGACTGGCGACACACTTGGCCAATGATAATCGTACTCTTCGTGTTTGATGAGAATGGTCCGCTCGACGTCATACCGTAGAACGAAATGGAAATTACTTTTTTTGTCAGGATTTATCCGTACGAAACGATGGTCAACGCCTTCTTTTTGGAGTACGGCAATCATATCGCGGCCCTCTTGGTCACCTCCAACATTTGTCGCAAAAGTACTTGACAGGCCAAGTCTTGCAAAAGCGATAGCAGCATTTGAGGCATTACCGACAGCCGATATAACCTCATGGTGATCATACGGTATTTTCGTACCGAATGGCATGGCTAACCAAGTACCGTGCTCATTGGTGTAAACCTGTGCTTCGTCTTCGAGCAAATCAATGAAGTCGTCTGTTACGATATCACCAATGCTCATGACGTCAAAAAGCGGTGTTATAGCTGGCCGAGATTGGTGAGCCAGATCCGCTTGATCTAATTGTGTTGGTGCCTCGTTAAGAGGAGACAGTGCCGGCACCGTGGACGGCGTACTAGTAGCAGTAGCTGAAGACACTGGCTGTCCGACAGCTGGCGCCATACTAGGAATTTGATTTTGCCCACCCTGTTCATCCATATTTATATGTATCTTCCCACAATTGATATCATAAAATCAACCCGCTTGAGCTTTGCCGGCCGAATTGAAATTGTCGAGCTTACTTTCAACAACCGCCTGAACAGCTGGCACAACATCCTTATTAATGAGCTTGGCCACAGAATATTCTCCCGGATTTGTTTGCAACGTTTTTTCAAGTGTCGTGCGGTAGGTGTAGCGCATATCAGAGTTGATATTGACTTTTGTCACGCCAATTTTTACCGCATTAACAAAATAGTGCCCGGGGGTATCGCTACCGCCGTGGAGACTAATATTACAGTTGATGGCATTACGAATTCTTTGGAGTAGTTCAAGATCCAGAATTTTTGGAACGGGGTACTTTCCATGAAGATTACCGATTTGGGCAGCAAAAGTATCAATACCGGTACGCTGAACAAAATCAACGGCATCTTCTGGTTTGGTGTTATACTTTTTTACTTCTTCATAATCGATAGTTTCAGTGTGCAGATTAGATGAGCCCATAAAATACCGTTCTTCGGCCTCGACAAGTGCGCCAGTAAATTTGGCATACTCAACTATTTCTCGGGTCTTCTCAATAATTTCATCGCGAGTGGCATCATGATTCGCTTGTGAAATATCAATATGAAGGAACTCAAAGCCAGCAGCAATGCCTTTTTTTGCATCTTCGACAGATGGCGAGTGGTCGAGATTAATGTACATTTCGAGTCCGTACTCAGCCTTAAAGTTATCAACCATATCACGGACGTTATCAAGACCGATCTCATCAACCTCGCCTTGGCTGACTTCTACGAGTATCGGTGCTTGTTTTTTCTGAGCGGCTAAAGCCACAGCTCGAAGCGTTGCCTCGTCATCCAGGTTAAACGCACCAAAAGCCCAGTGGTCAGCTCGGGCCTGCTGCATAGCCTTACGAGCCAGCAAGCAATTACTCCGTATTTGATTAAGAGTTAATGGCATGTCTTTAATTGTAACTGCTTGAGCTTACATTTCAAACCATTGCAAATGAAATTATGTGGCACAGCGAATGGATGTTTACTTTTTCTTGTCTAAAACTTCGTGAGTAGCAAGGACAATGTGCAAAGCGTCTAGGCCAAAATGCTTGAGCAGCTCACTAGGGTCGCCCGATTCGCCAAAGCGATCCCGTGTACCAATACGTTTTAAGGGCGTAGGGTGATTCTCGGCAAGCAGCTCAGCGACGGCTCCGCCGAGACCACCATTAATCTGACCTTCTTCGGCGGTGACAACAGCGCCAGTTTTACGGACGCTAGCAAGAATGGTTTCATCGTCCAGTGGTTTGATAGTCGGCACGTGCACAACTTCAGCCTGTATACCATCTTTGGCCAGCTTTGCTGCCGCAACCATGGCTTGATATGTCATCCTGCCCGTCGCGATAATGGACACATCACTGCCGACTTGAAAGATGTAAGCCTGGCCGATTTCGAATGGTGTATCAGCGGTTGTGATTATGGCCGTGTCGTCACGTGCTATTCGCATGTAAGCGGGTTTTTTGTAGCTCGCCAGAGCAATGGTCGCTTTTGCAGCTTCAATACTGTCACAAGGGACTATAACGGACATGTTTGGTAAAACTCGCATAAGTGCCACATCCTCTAGGATCTGGTGCGTAGCGCCGTCTGGCGCATCAGATATTCCGACATGTGTACCAATAATCTTTACGGGTCGATCGTTGATGCAAATGGTTGTCCGAATTTGCTCCCAGTTACGACCAGGGCTAAACGCTCCGTAGGCGGCAACGAACGGCATTTTACCCATTGCAGCCAAGCCCGCTCCAACGTTTACCAAAGTCTGCTCAGCGATACCAACCTGGATAAAGCGATCAGGAAATTCTTGAGCAAAGGCATCGGTGCCCGTTGAACTAGTCACATCTGACGAAGCAGCAACTACGTTTTCGTAGCGCTTGCCTGCCTCGACCAAACCTTGGCCATAGCCTTTTTTCATAGGTTCTCTCGGCAAGTTATCAGCTAGGACGTCAGGCACTAAATGCATATTTTTCATTAGTCGGCCTCACTCTCTATCTTTCCTTTTAACGTCCGTAATTCTTTGAGAGCCAGTTTAGCCTGTTCATGATTTGGCGGACTCCCATGCCAGTGAAAATCATACTCCATAAAATCCACACCTTTGCCCGGTACAGTATGGGCTAAAATTACTACCGGCTTTTCAACAATGGCACGAGCCATAGCACAGGCATCAATCACTGCTTCGATATCGTTACCGTCAATCTCAATGACGTGCCAGCCAAACGCTTGCCATTTAGCCTTAAGATCTTCGAGTGGCATTACGGTCTCTGTCGGGCCATCGATTTGAATATTGTTACGATCAACTATGGCAATCATATTGGTGAGCTTATACTTAGCGGCCAACATAATACCTTCCCAGTTATTACCTTCATCAAGCTCACCATCACCCGTTGTTACGTATACCCAGCGATGCATTTGCTTGTCCATACGCAACGCCAGTGCTATGCCGCAAGCTTGACTCAGCCCAGAGCCCAGCGGCCCACTAGTTGTCTCCAGACCTGGCAATTTAGTACGCTCTGGATGACCCTGGAGACGTGTGCCAAACTGACGTAGCGTCAATAGCTCTTCCTTGGGAAAATAACCAGCTTCGGCCATAGCCGCGTAACGCACGGGCACAGTATGGCCGTTACTCTGAATCAAAATATCGCGTTCGCTCCAGTCAGGATTTTTGGGATCGTGTTTTAAAATATCAAAATAGAGCGCCGTAAAAATATCGGCTTGGCCAAGCGATCCAGCACTATGGCCACTTTTAGCGTGCTCCAGCATTTTAATAATATCTTGCCGTATATCATCAGCTTTCAGTTCGAGCTCCTCGATGGTTAGTGGCTTAAGCATGAACACTCCCTGTACCGATACTATTTCGTAACAGTCGGTAGGCCTCTGTTGGATCTTGAGCACCGTGTAAAAAACCACCAGCGTTAAGAACCTCCACACCGCCAGCCACCAACTGGGGTGCATTGTGATCATTGATGCCGCCATCCCAGCCAACTTCCACTGTAGGCTTAAGGGCTTTTATCTGGCGAACTTTACTAAGCAAATTTAAGTCGGCATGACCGCCAAAGTGACCGATGTTACCTGAAAAAATGAGCACATGATCTATGAGATGAATAGCTGGCTGAATCACTTCTACTGGAGTTGCTGGCAATAAGGCCACGCCAACTTCAATACCGTTACGATGAAGCGTTTCGGCAAAGACTGCAAATCCACCATCAGCTTCAGCATGAATAATAATGAGTTGAGGTCGCAAGGCCATAAGTACTTCTGTATGACTAAAGGGCCGCTGGTACATTACGTGGATATCAGCGCGCAGGCCACCTGGCCACCACACCTGGTCAATCGCGATCAATTTATTAGGAGCTAGAATGCCATCGGCTATATCAATATGCAGCCGAGTGGCAAATGAGACTACTTGCTCTATTTGGACGCGGTAAGAATGAGCGTTATCGGCAGTTATAGTTGGGCAAATATCAATCATGCTGTCGAATTCTTTCTAGCTATCACTGAAGTTCATCCATTTCTTTGATGCGACGTTTGTAACGGAGAGCGCCAGCAAATGGTGTGCTCAACCAAGTTTGGATGATCACCATCGCTCGCTCGCTTTTTAAAATGCTGGCGGGCAAGCACAATATATTACTATCATCATCGTTGCGCACTGTATGAGCTTCGTCAACGTCCCATGCCAGACTGGCACGGATTCCTTTGAAACGGTTAGCTGCCATGCACATCCCTTGGCCACTCCCACAGATGAGAATACCGCGAGCGTCCTGGCTAGAATCGGCTAGTAGGGCTTGAGCTACTCGGCCGGCAAACTGCGGGAAGTCATCGTCCTGCTTAAGCACAGTGTCACCTTCATCAATAACCTCGTGCCCTGAGCTACGTAAATAATCAACAAGCTTAGCCTTGAGTTGAAAGCCCTGATGGTCAGCGCCAATAAAAACCTTCATACTAGTTCCTTATTCGTGTTTATGATCTCCACCTTTGTGTAACAACTGACCAGCATCCGCTACAACTTCAACAAGACGGTTGCTGTAACCCCACTCGTTATCATACCAAGCAACAACTTTAAGCATATTACCACCAATAACAGCCGTCAATTTAAGATCGACGATGGCCGAATGACTATTACCAATGTAGTCACTACTCACCAGTTCCTCTTCAGTTATGTCTAATATACCTTGATAGAATGGTTCTGCGGCTGCTTTCTTGAACGCCGCGTTGACATTGTCAACTGTTACGTCTCTTCTGGTGATAATAACAAAATCTGCCAGAGAGACTACTGGTGTTGGTACCCGAACTTCAAAACCACCGAAGATACCTTCAAGCGCTGGTAATGCCTTAGCGGCAGCTATGCTGGCGCCTGTCGTGGTCGGCACGATGTTTTGAGCACCTGCACGATCTTCGCGGAAGTTTTTGCCAGGCCCATCTTGTAGATGCTGGCTGGCAGTGTAACTGTGAATTGTAGTCATCATTAACTTTTCGATGCCAAAAGCGCTCTCTACGACGGCGGCAACAGGCGTAATACAGTTAGTCGTACACGATGCATTGCTGATAACATCGCTGCCACCTTCTAGCTTATCCTCATTAACTCCAAGAACGATTGTGTCAGCCGTTGCTGCACTGTCGCCTTTAGCCGGCGCACTGAGAACAACTTTTTTAGCGCCAGCTTTTATATGAGCTCGAGCTTTATCAGGTTCGACGAAAAAACCAGTTGATTCGATTACAATATCAACGTCCATGTCTTTCCAGGGCAAAGCAGTGGGATCTTTTTCAGCACAGACTCGAATCTTCTTACCTTTTACGATAATGTTTTGGTCATCGTTGCCGACTTCGTGCTGGTATGGGCCGTAGTTGCTATCGTGTTTGAGTAAGTAGGCTAGTGTCTTGGTATCTGTTAAATCATTGATAGCTACTATCTCAGTATCGTCACGCTCAAATGCAATTTTAAATGCATTGCGTCCGATTCGTCCAAAGCCGTTGATTGCCACCCGTGTTTTCATATAAAAGAAGTCCTTCCTCTTTTTTGTTTTACTTTCTATGCTTTTACCTCTCTATTGTAAAAGCATAAGCAACCTGATGCAAGTGCTCAGACACGCAACAAGGTCTCACGAGGTTTCAGGGAATATGGTTGCCATACTACCCTCGAAGAAGGCTTTGTCTTTTGGATGGGTCAATAGTGCCGCAACTTTTTGAGGCGCAATCCACTGGGCTTCGGGATTCTGAGGATCTTCCGGTGCAAGCTTCAGTTGATTGGTCTTGAATAAGAAAAATTTGATATTTTTTAGCTCACTCGTATCGTATCCCTTGCCGTCTTTACCAATACGATGCCGCTCGTACGTACCAAGCTCATCAATTAACTCTAATTCCGATATTCCGGATTCTTCTTTTATCTCTCTTACCGCAGCGTCTTGAGGTGTTTCACCTGGGTCAATATGGCCTTTAGGCAATGACCACGAATCGTCATTTTGGTTAACTACTAGTACATTGCCTTCACTATTTATAACAACCCCACCGGCGCTATAGGTTTTTTTCATACAATTTCTACTTATAGCGATCGATTGATTCTTTAACAACCTTTTTTGCTTCGTCAATGTCGCCCCAACCAAGCACTTTAGTGCTACCAGGTTTTTTAAGATCCTTATAATGAGTGAAGTGATGTTCGATTTTTTGCTTCCAGCGCTCACCTAAATCGTCAAGCGAATTAATGCTATCGCCCGTATTACGATCATCAGCTGGTACGCATACGATTTTATGATCCATGTCACCATCGTCTTCAAAGTGCAGGACGCCAATAATCTTCGCTTCTACATATACCCCTGTAGGAATTGGTTCATTGCAGACAATCAGTGTATCTAGCTCATCACCATCTTCATCAAGTGTTTGGGGAATAAAGCCATAGTTAACGGGCTTAGCGAATATACTGGGCTCCACTCGATCTAGCATGAATGCAGCATGTTTACGATCCCATTCGATTTTCAATATAGAGCCTTCGGGAATCTCAACTACTGTATTGATTGTCCCATTTTGGTAATCTCCGACCGTTATAACTTTGTTGAAATCAGGCATGCATATTCTCCTTTTATGTGCTCACTCTGACTAATATTGTACACCAAACCGTGAGCTGCTACGTTATAATCAGACTTGATGAAGGCGACACTTAAAAAAATTCACCACGAAACTACTGACATTATTACGTTTTGGTTTGAGCCTGAAAAACCGGTTGACTATATTGCCGGGCAATTCATTGAGATGTCACTGCCACACCCCCAACCCGACGAACGCGGCACGAAGCATTGGTTTACGCTATCCTCCTCACCCACTGACTCACCGTTTGTAAGTATTACGACGAAATTTGCAGAGCGGAGCAGTACCTTTAAAGCAGCCTTGAGGAATTTAAATCTAGGGGATGGGGTTACCATTTCTGAACCAATGGGAGACTTCGTACTACCAAAAAATAGTTCTATACCATTGGTTTTCGTAGCTGGTGGTATTGGGATTACACCATTCCACAGTATTATTAAATGGCTCATCGACACACGGCAGGCACGCGAGCTAACGTTTATCTACGCAGTCAATAACGAACATGAAATGGTTTTCCAGAAATTGTTCGAACATTACGGAATGAACCGAATAATTGTCGCTAATAAGCCCGATAGTGCATGGGACGGCGAAACTGGTCGACTTACTGCTAAGCGGATTCTTGATCTGGCCAAGCCAACTACTGACACTCTAATCTATGTTTCGGGCCCAGAGCCTATGGTTGAAACACTAGATAATGATCTAGAAAATGCAGGCATTCCGAAGGCTCGCCTCGTTGGGGATTTTTTCCCTGGCTATCGAAGTATCTAATTCTGGATAGGGTGAGCTTTGCCTTCAAGGTATTCACGAAGCATGAGTGCAGCGGTCGCTCCTTCGCCACTAGCACTAGCAATCTGCATAGTCGCACCACTGCGAACATCACCAGCAGCAAAAACGCCTTTCATAGTCGTCTGTAGTCGTGAATCTGTCTTGACAAAGCCTATATCATCTAGTTCAATCTCCGAGTCTTTTAGGAATTGTGAATTAGGTATTAACCCTACGAACACAAATACACCATCAGTTGGAAAATCAACTTTTTTACCAGTAGTTTTATCTGTACCGATCACCTTAACAACTTTATCATTTTCGCCAACTATCTCATCTGTGGTTGTATTAAAGTGAACGGTGATTTTATCCTTATGTTTTTTCTCAAGCTCGTGTTGCAGAAAGTCGCTTGCTCTAAACGTGTCACTACGACACAGTAAATCGATGTGACTGGCGAAACGAGTTAAAAACATTGATTCTTGAACGGCCGAGTTACCGCCGCCAACGACTACCAGTCGTTTATCACGATAAAAAGCCCCGTCACAGGTTGCACAATAATGCACGCCGCGCGCGTAAAAATCTTGTTCGCCTGGTACGCCAATCTTTTTGTAATCGCTACCCGTAGCAATGAGCACAGCTCGGGCGAGCATATCACCACTTGTCGTTTTCAATCGTTTATACTTACCTTCGTCAATAATTTTAGTAACCTCACCAAGCTCAATTACGGCACCAAAGCGTTCCGCTTGCTTGCGCAAATTCTCAGCGAGCTCTAGCCCCTGAATACCATTCTCAAACCCCGGATAATTATCCACCCAATCTGTAACAGCTGCGAGACCGCCCGTTACGCCACGTTCAAATAACAAAGTCTCTATGTCTTCGCGTGTCGTATAAATGGCCGCGCTAAGAGCCGCTGGCCCTGCGCCTACAATAATCACATCATGTTTTGGGATTTCAGTCTTTGTCTGACTCATAATAGTAACCTTATTTTAACGGATATTGTTCTGGCTAAAAAGCCCTTTAGCTTAAGTAGGGGTCACTGAGCAGGGAATTAAGTCACTATAATCTATATTTTTTATAAAAATTAAGCGACTGCTGGCGCAAGTCTTGCTAAATTATAGCCAACAACTACTTCTTGGCTGTCATCTTGTTTTGTTACGATTGTAACTGGTACGGTCAGCGCCCCACTTATTTTCAAAGCCTCAGCCTGACGCTCGGGATGTTCATCGAGGTTAACCTCTTCCCATGTGTGGCCTTTACTGCCTAACCATTTCTTAACCATGCCGCAATAAGCACAGGTGTTAGTAGTAAAGATGGTAATGTTTTTGACCATTGTTCCCTCCTAATTAAAGAATTTTGGTTTTAAGTATTTACTTACTAATCTATTATAAATAGTGTTAGTGGTAAACGTCAATACTCTATATATTGTGTTTTTGACACGATTTTGCCTAAAGAGACGACCTCCGTGTCGAACTGTGGATTACTTAATTTTTACAAGCTGAACAACAAACACAAGCGTGGAGTTCGCTGGAATCGTCGCGCTTGGTGATTGACTGCCGTACGCTAACGATGGTGGGATAACCAGTCGGCGTTCGCCGCCGACTTTCATGCCTACTAGTCCTTGGTCCCAGCCAGGAATAACTTGTCCAGCACCGAGTTTGAACTCAAAGCCAGTCGTTTGATTGAAGTTTTGGTCAAATACCGTGCCGTTCGTAGCCAGAGTCCCGTAATACTTTACAATAAGACAGCTACCTTTTGCTGCAGTTGCTCCAGTACCGACAGTTAGGTCTGTCGACTGGAGAGCCGTTACAGAGCCCGTTGGTATATAAGCCGTGGGAGCGGTAAGCGTGGGAGCGCTTGGTGAGCCAGTACAGGCATTGGCTGCACTCTGGCTACTCGCATTACTAGATGAAGATGAGTTATTTTGATGAGTTAGTGACCAAATAACATAAAAGCTAAAGCCAAAAGCGGTAGCAAAAAATAAGATCGCCATGGTCATGGCAAATGCTCGGTCGCGTTTACGTGCCATAAACAACGGCCCTCTCGGTAGTTCTCAACATATTCAAGTATTATACCGCATCTAGGCTTTAAATTAGCTGATTTATCATCCATTACAGCTGACGAGCTTTCATCAGTTCTAATGGAAGGACGGGTGTGATTAATGCGGAGGTGGTGGGGGAAGTTTGGAGAGCAATAGCTCAATCGACAAACTCATCTCGTCCATGGCTGCTCCTGGAGAACCCCGGGCCGCTCAGACTCTAAGGTGCCACGCCGTTGGTGAGGTTTGGAGCGGCATAACACCTAGCGGAAAGAGTCTGAGGGCCCGGAGACAGTGGCAAACCACAAGTGGTCCGCGAAAATAGCTCTAGGAGATAGGCGCGAAGGCGCTATGTCTGAGGGCCAGAAAACCGGGGGTGGTAGAGACGATATCTCTATAGTTCCACCCCAGCTTGGGTGCGCATCCACTACCGGTGCCGCAACCCCGAAACCGGAGAAAACCTGTCGCGTTTTATCGCGCCAACTCACCGTTGTCCCCCCGTGAGTGATCTCAAGCCGTTAGGCGAGATCGATTTTCTCCAATCGGATGACGTCATATACGGAAATTCACCGAATAGCTTCATGGGCTATCCCAAAAGAAAGTGTTCCGTCGTTTACGTAATCCTGTATGAACAATTTTGCCAATAATAATTAGACAACAATGAATGGCCGCGAAAATCGTGGTCATACATAGCTGTCTAAAAATTATGGCGAATATCTATGTGGACTCTGCTTATATAATCACACCTGTCAAAGTGCATTTGGGAATCGGCTAAGTATAGCTCGTGACTCGACCAAAGCATCATTTAGTATACCCTCATTAAGTACTTTCGTCAAAAGTCGTATCAGATACGTTCAGCGCCAAACTTGTCTTTAGCGGCCAACGCTAGACTATCAAGTAGTTTAGCGACTTCAGCGTCAGTCATCGTTCGTTCATAGCTGGCAATAGTGAGTCGCAAAGTAACTTGTTTATGATCTTTATCGTCATCCCTTTGATAGATATCCAGTGGTCTCAGCTTTGGTAAAGTGTTTTTGGGCTGGACTTTATTAAGTTCCTGGCTGATAAAATCAAAAAACTTTTGGTAAGACAGATCAGCTTTAACCTTCAAGCAAATATCCTGTGTTACTTTCGGGAACCGCGGCAACGGCATATATGGATTTTGTGCGCCGGCCACCGCGGCCAGCAACTGCGTAAGCCCAATACCGAAACCGGCACAGTAATCTGGCAGTTTAAGATTCTTATGAACACTTTGCTTATATTCACCGATCATGCCAAGCGGTATACCGGTGGATTTTACAAAAATTTGTGCTGAGCGGGTATGGTCATATGGCTTAACGACTGGATAATCCTCTTCCTTCTCGAATGGCCTAAATTCTAACTGTATGTTAAAGGCTGCAGCCAAATTTATTAAGTATTTACGTGCTACGTAAAATGCTGCGCTATTCTTTTTAACAGAATCACTAGCGGCAACGACGAGCTCAAGCATTTCAAATTCACTTGGTAGCCCTTCATCATCATCTTTATGCTGTAGATTATGACCCTTTCCAATTTCAAATAGGACAAATCTGTCGTAACCGGCTTTTATATTGGCATGAACCTTATCAAGCAGGCTGGCCGTTAAGCTCAAACGGTAATACTGCAAGTCAGGGCTTAATGCGTTGCTGAGCTGAAACGCCTGTGACTTGTCTTGTCCGACTTTGTCGAGCAAGTTACCATGAACGAAACTGTAGGTTAGAGCCTCATTGGCACCGGCTTTGCTTAATACATCACGAACTTCACTTTTGAGCTCCAACAATTCGTTTTTTTTGATTGGCGCAATGCTCCGCTTGGGTAAGGTTAGTGGGAGCTTGTCATAGCCGTACAGACGCCCGAGTTCTTCAACAATGTCTTCTGGGATTTCAATATCCGTCCGCCAAAATGGGGCAGTAACTGTTAGCTTGTCGCTGGCTATCTCAACTTTGAATTCAACATTCTGGAGCAACTGACTCATTTCCTCAGGAGATAATTTAATACCCAGTCGCGCATTAATAAAATCTGGGGAGACGGGCACGGGTGGGTATAGTGATTCACGACCTTGTACGTGGTTTATGTCAATGGCAGAGCTGGCTACTTTACCTCTCGCCGATGTTCGAATCTCGTCAACGATCTTAGCGAGAACAGCCAAGTTTTGGAGTGGACTTTGGCCCTTGGTGAAGCGGGTAACGGCGTCAGTGAATAGGCCATGGGCCATACTTGTTCGGCGAATTGAGTACATATCAAACGTAGCGCACTCAATAACGATGTTTTTAGTGTTCTTATCGACTTCGGTTTCAGCTCCACCCATAACTCCACCAATGCCAATAAGTTTTTGTTCGGTGGCTATCATAATTGCTTCGGTTCGTGGCTCAATTTCTTTACCGTTAAGTAGTGTAATTTTCTCGCCTGGCTTTGGGTGACGCACAATCAATGCCGCAGTATCGCCACCATCGAGAGCTTTTAACTTGTCGTAATCATAAATATGTAATGGCTGACCAGTCTCAAGCATAAAGAAATTGGTGTAATCTACGATGTTATTGATGGATTTGAGTCCAGCTTTGCTCAACTCAACTTGGAGCCAAATTGGACTAGTTTGAACAGACACATCTCGCATAGCAATGGCCGCAAACCGTGGCACGAGTTCTGGTAATTCATTATTGACTTCTAGTTTTAGTTGTTCGGCCTCAACTGCAGGAAACTCTGGATTTGGCTGGTACCATTCCGGGCTTTTAAAGGGTATTTGTTGGATACCGGCAATTTCGCGGGCTACGCCTAGAAAGCCAAAACAGTCTGGTCGATGTGTAAACATTTTGTTTTCGATATCAATGATATGGTCATCAGCTAACTCGTAGATTTTGGCAAAATCATCACCTGGTTTGGCGCCTTCGCTAATTTCTAAAATTCCTGTGTGATCATCGCTAATATCTAGCTCATGAGCACTCGCTAACATTCCGTTGCTTTTAACGCCTCGTAGCTCGCGTATATCCAATACGAAGACATCTTTACCAAAAGAGCTGGGTACAGTCGTGCCTGGTGGCAACCACGCCACGAGTAAGCCCTCACGAACATTTGGCGCACCACATACAACTTGTACGTAATTATGGGTATCGCGCTCTACGTCCGAAACTACACCGCCATCATCGATTATGCACACATGAAGCTTGTCGGCATTGGGGTGATCCACGCAACTAATAACTTTGGCTACAGTGATACCACGATATTTTTCACCTACATCAATCACCTCTTCGACTGCACCTAGCTGGGCGCCAATTTTCTCTATAACTGTTTCAGCACCGTTCGGAACAATATTATCGGAACAGCCATATCTTTTACTCATCCCGATAATGGAATTTAAACTAACTTTCATGAAAATTGCCTCAGGAAATCTAATTTTGCGGATTCAAAATGACGAATGTCTTCAATGTCATATTTCATCATTACGAGGCGCTCAAGGCCCAATCCCCCCGCAAAACCTGTATATATTTTCGGATCAATGCCGCCCATCGTTAATACGTTCGGATGGATCATTCCCATGCCTAACAGCTCAATCCATCCGGTGTAGCTACAGACGTTACAGCCTTTCTTTTTGCAAAACGGGCAGCTCAGTGCAAGTTCAAAACTTGGTTCTGTGAAGGGGAAGTAAAATGGCTGGCTTTTTACTTCTATATCTTGTTGGTAATATTCACTCAAAAAAGTCTTAAATGTTGCTATTAAATTACCTGCATGAACATTCTTGCCCACGTATATTATTTCGACCTGGTAAAAGGTGTGCTCATGTCGAGCATCAAGATCTTCATTTCTGAAGGTTCGTCCAGCATACACAGCACTCATTGGCTCATCTCGCTCTAAGTTTGGCTTAAATTGTTTAAGTAAACGGTTCTGCATAATACTGGCGTGGGCTGGCGCAATAAGAGGCTTACCGTCTTTGTCTTTCTCTGCGGTAACAAAGGTATCATAGTCATCTCTTGCAGGATGCCCTGGCGGAAAGTTTAGGCTATCAAACATATGATATTCATCATCAATCTCACGCGATTCAACAGCCGTAAAGCCCATACGGTAAAAAATATCCAATACTTTTTCTAATTCAGTCATCAGTGGATGTTTACTGCCTATTTCCGAACTTAGGAGTTGCGGTTGTTTGTCGGCCGGAACGTTGATATCAAATGGAGCGGTCACATCAATTGGCGCCAGATGTACTGCGCTTGGCTCAGCCTCATCCACCATCGCCTGAAGCTCAGATTTCAATTCATTAAGTTCTTTGCCAAAGTTAGCTCGATGGTCAGCTACCAACGTTGGCAGCTCGGCATACAGAGCCTTTAGCTCAACAGATTTTAGGATATCGGTCTTGTGCTCAAGCTCCTTAAAGCGTTGTTTGAGCAACTCAGCAGCATCAGCAATTTTTGGATTTTGATAGCTCATCACCTGTTAGTATAGCGAGTTTGACATTGAAAAGTAAGAGCGTACACTAAAAAACGTAAGCACTGAGGCGCAAGTTTTATGGTAAATACACAAACACCTAGAGATATTGGAGGGTTTGAAGGGAACGGACTACCCGACGAGTTACCATTACCATTAACAGAAGTACACGAGGGCATGGAAGTTGCGGTTCGCGAAACCCCTCTTGGGCCATCACGGGGAGCTGGTCGGTCCACTGAATATATCGCAACGGTGGCGTGCGTTTACCTGGGCACCAATACCGTACACGTCAGAAGACCAGATACTAAGCGACCTTTTGACGACTCGATTACGATTGTGCCACTTGGGTCACGGCTAGTTGATAGATACCCCGACCCCACCGGCCCTCGCGGCGGCAAAAAACCACCAGTTGGAGATTTTGTTGTCAAATCATTGTTTCGTCCTAGACCATAAAAATAGTAAACTGTACCTCTATGGCACAGTTTTCATTTGATATTGTTAGCGACTACGACAAAGCAGAGATGAATAACGTCTTCAACCAGGTTCAGCGTGAATTGACAAATCGTTACGATTTTAAAGGGACTCCGGCTCAAGTCGAGTGGCTAGATGGAGATAAAACAGGCTTTAAAATTACTGGCAGCGGTGACTGGCAAATTGATACCATAATTGACATTGTTCGTAAAAAAATAGCAGCTCGTAGTCAGAACCAGAAAGTTCTAGATACCACGCGTGAACCCGTTGTTGCCAATCTTAAAACCGTTCAGGATATACCGTTCGTGCAAGGCCTTGATCAGACCAAGGCTAAAAAGATTACTACCCTTATTCGAGAAAAATACCCCAAGGTTAAAACAACTATCCAGGGCGATACGGTCCGTGTTACAAGTGCTAGTAAAGACGATTTGCAAACTGTTATGCAACTACTCAATGCCCAAGACTTTGACTTTCCGCTCAGTTTTAATAACTATCGATGACCAAAGTTTAAAACGCTTGCGGTATACTAGGAATAATGACTAAAGCCGAAGAGAAAAAAGAACTAAACACCGAGAAAGCTCAGCAAGAACCTATCGGTGAATCAGGTGATCACGAGACGGTTGCAGAAGTTAGTCTGGAAGACGAAGCTAAAGCCGTCCTCGCTCATAACGACCATGGCAGCTTCACGGTTCCTTCGACCAGATTGTACCCACATCAATGGTTGTGGGACAGTTGTTTTATAGCCATTGGCATTCGTCATTACGATGTTGAACGTGCCAAAATTGAAATCCTCAGTATGCTACGAGCTCAATGGGCCAATGGCATGATGCCTCATATGATTATTACACCCCGTGAACATATCCCAGCCGATGCCTATAAGCGGCATAGTTCAATCTGGCGGAGTTGGCTAAACCCGAACGCGCCTGATGATATTTCAACAAGCGGTATCACCCAGCCACCGATGCTTGCCGAAGCTGTTGTACGAATTGGTGAGAAACTCAAGCTAACTGAACGCCACACTTGGTACAAAATGGTATTCCCAGCGCTCCTAGCCTACCATCAATGGTTATATACCGAGCGTGATCCCCATCATGAAGGTTTAGTGCTACAGATTCATCCATGGGAAACTGGTCTCGATAATACGCCGCCATGGATGCACGAATTACATGAGCATCTGTTACCGTGGTGGGTACGTTTCATGGAACGCACTAGACTTGAAAAGCTCATGACACCACTACGGCGCGATACGCGGATTGTGCCGGTCGATCAACGTTTTTCCAACGTCGAAGCTTTGGCACTTTTTGATGCTCAGCGTCGCTTGCGACGTAAGGCCTATGCTACAGAGAAAATCCTCGACCATGCTCTCTTTGCAATCGAGGATTTAACCTTTAACAGTATCTTCATTAGGGCCAATAGCCATTTACAGAGCATCGCCAAGAGCATACGTGAAGATCTTCCACCTGAACTGATTGCAAGTATGAAGAAATCTGAACAAGCTCTTGAACAGCTATGGGATCCATTTTCTAGTGAGTATTTCTCACGCGACTTTGTCACGCATCGTCTACTAAAAGTATCAAGTATTGCGGCGCTATTACCGTTATATAGTGGCGTAATTGATGCCGAACGAGCAGAAGCGCTTGTACGTCTGCTCGAGAATAGCCATCGTTTTGGCCCCGCCTATCCTGTGCCATCAACCCCACTGGATTCGCCATTCTTCGATGCTGAACGCTACTGGCAGGGGCCAACCTGGATTAACATGAACTGGTTAATTATTGACGGATTACAACGCTACGGCTTCAAAGATCACGCTGCCGCATTACGTGAAAGTACCCTCGAGCTTGTTGATAAAGGTGGTTGCCATGAATATTTTAACCCAACCAATGGTAATCCAGCCGGCATTGATAATTTCTCGTGGACAGCAGCACTAACTCTTGATCTACTGAAGCAATAATTTTTACCCATACAAGTTATGAAGCTGTGGTTTTGGAGATATAAAGTTATTTTATTCAGCAGGCCCGTCCTGGAATAAAGCAATGCTATACTCCCCCAGAAGGCTAATACCGTGTCGACCTACATTATCTATATGTAGATTGCCGGTTGTAAGCCTTTTAACAAGTTCAGGTAGCTGGCTGGCAAGCAGTCCATCCTCGTGTACATATTCACCTGTGCTATCACCGCCTCGCCATCCACTTGTTCTTGAGCGTAGTATACTTTTATATGTCCGTCCACCGACACCAACCGCATGATCGTTCTCCATGGCAAATCCTTCGAATTGGCTTCTGGTTATGACTGCAACTTTAGTACCACTTTCCGGTTCTGTCGTCCATATCATCAGATCAGGATTATAATTGGGTTCATCTGTGGCCTCAACAGCAATCGAGGGTTCGCTAGTCTTTGGTAAACTATCAGCAATACCGACTGATATATCGTATTGTGTCGCAAATTCACCAAGCCTTTCCATGAGTTCATGTAAGATGTCACGATGAACCTCAACTATAACTCTTCTATACCCGGGATCCAAATCATTCATTTAATTATATAATAACACCGTTTAGATACAAAAGTCAAACTGGCAGGCCATCGTGGTTTTAATCTTCAACGACTGGTTTGTCCAGTAATTGAGGCTCAACGGAAGGGTTGGTGTCAGTAATTTTTACGATGTCCTTGTCGATTTTGCCAAGTTCCTTATAGGTGGTGTTAAAGTGTCCGACTGTTGTGCCCAGTGAGTTACCAAGTTTTTGCATATAGCCGTTATGTGCCATGAGGTGCTTACTGAGTTGTTCAATGTTCTTACGAATTTTTTCAGTATCTTTATGGATCTCCATCGAACGCAGTCCTTGCACGATAGTTTGTAGCATTGCCGAAAGTGTACTGGGACCAACAATCGATACCTTTTTGTCCACTGCCGCATACTGCATCAAGTTGCGCCCACTAACGCCGCTGAGTCCAACTTTGTTGGCCAATAGATCGTAATAAATCGCCTCACTTGGGATAAACATTAAAGCCTGGTCAAGCGTGCCTTTGTTGGTCTTAATATATTTGGCAGTTTCATCAATCCGCCGCTTAAGATCTTCTTTAAAGGCTCGTTCTAAGGCTGGTTTTTCCTCAGTCTTAGCTTCAACCAAGCGATTATAGTTATCCAATGAGAATTTACTGTCTATCGGCAGGATCTTATCATCCAGTTTTACGACTGCGTCAACAATGTCGTCGCCGAGTTTATATTGCAACTCGAACGCACCAGGTGGCAATGTGTTTTTAAGGATCTGCTCAAGATAATACTCGCCAAGAATGCCCCGCTGTTTGGGATTTTGTAGAACATTCTGCAGCGTTTTTAGCTCAGCAGCAACATCACCAACACTTTTGTTAGTGCGATCTAGCTCTGTTAATTTCTGGGTCACATCCGTAATAATCTTAGCACTAGCCTGAAACTGTGCCGTCATTTGCTTGTTGCTGGTGCCAAGTTGGTCGGTCAATTGCTGTTGAAGACCATCTTTGAGCTGATGCATACTCTTTGTGAGCTCAGTCATATCAGCTTTAAGGAGCAAAGCTTCATCGCCTTTATTAGGAGTCTTGCTCTTCAAGACACTTTGCCATAACACGGCCGCCAACAACACAATCACTAAAACTCCCAAAACCACGACCGCAATAATCATACCTATATTTTACACGCTTTACTGAGACCGACTAATTAATCACGTAGTCATACTGGCAGCTAGCTTGTCATAGCAAGCAACGCAGATATGAAATTTCCTAACTTGGTTGGCGTCATTTGGTGGGCTCAACAGGATCGCCCCGAACGCCTGCAGTTCTTGGCTGCACATATCGCATACAGGTTTGATGGCCATAAATTAGCTTTTAATAGTCACTGTTGTGCCGACGGGTGCCCAATTGTATAACCACTTAGCAGTTGCTAGTGGCATTTCCACACAACCATGTGAGGCGTTGGAGGAGTCAGGGCTGATGTTACCGAAGGCATTACTTGGTCGCCACGTCGCATCATGAAAACCATACGTACCGTATTGATTGTTTAAAAAGGGCATCCAATAGTTAACATAATCATGCCAGCTACCAGTACTATCAGAGCCGTTAAGGTATAAGTTGGTCACTTTAGCGTAAATAGTATAGGTGCCGGTGGGCGTAAGGTCAGCCGGGAGCTTCTCCATGCCAGTTACTACGGGCGAGTTATACACCTCAGTTGATGCGCTACACGCCCACATCCGACGTTGGCTAATACTAACAAGCACAAAGTTCGCGAGAGTGTTGCCAGCACATGGGTTCGTTGAGACCGCTTTAGTGACCGTTTGGGCCTGAGCAGTCGCCGGTGGCTGGATAGAGCGCGTCAAATGGGCTGCCATCAAACCACCGAGACCGACAATAATCAGTACGAGTGGTGGCGCGATCTTAATAAATAATTGCTTCTTACTCATAGACGTCTGATACCGAGTAGATTGATACTGAGGAACACTTCTGCTACTTTTTTTCATTTTTTTGTACGAACCGTGTGTTTTTCTGTTTGCTTTTCTCAATATTATTATACTGCAACCAAATAGAACGGTGCAAGACTTTTATTAGTGCACTATATAAAAAACAACTATCGTAATAAGTGCGACGGTTTTTGAGATATTGTGGGCTACTTCGCTAATGACTTTCGATCGCGGCGTGTCTGGGTGAGACGAACAATAATATAGAGAACAAACACCAATGATGTAATAAAGAAACTCACTGGATAGGGCTGGTAGTATGAGATGAATAAACCAAACCATGTCGCAATTAGCGCAACCGAAACAGCTATCAGTACACCTTGAGCTGGACGTTGAGCCAAACGTTCGGCAATAGCTGCCGGTGTGACCATCAAAGCGAAGATTAGTAATACGCCGACGACTTGTACAGCGATCGAAGTAGCCAAAGCAATTAACAGCATGAAAATGATGCCCGTTTTTAGGAGTGATACACCTTTCGCTTCAGCCACATCTTCATCAAGAGAGGTAAACAATAGCCGACGATACATGATCGCTACGACAACTAATATAATAATGCCAGCGATAACAGTTACCAGCACATCACCGCGGCTGATGCCCAAAATCTCTCCAAATAATAAAGAGTAAGCTTCAGTTGCATAGCCTTTATATAAACTGATGAAAAGCACTCCAAGACCGAGCATAAAAGCTAGGACTGTGCCAATTTGAACATCCTGGCTGGCTGCCCGGCGACCTAGCAGGGCCATAGCTAGTCCACCACCAGAAGTGAAAGCTAGCAGACCGATAAGTGGGTTAAGGCCCATTAGTACTGCTCCGGCAGCACCAGCAAACCCGACGTGCGACAATGCATGAGCAGCGAATGATAGTCGTCGTAAAACAACGAAATACCCAACTACACCAGCAACGATAGCCACCACCGTACCGGTCTCAAAGGCATGTTGCATAAAACCGTACTGCCACATGGTCTGTAAATCAGTCCAGATATTGAAACTAAAACTGGTAGCGAGTAGTTCAGTCATGATGTACTGCCTCTTCGGTTCCCAGAACTGCTAGTCGGCCTCGTGAACCCCGCAGAACTTCTACGGGTGCTCCATACAGTGCTGATAATGCTTTCGTTGTTATAATTTCATCTGGCTTGCCGGTGGCGATGCGGCCATTCACTGTGTAAATTAAGCGATCAACCACTGGCAGTAATGGATTAATGTCGTGAGCGATTAATAGTATTGCAACATTTTGCTCTTTCGCAATAGTGGCCACCAATTTGACGAGCTCGGTTTGTCGCCGGATGTCGAGATTAGCTAAAGGCTCATCTAGCAACAAAATATCAGGCTGATCAACTAAGGCTTGCGCCAGAAAAACACGTTGCAACTCTCCGCCAGATAGCTGGCCAAGGGCACGATGAGCCAAACCTTCAGCATCAACTATTCGAAGCGCTTGTCGTGCTTGTTCTCGCTCGACTATGGCCTGGGAAGGCAAAGCAAAGCCCCAATACTGGCCCGCTACACCAAGACGGACTAATTCTAAAGCCTCGATCCGCAGCTCACTATCAATAGGGTGACGTTGTGGTACGTAACCAATTCGAGGATTACCACGTTTCGGTGAGTTGCCGAAAATTTCGAGATTACCACTTGTTGGGTTGGCTAGCCCAAGCAATAACCGAAACAACGTGGTTTTGCCGGCACCATTTGGCCCGAGAATACCAACAAACTCACCCTCATGTACGTGGAACGTAGCATGTTCCCAGATTATATGAGTACCATAACCGGCCGTTAGATTATTCGCCCTGATAACTGCCGAACCGGTGGCTTTCTTACCAGTCACGCTATTACTGACCCAACTTGTTAGCGTTTAGAGCGTTTTCAAGGTTAATAAGCTCAGCGTTCATCCACTCCTGAAACGTCGTATCGGGAGGTTGAATGGTTTCCGTGACACCAACAACCGGAATGTTCTGGTCAGTCGCTAACTGTTTCATGCTAGTAGTTAACGGTGTCACGGTTTGTTCGTTGTAGACCAGAGCTTTGATCTGACCACTCTGTAGTTGTTGCTGGAACTGGACGACGCTATCCGTAGGTGGATCGTTACCCTCAGCTACCGCTTGAATAAAAGGTTCTGGCGACACAAGGTCTAGCCCTGCGGCATTCGCTAGGTAAGCAAAAATATCTTCAGTTGCCGCTACTTTGGTGCCACCAAATCGTTGTTTAATACTTTTTATGCGATTTTGGTAGCCAGCCAGTGAAACTTGCAACTGTTTTAATTGTAGCTGGTAATACGTTTTACCGGCCGGATCAAGTGCAATTAAGTCCTTGTCCATTTGAACAACAGCCAGATTAACATAGGTCGGGTTATACCAAAGATGAGGGTTATCGCCTTCTTTTTTGCCAACTAGAGTGCCGATTGTTAAGACCTTACGTTGTGGATTCAGTTGAGCGCTGAGCAACTTATTCCCCCAATCATCGTAGCCAACACCATTGAGAATAACGTAGTTAGCAGTGGCAACAGCCCGAGCATCAGTAGCGTTGCTTTCATACTCGTGTGGATCAGCATTAGGATCAGACACGATACTGGTAACATGGACACGATTACCGCCCAACTGTGAGACAAGACTGCCCCAAAAGTTTTCGGCTGCCACGACTTGCACTTTCGTTGATGCGGTATTGTTAGCCGGACGTTTGTTTGTTAGCACTAACAACCCAATTACTATTAGAACAAGTACCACCAAACCAATAACAGGTTTCTTTGATCGCTTCATGGTGTAAGCATAAAGTAATGTAATTAATTATTGCAAATTTGTCGCAATTTATAGTATAATTGCAAGAATGAATGAGCCCGATAGCCAACTTCAAGAAGCGCTACATAGCAGTGGTTACAGTCTGACAACTGCTCGACGTGCCGTTTTTACTGCCTTACGGGGTAATGACCCTCAGACAATGCGTGAACTAGTTATTCGTTGTCCGGATATAGATCGAGCTAGTGTCTACCGTACTGTTGCCCTGTTTGAAAATTTTGGTATTGTGCAGCGACTACAGATCGGCTGGAAATATAAGTTAGAACTATCCGATCAATATGCGCCACATCACCACCATGCCAGTTGCCAAAACTGTAGTAAGATTATTGCCCTGCCTGAAGACACGGTTCTTGAAAAACGTCTACTCGAGCTCGCCAAAGCTCATAACTTTCAACCCCAGGATCACCAACTTGAAATCCGCGGTCTGTGTGCGAGTTGCCACAATTAGTTATCTGGTGAATCTTAAAAGACCCGGGAATCAATTCGCCCAGGTCTTACAAATTAGGAAGTCTCTCTTCCTAATTGTAGCTTAGGCCTTTTAATAGTCCGGTGCAATACCTAAACGGTATCTAGCCTTAGTGGATTGGCAATCACTTTAGGCAAAAGACGCACCACGCAGACAGCCAATAGGCCACAAGCGAAGCCACCGATAATGTCTACCGGAGTGTGTACGCCAAGATATAAGCGCGAGCAGGCGACAGCTACAATCCAGATAATCGATATGAAGCGCCACTTCACTGGCAAGACAAACCACAATGTTAACGCCAAGGCTGTAGCGGCGGTCACGTGACCAGATGGAAAGCCAGGTCCTGTCTCAACCACTCGTTGGTGCAAATGGCCATGCAACATAACTATCGGTCGTGGCTCATTGACAATCTTCTTAACAATATAGGCAAGCACAAAGGCTCCACCGGCTGTTACCAAAAACCGCCACGCTAAACGATACTTCTTAAACGCAAGTGGTACGACCACGCAGATCGCAACTGGTATGGCACTGCCTAGGCCCTCGGTCACCCACTTAGCAGCCGTCGTAAAACTACTCCCTAATTGCGGATGGTTAAAGTCATAAAAGATCCGGGCTTGTAGCCCCGTCAGTTGATGTTTGCGAGCCACTAGTGTGCTGCCAACGAGCAATACGATGCTAACCAGTAGCCAAAATATCAGCCACTTGTTACTGCCCTTCTTGGCAGTTTTACTGGTGTGTTTTTTACTGACGCCCTCATGTATCGAATAATCTGTCATGACAATAATTGTAGCACGATATGTGGCAATGCCGGTCGAGAAATATACATATTATAGTTGCACCGAATCCATCAAAACATCTCGACAATGTAAGTGAGCAAGCCCAATGCCAGCCTGAGTTAGCCGTATGTGCCTAGAGCGTTCGTCATTAACCTTCCATTGATCTTCAGAATCGGATATGTGCAACGGCCCAATTGTATTCTGAGCATCTGGGCTGGCAGCAAATAGACAGAGGGCTTCCTGGGACCCTATGCCAACTTGCGCCAAATTATACACAGTGCTTACGGTAGACTGGACAACCTCAGTGGCAAATTGCTTTGTATCGTGTGCATAAAATCTTCGACTGACAATATCTTTAAATGACAATGGCAGAGCATGAAAAATGTTAATTTTACCGCTAGCTTGCATCATTTTTAATCCAAAAATATAGCTACCAGCAAACGTTTGGTCTGGCTGTTCGGGATTCGGGAGAAGATCCACGGCCTTAGCTGCTTCACTATTTAAGTACCTGAGTGCACCACGCTGTTCATCATTCATTATTACGGCGCTGTCTGTAACATAGCGATGCAGCATCG
This sequence comes from Saccharimonadales bacterium (SeqCode), assembly GCA_035510355.1. Classification (GTDB taxonomy): domain Bacteria; phylum Patescibacteriota; class Saccharimonadia; order Saccharimonadales; family UBA4665; genus DATKHF01. Next base: position 15,275 of record DATKHF010000027.1, on the reverse strand, counting down.
AAGCATTGATTATTCCGCGTCTCGGTTCTGCGTATATTCTGGCCTCGTAGGAGCTAACATCCCTGCCGGCATACTTAGACACCTCAACGGCTGATAAAGTGAGTGGGCTTTTATACCCTCGTTCATGAGCATCGTGATCTTGTACCGGTGGAAAATTATCGTCAGATAGCTCAATATTCAGATGTCCCTTAAACCGATTACGGCGCCGAGCATTCCCGGCGCCGAATATCAGGGTTGGCTGTCGTTCACTCATTATAGGCTGATAATAGCCTCAGCTCGAGTAATATTCAAGCATGAGCATATCAGCAACTCTTTAGTCGTTGGGCAAGTCCTGTTACAATAACCAATAGCAACTTATGACAATACTTATTAGTTTAATCGTCGTTGCACTACTTGTACTCTTCTCTGCAATTTGCTCGGGGTTAAATGTTGCGTTGATGTCACTCGATGTCGATGACTTGCGGCGAAAAGCCAAACTCGGAAACACCTACGCTCGTCGATTGCTGCCACTGCGAGCTAATAGTCACCTCACACTTGCCAGCATTTTACTAGCTAACGTTGCCGTTATCTCAGCAACGTCACTCGTACTCGAACAACACTTTAACGGTTGGGCCGCGTTAATAATTAGCACACTATTAATTGTGGTCTTTGGCGAAGTACTGCCCCAAGCCTTTTTTGCTCGCAATGCATTACGATATACCGGACGGTTAGAGCCCTTACTGCGCATTATGATTCTGATTACCTACCCCATCTCCAAGCCGTTACAGCTACTACTCACAAAACTACTCGGCCCGGAAATGCAACATTTGCAAAGTCGTAGTGAGCTCGGTATTTTAATTGCCGAGCACTCTGATCAGCGAGGTAGTGAGCTCGACAGTGACGAAGTTGAAATCATGCAAGGCGCCTTACAACTTAGCGAAAAACATGTGCGTGACATTATGACTGAAATTGGACGCGTCTACTGGCTCACGCCAGACACTATTATTGATAGCAGTAAGATTGACGAAATTAAAGATATTAGCCGCAGTCGAATTCCGGTCTTCGACCAGCACCTAACTAAGTGCTACGGTTTATTGCTCATGAAAGATCTCATTGATTGGGACTTTGATGAAGAGCCCCCACGTGTCGAAGACTTACCGCTTCATCCGTGCCAGCTTATTGGCTATAAAATGGCACTTGATACGCTGTTTCGTAAATTCATCAGTAGCGGTACGCACTTACTACCAGTAGAGCACGACGATAAAATTGTTGGCATCGTGACAATTGAAGACCTGATTGAGGAAATTGTTGGGCATGAGATCGAGGATGAAACCGATCGTGCTAAAAATCGCTAAGTAGAATATGTGTATGGTTACTTTTGGCGCTTGCGCTTTATGGGATCAAGCTCTCGTTTACGTAGACGTAAATTCTTAGGCGTCACCTCAAGCAGTTCATCGTTTTCGATAAAGTCTAGACATTGTTCAAGGCTAAAGATCGTCGGTGGCGTTAGCTGCACCACCCCATCACTGGAACTAGAACGCATATTAGTAAGGTGTTTGGCTTTACAGACATTAATTTCCATATCTTCTTGACGCGTATTGAGACCGATAATCTGACCAGCGTAGACTTTCTCAGCTGGTCCGACAAAAATCGTGCCACGAGCTTCGGCAGTTTCTAGTGAATACGGAGTGGTTGTTCCAGCTTCATACGAAATGAGAACGCCGTTTCGTAATTGCTGCAGCGCAGCACCCTGAGCTTCAAAACCGGTGACCAAGCTATTCATAACAATTGTGCCTTTGGTATTAGTCAGCAAAATGTTACGCATACCAAGTAATGCCCGTGTTGGCATTTCGTAGATTAATTTAGTAACGCCCTTAGGGCTGGCGAATTGTTCTTGTAATTTTGCACGCCTTTGCCCGAGTTCCATTTGAACAGTCCCAACCTGCTCAGCTGGCACTTCAATAATAACTTCTTCGACGGGTTCCATAGTTTGGCCATTTTCTTCATGGGTCACAACTTGGGGTCGGCCAACTTCAAATTCGTAACCCTCACGGCGCATCGTTTCAATAAGTACACCCAGGTGGAGTTCGCCACGACCAGCTACCGTAAAGCCAATACCGGCTTCTTCTACTTGTAAACTGACGTTAGTCTCCAGCTCTTTTTGAAGACGTTCGCTAATTTGTCGTGATGTACTAAACTCGCCTTCTTGGCCCTTGAATGGGCTGGTGTTTGGGCCAAGATAAATACGCAGTGTAGGCGCCTCTACTTCAATAGTTGGTAGAGCTTCTGGCTGAGCGACATCGGCAATAGTTTCGCCAATTTGCGCATCACTGACACCAGTTAGCTGAACTATGTCACCGGCAACGCTCTCTGGAACCTCAAACTTACTAACACCATGACTCATAAACACCGTGTCGACTTTAGCTTTTGTAAGCGTGCCATCTTTTTTGCAAAGTGCTACTTGAGCACCGGCTTTAATTCGACCACGGGTAATCCGACCGATAGCGTACTTACCTTTGTAGCTGTCCCATGCCAGAGCGGTGACTAGCATTTGGAAGGGCTTGTTGAGCTCAATCGTCGGTGCCGGAATTTTTTCAATGATAGCGTCAAAAATTGGGTCAAGATCGGCGGTGGCCTCTTGATCACTTGGTGGTTTTACCCAAGCTTTACCAGCACGACCGATAGCGTAATAGACTGGGTAGTGCAACTGATCCTCATGAACAGCCAATTCTAAAAAGAGATCGGCCAGCTCATCTTCAACTTCAGCAATACGTGCTCCAGACTTGTCAATCTTATTAATAATAACGATCGGCCTCAGATTTGCTTCCAGAGCCTTTTCCAACACAAACTTAGTCTGAGGCATTGGGCCCTCCTGGGCATCAACAATCAGTAAACATCCATCAGCTAGATTAAGTGTACGTTCGACCTCACCACTAAAATCGGCGTGACCTGGTGTATCAATAATGTTGATCCGATAATCACCGTGCTGGACGGCCGTGACTTTGGCGGTAATTGTTATACCACGTTCACGTTCCTGATCACCGCTGTCCATAATAAGATCTTGGTTCATTTCTGCTTGGTTATCACGAAAGGTTTTAGACTGCTTGAGCAGACCGTCAACCAGCGTTGTCTTGCCGTGGTCAACGTGAGCAATAATTGCAATATTACGAATTTTCGATGGGTCTTGGGTACTTTCCATGATATAAAAAAGACGCCGCGGTCAGCGCCTAGCTTCCTTATCTGTAATTATAGCATAAGCTCCTCTTATACGCAACAGCGTAATCTCTTGGTGGCGTACAATAGATACTATGGACAGCAGACCATTGGCTGAACGAATGCGGCCGGAAAAATTAAGTGAGGTTATCGGACAAGAGCATCTTGTGACTTCCGGTAAAATCATTCATGAAATCGCTCAGAAAAAGCAGCCCACCAGCCTAATACTATGGGGGCCACCCGGCAGCGGCAAAACCACGCTAGCTCGAATCATAGCCCGCGAGACAGGAGCCGAATTTGTTGAACTTAGTGCTGTGACTTCGGGTAAGGCCGACGTCGTTAAGGTTATTGAGCGTGCTGCCCAGAACCAACGCTTGGGGCTAACGACAATTCTATTTGTGGATGAAATTCACCGATTTAATAAGGCTCAACAAGATGCTTTTCTACCGCACGTTGAAAATGGAACGATTGTATTAATCGGTGCCACGACTGAAAACCCGAGCTTTGAAGTAATTAACCCATTACTGTCACGCTCGCGGGTATTGGTGCTTGAGCCGCTGAGCAAAGAAGAGATCATTGTAATTCTTAAAAATGCCGCTAAAACCGAAAAGCTTACGACCAAACGGCTACCGGCTGCTAGCATCGATTTACTCGCTGAACTCAGTGGTGGCGACGCCCGTGTGGCACTTGGCAACTTAGAACTAGCTACTCAGTTAACGGCCGGCACAATTTCTCAGGAAGTTGTTAAAACAGCAGCTCAAAAACGAGTACCAGGCTACGACAAAGCAGGTGAGATTCACTACAACGTTATTAGCGCTTTTATAAAAAGCATGCGTGGGAGTGATCCAGGTGCCACACTCTATTACCTGGCGCGAATGCTGCAAGCGGGTGAGGACCCAAAGTTTGTAGCGCGCCGGATGGTAGTTTTTGCTAGCGAAGATATTGGCCTTGCTGCATCTGCTGCCCTTAATCTTGCCGTTTCAACGTTTCAGGCAGTCGAGCGAATCGGCATGCCAGAATGTCAGTATAATCTTTTTCATTGTGCTGCCGTTATGGCCAAGGCTCCTAAATCACGAGCCGTAACAACTGCCATGGGCACGGCCCAAACTGCAGCCCGTGAATACCCCGACCTCCCGGTACCGTTACATTTACGTAATGCCCCTACTAAATTAATGAAGAATCTTGGCTACGCTAAAGGTACAAAATGGGAGGCTGGGTTTAAACATCCAAAAGGATTTTTGCCAGACGAACTTGAAGGTTTTGATGTAAACCTCTAATGATATACTAAAATTATGGACGTCATCATTAATGCTGCCGGTTTGACAAAGCGCTATGGCTCTAGTGCCGCCCTCGATAATCTGGACTTAGAAGTATACAAAGGTGAAGTACTCGGCTACCTCGGGCCAAATGGAGCCGGTAAAACAACAACTATCCGTCTCTTGCTTGGCCTCATTAGACCAACATCTGGTAGGGCTTCAATCTTTGGACTAGATTGTCAGAAAGATAAAATAGCTATCCACAAACGAGTGGCTTACGTTCCTGGCGAAGCAACTCTTTGGCCATCACTCACTGGCGCCGAGACTCTCCACCTACTTGGTAAGGTTCATGGTGAAACTGATCGGAAGTATCTTAAGGAGCTTATTACGCGATTTAAGTTTGATCAAAATAAAAAAGTACGAACCTATTCAAAGGGTAATCGTCAAAAAATAAATTTACTTGCTGCCCTTGCAACAAGAGCTGATTTATTAATTCTTGATGAACCAACGGCGGGGCTAGACCCGATAATGGAGCAAGCGTTCAGGGAAAGTATTGATGAGGCCAAGACGAACGGTCAAACCATCTTTCTCTCATCTCATATTCTTGAAGAAGTCGAGTCCCTGTGCGACCGAGTTGCCATTCTAAGAGCCGGTAAACTAATTGAACTCGGGACTCTCGCCCAAATGCGGCACCTGTCTGCACTCAGTATTGAGGCAACTTTTGATGATAAACCACCCTCGATTAAAGGACTTAAGGGAGTTAGCAGTGTTAAAATTGTTGGTCACCAGCTCAATTGTCAAGTTCGTGGTCCGATTGATGAACTGCTAGCTGTTCTCTCAGCCGCTAAACCAAAGACTCTCCTCAGCCGCGAGCCATCACTCGAAGAATTATTCTTATCACTATATGGTGATGAAAAACCTCATGGCCATGGATAATCTTAAAGGTTCCGAACAATCTATTTCTATGAAACAGTTTAGCTGGCCACGTACGGTAATTAGTCGATTTACAATTCGCCGAACCCTACGGAGTGGCATATTGTGGGCCCTAGTCTTTGGTGGTTACGTTGCCGCTAAGGGAATCGGCTATGTAGACGCATATACTACTCCAGCTTTACGACTAAAGGTTGCTGAGGCATTTACTAAGAACTCAGGGATTGAAGTAATCTTAGGTTCAGCCAAGCATGTTACTGAGGTATCAGGTTACATTGCCTGGAATACTGGAGGTATCATGGTTATCGTGGGGTCAATTTGGGCTCTGCTACTTGTAACTAAGCTACTTCGCGGCGAAGAAAGCGCTGGCCGTTGGGAGCTATTATTACTTGGTCGAACGACCGCAAGGCGTGCAACCATTAATGTACTGTCGGGCATAGGCGTTACGCTGACTGTCTTTTATGCAATTATCAGTGGCATCTTCGCCCTAATTGGCAAGAATAACGCTATAAACTTCAATACCAGTGCCGCTCTATTTTTTGGTCTAACCGTAGTTAGCGGCATCCTGATGTTCATGTTGGTCGGCGCCTTAGCAAGTCAGTTACTGCCAACTCGAAGTGGGGCCGCAAGCTTAACGGCACTCGTCCTAGGTGTTAGTTTTTTATTCCGGGCCGTAGCTGATACAACGAGTGCTACGTGGTTATTAAATATTACGCCGCTGGGATGGGTCGAAAAACTTAGTCCGCTCGACACGAGCCGCTCTCTATGGCTCATCCCGATAGGAATAGTAACCATCTTGCTTACCATTGCAACGGTTTATCTGGCTGGTAAACGAGATCTGGGTGATAGTATCTTTGCCGAGAAAGCTACTGCTAAACCACGTACCAAATTACTTAATAGTCCGCTGGCTGCAGCCGTACGTTTAACGCGAACAACAACCGTTAGTTGGTTAACAGCTATTGGGCTATCAGCTATCCTATATGGTGCGCTGACGAAAACAGCAGTTCAGGCTTTCAACCAATCCGCGGGTGTCGGGCATAGGCTTGGCAATCTAGAGCATACTGCAGCCATAAATAGCGCCCAAGCCTTTCTCGGTATTGTCTTTTTCTTGCAAATGATTCTTATAATGGCCTATGCCGCAAGTGCGATTAGTGCTCTACGTAAAGATGAATCGGAGGGCTACTTAGATAACTTACTCGTTAGGCCAGTTGGTCGGACTCGGCTGTTCTTAGGCCGAATTCTTTTAATTCTAACTAGTGTTGCAGCCGCAGGGCTCATAACCGCTCTCGGTACCTGGCTTAGTACTACTAGTCAACATCTGGGGGTTCCATTTTATACACTCCTAAAAGCTAGCGTTAATAGTCTAGCGCCGGTTATTTTGACGCTCGGTATTGGCGCACTAGCTTTTGGTTTCAGACCACGCTTGACCAGTATTGTAGCGTACGGGGTTTTGGTTTGGTCGTTTCTCGTTGATTTGCTGAGCTCAGGTGTTAACCTTAACCATTGGATAAAAGACACTTCCCTATTAAATCAAGTCACGCTTGCTCCAGCCACAAACCCTAATTGGCACATCGTGCTTATTATGTTCGGACTCGGTATGGCGTTGATTCTATTTGGCGCGACGAGATTTCACTACCGCGACCTCGAAAATGAGTAGTTACTAGCTGGCGATTTGTTCCCATGGCAAGTCAGCTTTGCCAAAGTGCCCATAGGCGCTCGTTTGGCTATAGATCGAGCGACCAAGATTCAGTTTTTCAAGAATTCCTTTGACGCTCGTGTCTATAAGCTTTTCCTTGAAATCATATAGTTCCTGCTCGCTTACGGTAGCCGTATTGAAGCAATCAATTGTCTGCATCAACGGCAATGGTTGACCGATTACGTAGGCTAGACCAACTTCACATTTTATCGCTAAGCCTTTAGCGACTATATTCTTAGCAATATACCGTGCGGCATAGGCTCCAGACCGATCCACTTTGCTGGGGTCTTTACCGCTGAAGGCTCCACCACCAACACGTGCATAACCACCGTAAGTATCAACGACGATTTTGCGGCCCGTTAGCCCAGCATCACTCTCGGGCCCAGGAATATGCCACAAACCTGTACCATTAACTGTAATATTATTGTCGGCAGGCAACTCAAACTTATATTTATTGAGCACTGGTTTGATTATTTTTTCTATCACATCAGCACGAACTTGCTCGGCGCTAACAGCTTCGTCGTGTGCTACTGCAACAACTGCTTTTTCAATGGCGACAGGTTTTCCACCTTCGTAACGCACCGTTACCTGCGCCTTGCCATCTGGCCGTAACCATTTCAGTTCACCACTTTCACGCGCATCGTCAATGCGTCGAGTTAACGCATGAGCAAGCATTATGGGCATAGGCATAAGCTCGGGCGTTTCATCGCAGGCATAACCAAACATCATACCTTGATCGCCGGCACCATCCTGATCGACTCCTTGAGCGATTTCAGGTGACTGTTCATGAATGTCATTACTAAACGTAGACTCTTGGCTAAATCCCCACGACGGATTAGTGTAGCCAAGGGCTTGGACTTTAGCCCTAACAATAGTTTCATAATCTATGATAGCTTTAGTTTTAATTTCACCAAATAAACAAATCTGGTTTGCTCCTGCAACCGTTTCTATGCCCGTTCGTGATTGAGGATCCTGTTGTAAGGCGGCGTCTAGAATCGCATCACTAATGGCATCACATATTTTATCGGGGTGGCCAGCGCAGACTGACTCGCTCGTAAAAAGCGTGGAGTTGTTAATAGTATTCGGCACTAGGAGTCCTTTCTACCTATGATCGAGAAAGAATTGATTAAATCAATATCGTTCCCGTAGGTGGGCTAGATGGAGCACCACACCATCACGTTAAATGTTTGGTAGGTTGCTGGCAGGTCGTCAAGCTAGATCTCTCGCTGCTCTCTGTATATCTATTAATTGTTAAGTAATGATATTGTACCATATGCTTTATCCAAGTGGCTGAAATAGAATATCTTTAGTATAATTACCTCTTGTACTGGGGATTGGCCAAGCGGTAAGGCACTGGGTTCTGGTCCCAGGATCGGGGGTTCGAATCCCTCATCCCCAGCCATATAGTCCGAGCGGCTGCTATGTAAGCCTCCCGTACCTTAAAATCCCCGTTATTTTCCAGTTCGAATTGCCTTTGCAGGGCAGCATCTTCAAGGGCCTTTTTTGCTATCGCTGCTACGGTTTCAGAGTATTCGTACTCTAGTTTTTTACCGAATAAACGTAAGTTCGAAAATAATTCACCTATCAAGTTCCGTCGGCTCTCAACTGATGTCTTAGTTTCGTATATTTCAGCAGCACGTTGCGATAGCTCATACAGGTCAAGGTTATACTCCATTTTGGAGGCATACAGCGTGTCAAACCGTTCTATCTGGTCTGTGATGCTCTTTTGCTCCTCTTTAAACCTTTTAGCCAATTCCTCGTATCTCTCACGTGTTATCTCTTCTGCCAGCTTATCCTCGTATGCATTGTCGAGCATTCGTTGCAGTTCCTTACGTCGTGTCTCAAGTTGCATCAGCGAAGCATGGTAGGAAACCTGGTCGTCTTCGTGGCGTTCCCGTAGAGCTTTACGAGTCCATTCAATAACTTCCTCATCAACAGCCCTCAAGGCAGCAAATTGCTGTTTTAACGTATCCTCGACATCTTTTTCAGTAGCCCAATGTTCTTTCCGAGCTTCACAAGATTTTGTGTTACAGTGGCCGTACCAACCGCCTTTCTGTGGCTCCCACGTTATGCCATTGCCGCACCCGTCGCAGAAGAACACACCCTTAAAAAGCGGATTATGCTTGTTGTACTTTGGCGGATTTTTCCGTTGCATTTTAAGCTGTACAGCCTCGAACAAGTCCCGGCTGATTAACTGTTCCTGCCTGCCATTATCATACTCAACACCGTTCCAGACATTGATCCCAATATAAAACGGATTGCTTAGCAGCCTCGTGATGTGGCTTCTGGAGAACGGACGACCGCCCTGACGCTTGCCATCTTCACGTTCACGCCCTAGCTTCGTTCTAAGTCCCAGGGCTTTCATTTCAGCCGTTACCGTAGTCAATGAGGCACTAGGATTCATATACGCCTCAAACATCTTTACAGCGAGTGGGGCTACTTCACGGTCAATGACGTGGATTTTATGACCTTCGTTGCCGATAGTCTTATAGCCGAGTGGCGGCGAACCAGGCAACCAGCCTTGAGCCAACTTTTCCTTAACGCCTTTATCAACTTCCTCTTTAAGGTTATCGATGTAGTTTTTAGCAAAAATAACTCGAATGCCCCAATTTAGTGTCTCCTGTGATCGAGAGTTTTTGTGCAACACAAGGTTATCCTTCACAAAGTGTATTTGCCGTTCTTCATCCTCTTCCAGCCATTCGTCTACCATCACGACATCTTTAAAATTGCGTACCAATCGGTCAACCTTTTCAACTACGATGACTTTGATTTTTTTGTCATTTACGTAGTCCATCATTTCATTGAAGATTTTTCTTTGCTTAGGCTTTGAAGCAGTCTCAGTAATTGGAAACTCCCTCATGACCGTATAGCCCTTGTCTAGTGCGTAGCTTTCCAATAATTTACTTTGAGCAGGTAGCGAGTAACCAGTTAGTTCCTGGTCTTTACCGGATACCCTCGGATTTGTAACGCAGACTTTTTTAGTAATACTCATATTAGTTCTCCCTTAAATTATAGCATTTATCATCTGTTCTTATGAGTTAATTGTGGACTATCGTCAGCATCTCCTTTCTTCTTTTTAATAACCCCGATACCGAGCGGATTGTCAGCGAGTTCGTCATATATCCCGACCAGACCACGACCAATACGAGCAGCCTCGTCATAGCTATAAGAACGTCCGTTCTTACGCTCCAAAATCTCCTTTAATTCAAGGATTAGCTGATTGGCCAGAGGTTTGGTTTCAGCCATTCATAACCTCCACCTCTTTAGATCGTCGTCGGCAATACTCTGTAGCCTTCTTGTTGAAATAAGCTCCTTTGTTCTTAACGGTATTGTCATCGTTAATCGCCATCGCCAATTCATAAAAAATGCGTTCAGGTAATCCACGCTTCACAAATCCCACATACAGACCGAAGTTCTCAGGCTTATCAGGTTCTAAGTATCGCCAAACTGCTAGAGCCGCTCTCTGACTAGGGCTATGCGGCTTATAATCATAAGGACTGATAGTTGTCTTACGGGCGTTAGTTTCTTTAACAGTTTCTTTATAAACTTTCTTTAATCTATCTTTAGGTCGTGTACTTTTGCGTCTTACTACTCTTAAATGTTCCTGTTTTAGGAATACTACAGAGTTACTATTTTCGTAACTATCGTCTTCCTCTTTTGGCAATATGCTTGTTCCTGTTTTAGGAACATAGATGTTCCGTTTTTCGGAACTTCCACTAAGTTGCCGATGAATAAGTTGATCGAGTCTGCTTTGTCCTCTTTCGTTGTGTATTAAGAAACGGCTACCGACCTGATACCGATTAGATTTTCCATCTCGAACCAACACACCTTTACTAAGTGCGGATGCGATAACATCTTTCGCACGATTAGCAGCAATATCGGCTGCTATTAAGTCTGCCTGTATAAGTTCGACCCATTCACGATGACAGCCGAACGTCAGTCGTACTACAAGAAGCAGGAGCCTCGATTCTAGTGGCTTCAATTCGCCTAACAATGCAAAGTCAACCACCGAGTTAGGGTATCTGGTGAACCCCTCGGTAGCTGGATTGTTGTTTACTGATTCATTCTTATTTTCCATGTTATTACCCTCAGCCCGAATAAATCCGGCTCTTGACGGCCTTTAGGTTGTCGAAATACGTGCGTGGGTTTACAAGCAGTTCATCATTCCAAAATTTGGCTTCGGTGTTTTCAATCGTCGAATCAAGCTCAAATAAAAACTGCACCCGTCGGGAATAATCATTCCTCTTGAGTGCCAGTAACTTATGACCATTGCTAATAAGTGCTGTGCAGCAAGCTAGGTCTGTAACAGGGAAATAGTTCTTTTCATATTCTTGATTCGTACTCATCACATTGAATCCCGTTTAGGTAACAAAAAACGCCAAGCATTTTGCTATGGCGTTCTAGGATTCAATTAACAAACCGAAGGCGTCATATTAGCAAAATGCTATTTGCAGCGATTGCTGCTATGACTGTCCTTGCAAGTCTTCGGGTCTGTTCTGAGTTGTCTAATGTACTAATGACATTATAGCAAAAATTGTCGATTTTTTCAACGCTGATGTTTATTACAAGAAATAGGATTATTGAAATAAACGACCATTGACTTAGTCTAAATATCGGCCTCTGCCGCAGCCAATTTAAGTCTCTTTTGCTTATTAGCCTCAACTCGTTTTTCATACTTTTCGTGTATAGCTTCCATTTCCGCCATCATGTCAGGGTCGTGTCGTTGGATTACACTGAATGTTACGTTCGGGTCGTTTTCGTCGGGTACATATTTGACAGACATTGCGGCAAGCTCTTGCTGCTCCTGCTGGAAAGCTATCATATTGTCCAACTGGATTAGCTCGTCATCATTAAGCAGGGCGTAATCACCAGTTGCGACAATCGTTCCAGTATTAACCATTCCGTAATTATTTACTTCGGCCGGCAGCATTCCATCTATCACGCCGAGTTTGATCCCAAGCATAACGTACTTTTCCAGTGCAATCACTTTCAGTTCACGATACTTTCTAACAGCCTCAATCGGGAAGCCTGTAACATTCTCTTTTTCAGCGAACTTTTGAATCCGGGCATCTATATCTTCAATTTCATTACGGAGCTTTAGCAGTGCGTCAAAATCCTTTAATGCGGCTGCACCTTGTTTCGGTACGGTTACGCTGTGCTGTGGCACGTAATGAACCTTAACGTAGTTGCTGAACGTAGACAGTGACGGCATTACCTCGCCATACTTTCGCTTCATATCCCTGTGTATCGTCCGTAGGGCAATGCCTTTATCCAACATAGCATCGATTTCCAGCTTCATTGGAGGGTTGGCATGAATCTTAGTCTTAAACGGACTCCGTTTAATCTTTTCGGCTTCTCGGAGATTAGCCAGCGTTTGTGGATTCTTGCTCATTGTTCGCCTCCTCACCAGACTTTTCCAGAACATCATAGCATTATTAGGTGCTGTTCGGGTATGTGTTCGCCCCGTATTTACGCTGTGTTCGCCTATACTGTTCTAGTTGTGTACTGGTGTGTTCGCCCTAAAAGCAAGCTATATTTTCAAGTCGTTGAAGGCTTTGCGGTACTGCTCTAAGGATTGCTCCATTAACAGACTATCGTCATAAATTTTCAACATTTCTAGAGATTCATGCCTTGAGAATTTGGCGATTATCGTTAGGTTGCCAGGCATCGTTTTAATTAAGCGGGTCACGAAATAATGACGACAGCCGTGAACTGTCCGGTCTATTTCCAATTCCAAGAAAATGCCTTTGATGATAAGTTGCAAGCCTCTGGTTGTGAGCTTCCGGTTTTTGCTTTGCCGTCGCTTACTGGTAAATAGGTAATCGTCGGATTGCAGTTTTACGGTTCGGCAATAACGTCGCAATGCTCTGGTAGTGTTCGGGTGCAAATGGATTCTCTCATAATCATCACGCCCTTTGCCGATTACGGATAGCCTACCGGCTTTCAAATCTAAATCCTTGAGCTTGATATTGCAAACCTCAAACTGCCTGAGACCATTCAACAATAACAGACAGAGCATAGCACGTTCTCGTAGCTTATGGGGATTATCTTTCACCCATTGGCTTATGAGCGACACCTCTTCGTCGTTCAGACCGTCCACCTTATGCCGTTTGTCCTGCTTAAAGCATTTGACGTTACTCGTGATATCTCGCTCGATTAAGCCCAGCCGATGACATTCTCTCAAAAATACCTTTGCGACCACCAAATTTTTGTTCTTTGTCGATATAACATAATCCTCACGTTTGGCTAACAGCCGTTTGTAATCCAACAGGATATTCAGCGATAGTCCTTCGGTTTGTACGAATGCTAAGAACGGGATTATACGCAGCCGGTATTCGTGGCGAGTATTTTCGCCAACATCTAGCGAATCGAAAATGCTGTCGATATCCGGCTTCGGCATTGTAATCAGGTCGTTCATGCCTGGCTGACCTTATCGAGATACCACTGGCAGATATTATCAAGTTCCGGTTCAATCTTTTTATAAATATCCTTGAAATCCTGCCAATGCTGTTCAGGTATGTTGTCTGCCTGAAGCCAATTAACTGGCTTACCAGTCCATAGCACTCGCTTAGTGTTGATGCCCGACCTCATAACCCAGCAAACTTTGTTCAGAATGTCGAGGTCTGAGTTCCATTCGCCAGCCCATGACCTCGTTTCCGGTGGCATAGCTTTTTGTATCATCTCTACGACGTTCGGTTTCTTAATCAGAATCTTATTTACAGGGGTCGAATGAAAATCTAATCCTACGAGCGGAATATCTAAATTCGTTGCAAATGGAGTGTCGGCCCACTCAATAATTTCGCCGCTGAAGTAACTTTTGAGCTTATCGATACTCCATGAGCCTTCAGCGAAGCGTCGATTCCAAACCCTACTGAAGAGCCTGAGCATATCCGTATCTCCCTTATAACCTCCTATATTGGCTCGGTAGGAAATTGCATTTACTAATGCTAATTCTTGGTCTTCCAACTTAGCTATTTTGTAGTCTTTCGAGTAGTCGGGATTTTCCTTCTCGAAATCTCGCCATTCGCAGCAGGTGAGATCGGCGACCATAGATAAAATCAACGATTTATCTTCCTCGGTTAGACTAGCTCCTTTAACTCGTATCCTGTCGGTCAAAATTGCCAACTGGTCATAGTTCGGCAACAGCAGCCCGTCTTCTAATACAATGACCATTAAACGCCTGAGACAGGCTCGTGGGTCTTTCGTTAGTAAGCTCTTAGTGATTGCCAAAGCCTTATCGACCTCCCCACGTCTTACCGACTTCTGCAAACAGCTTTTTAATAGACTTGGACTATATGGAATTGCCTGAGCTTCCATACCATTGAACTGTGTATTCATCGCTTGCCTCTTTCTTGCGAATATTATTTAGTTGTATTTATATTGTCGACGGTAACTTTCGGTCAGGCAATAGGAAAAACAGGGGTCAACGACCCCTGCAACAGTTCTGTGGATAAGCTACTATCTAGGCTTGGCTAAACCTATTGTCGTAGAGTTCGGCTAATAAATGCTCCAGATTCATTCGATTGGCGAATCGCTGCAACCGGAATGATACTCTGTCGCCGTCCGTTAACTCGATAGTCAGGCTGCGTTGATACGTCAGTATGCCCGTATGAGCATTCTTATACGTGATACGGCTGATACTGCTATTCTCAATTCTCTTGATTGATACCCCCCAAAGTTTTGTGGTCAGGCCACCCCGAGGATTTAGGGCGATATTTCCGTTGCGTAACACCTTTACCATAGTAGTTCTGGCATAAGACTTCTTAGAACTATAAATCGGTTTAACCCTTACTCTGAATAAGACTTTACCCATAAACTAGCTCTGTTTGCATAGATTTATATTCATAATTTAATTATCGATGATTATCAGAGGGCTTGCAAGTACTTTGTAGACTATCGTCGATGGTATATCATAGTCGACAGTGTCATGTTTTACACATGGCACGAACAAGCCTCCAACAGAAGCTAGGCAAGAAGATAAGGACGTTGCGGAATGAGGCCGGTTTATCACAAGAAAAGCTGGGCGAATTGACAGGGCTAGACCGCACCTATATTTCGGATATTGAGCGTGGTGTTCGTAACCCTTCGCTGAAAAGCCTACAGAAGCTAGCGAAAGCTCTCACTGTTTCAATTTCCGATTTAACCAATTTCTGAGCCCCTATACAACTAGGCAAAGGGCGATCAAACAAGATGAATACCGT
>DATKHF010000026.1:0-4168 GCA_035510355.1 Saccharimonadales bacterium (SeqCode) | reverse complement strand
TTACTGATCTTTATTTTTGCTTATGCTATATTAAGTTTTGTTATACCAGGGAAATTCTTCTTATGAACTTTATCTTTTTAGCTAGATTTTATGTTGCTGATTTTTTGGGCTTTCCGACCTGGTATCAATATCTTCCCGCAAATCCTTACGACGGATCACCGCAACTCACTAGTCTTAGCGACGTATGGTTAATAGCAGCGGCTATTATTGATATCCTCCTCCGAGTAGCTGCACTAATAACCATAATCATGGTCATCTATGGTGGTATTGAGTTCATCACCAGCCAGGGTGACCCTGAGAAGGCGAAAAACGCTAGAGGTACCGTCGTTAATGGTTTGATCGGGCTAGTTATAGCTATTTCAGCAACCACATTAATAAGCTTTATTGCTGGAAGGTTTAACTGATAGTGAAGACTTACCTTATGTCGCTAGTACACCTTGCGTCTACAGCACAAATAAATTGTGGAGCTGTTGACCCTGGAAGTACCTGTGATACCCAATTGCCAGCCGTTCAGGCTAGTGACATAATGACCATACTTCAGTATGTTTTCGGGGTGGTTGGAGCGTTAGCGTTAGTGATTATAGTGATTGCTGGCTTACAGTTCATCACTTCCAACGGTGACCCCCAAGGTGTTGCTCGAGCCCGGAGTGCAATTATTTATGCTGCTATCGGGCTAGTCTTATGTATAAGTGCTGAAGTTATCGTAACGTTCGTGGTCAACAATGTTTAAGAATTTAAAACTACCCATGGTTTTAGTAATGTTTTTGATTTTCTTAGGGAGCTCAATGTTTTTTGCTAGTAGAGTCCAGGCCGTGAACGTACTTGGTTCACCAGGTGCTCCGTGCAGCAATGTTATAGACAATAATTCATCGGTCTGCCAGGACAATCAGCCTAATGGGCCTAACCCAATTTTTGGACCAGGCGGTATTTTGACGGTGGCCGTACAGATTCTTGCGATAATTGTTGGAGCGGCAGCAGTTATTGTGATTATCATCGGTGGCTTGAGAATGGTAGTTTCGAATGGTGATCCTAGTGCTGTTAGCTCGGCGCGTAACGCTATAGTATTCTCACTCGTAGGTCTAGCCATTGCTGCCGTCGCCCAACTTATAGTTGCGTTTATATTGGACAAGGTATAAAAATATGAGTATGACTAGTATTCTACGTTTAACGGTCATACTTGTAGCGGCAGTTTTCATTGTTTCTTTATTATCCGCAAGACCCGCTCTGGCGCTCTTCGGCCAAGGTGGCGCTCAAGCTCAAGCTTGCGCCGGGATTAACGCCAACGGTAATGCTGTCTGTGATCAGACGGTTAACACAAGTCTCGGTAGTCTCATTGCGACCGTGATTAATATATTGAGTTTAATAGTGGGCGTGGCATCGATTATCATGGTTATCGTCGGCGGTTTTCGCTTTATCATCTCGGGAGGAGACTCTACCGCCACAGCCAGTGCTCGTAATACGGTTATCTATGCTCTGGTAGGTCTGACAATAGCGATTCTTGCCCAAGTGCTTGTGCACTTTGTCTTGGGTAGACTCGCTGGAATATAAGCTTGAATTGTGCTTTGTACTTATGCTATAACTTAAGCTAGAATAATGAAAGGTATCTAAATGATAAAAAAATTAAGAAACATATTAGTAATTGCTGTGGGTCTCACAGTCATTGCTGTACCTGCTCTTGTTCATGCACAGAGTCTCGGTTCGGGCCAAATTGATATTTCAGGAAGTATATGCGCTGGCACTCAGGCTCAGACACTTCCTACGACCACTAATTGTGATGATGCTACCTCTGGAACGGCATTTACCAATATAGTTACAACGATTATAAATATATTCTCCCTTGTTGTGGGGGCTGTTTCAGTGATAATGATTATCGTTGGCGGCTTTCGTTATATCACGAGCGGTGGGAATGATACGGGTATAGCCGGCGCCAAGAATACTATTATTTATGCTCTAATCGGTTTGGTAATAGTAGCACTAGCGCAACTAATCGTACACTTTGTTTTAGCAAAGGCTATTGAAGCTGGTGGTACGAGCACGAGCACGAGCAGCTTGTTCTTGCCATAGAAACTTGTAAGTTGGAAATTAAAACACCACCTCATGGGTGATGTTTTTTTTGAACGCACTTGATAGTTGCAGGGGTTTACTGGATTTGGATTTTCTTAACAGTGTCTTGTTTGACTTTCGTAAAGCTAATTGTCAATACGCCGTCTTTAAGTATTGCTTCAATTTCCTCTTCTTTGACTGGTACTGGTAAAGCAATGCTACGAGAAAACTCACCCCAATAGCATTCTTGCACGAAGTAATTCTCAACGTCGTCTTCGTTGGCTGAAAGCGTCCCACGAATGCTAAGAGTGTTATCAGATATACTGACATCTAGTTCGCCTCGGTTAACACCGGCGGTGCGAGCCTTAACGACTAACCGTTCTTTAGTTTCATAAACGTCTACAGCTAGCTGGCCAGGAACTGCTTCTTCTTCATCCCACTCATCTTGTGCGACTGCCGGCTGGGTTGGGTCAGCAGGCGTTGCCGTATCATCATCACCTAAAAAAGCGGCAGTTAATTCGTCCTCTTCCATTAATAGGTCGTCATCGCGATTTCGTCGCGCCATGTTGTTACCCTCCAAATTGGATTAATAGTTCTAGAGCTTGAGTTTTTATATTGATCACAGTATAACTTAGCTTGTAAACTACACGCAACCTCAAACAGGAATATTTACAACACAATAAACACAACAGAGTGGTATATAGATACTCGATAATGGCAGACGCCTCTAGTAATTATTTAGTTTGTGATTGTTCTAGCAGAAAGATTGTTTTGCAGACTAACATGTCTAAAATATGGCAGAACACTCGGGGCCGGAACTTTATTTAGGCTATATTGTCTTTTGTGGTGTCGGTAGTGCGGCTCCTGAAAACCAATACGGCCAAAGCACTCAACGACAAGTTTCCACATCTCCGTGATGTTTACTGGGGAACCAGAAGTATTTGGTCGGCCGGTTACCTTGCCTCTACGGTTGGTGTTAACGAAGAGGTCATTCGTCGGTACATTCAAAGCCAAGGCAAAGAAGATGCTGGACAAACTAACGTTACGTTAGTTTGAAACAGTGAATACCCCGAGCGTAAGCTCGTGGAAAGTTTACTAAAGATTAAGAATACTTCAAAAACCTACATGTTTTTACCGGTTAGTTATATATACATGTATGGCGGAGAGGGAGGGATTCGAATCCACGGTACGGTGTCGTACACAGCTTTTGAATTCATCAACTTGACTACTTCATCTATGTGCAGTATAGTACACACTATGAGTAGTACCAGAATGAACATTACATTGCCCACACCGCTAGCTGAAAAAGTCAAAGCTGCGCCAAACCGAAGTGCACTCATAGCCGAATCGTTGCGAGAAAAATTCCAACGTGAAGAAAAGAAGCAACTTACCAAACTTTTGGCTACTAGCTATGCTGATGCCTCTAAAGAAGATCAACAAATTAACCAAGACTGGGATGTTACCACAGGAGATGGTTTGTGATCCGACGTGGTGAGATTTATTGGATACAGCTAGATCCAACTATCGGGGCAGAGATCAAAAAAACCCGCCCCGCGCTTATTGTATCCAATGATACGAGTAACCAGTTTTCTGACCTTGTAACTCTGCTACCATTAACCTCCCAAGTCAAAGCTATTCGACCATTTGAAGTACTAATTACTAACGGCCAGGGTGGCCTGCTGAAAACCAGTAAGATAAAGTGCAACCAGATTAGAACCGTGGATAAGAAACGACTTATTGGCAAATCATTCGGGCCTCGTGTAGGTTCTGAGGTTATGAATCAAGTATCGGCAGCACTAAAAATTCACCTAGAACTCGAGTGAAATATATAAACTCCCAGGTAATTGGCTGTATTGAGCGAAAAGTTAGTATAAGTTGGTTCGAATAGCATCGCCCTAGTATGCGGGAATGGGTGTTTTATAACGTTTTGGGCTAAATTGAAAGACCCGTCTCACCCCTATATGTCTTTAGGCAGACGGGTCTCTTTGGAACTATATCTCTGGCGGAGAGGGAGGGATTCGAACCCTCGCAGGAACTTGCGCCCCTCTAATGATTTAGCAAACCATCCCCTTAAGCCACTTGGGTACCTCTCCGCGACCAGTGCATTGTACTATATATTGTATCT
>DATKHF010000025.1:0-3117 GCA_035510355.1 Saccharimonadales bacterium (SeqCode) | reverse complement strand
CGGCTTTTGGGTGCAGGCAATACCATCATTCGACCCACTAAACCATTCATGTTTAAGGGTACAATAAAATCAGCCGGATTATCGGCAGCACGCTTGTTCATAGATGAGCTAACTGTACTTCAAAAGCCTAGATGTGACAATAATAATGTGTACATATTTACTCCTAAGTGTTTATGACGTTGTAGGTTAGCTGTGTTTGCTGTAGAATCTATCTGTTCAGTAGGGCGTGGCCAAGTGGTAAGGCACCAGGTTTTGGTCCTGGCATTCGGGGGTTCGAGTCCCTCCGCCCTAGCCATGAGAGACGTAAGCGCTCAAACACCTCCATTCGCCTCTGTTGCGGATAAGTCGGAAGCTTCAAATATTCAGCTTCAAGCTCGGGATAAGCTTCGGCAATGTGTTCTAGGAAAGGAAACGGTGTTATTTGTAGCTTACCGTCCAAAAGTACGGGGTTTTGGCCTAAGTTCGAAAGCACATCTTGCTTTGCGTGAATATCACCACTAATAAACCTTTCACGGCCATGTACTGCCAGCTCAAGGAACTTTACAGTGCTATCATACCAGTCACCAGCACGCTCTTTTGTATCTGACAGTTCCTTCTCTAACGCTTTGATTTCGCCATCTAGCTCTTTCTTTTGTTCCTTAAACTCCTCGTCATCAATCAGCTCCTTAGAAGCCATCTTAATCAGTCGCTTCATCTCTTTGTGAGCGGCTTCTATAGCCTTATTCTGTGTTTCTAAAATGGCATTAATGTCTGTTGTTTCGATTTCATTATTCTGTTCTAGCGTCTCTAGAGCCCAATCTTTAAACTGAGGCAGAATAGTATATTTGCCAAGTAGCGCTATAAACTGCTGCTCTAAGCTGCCCTCGGTCGCATACTTACGTTGTGAGCAGTTTCTGCTGCCAGTGCAGTGGTAATATACATACGTCTTGCTAGAGCCATTTTTATAGTGCTTGGTCTTCTCCTCAGCAGTAACCAAGCAACCACACTCTCCACACACCAAAAGTGGGCGAAAGGTGAATACTTTTTTTGATTGCTGGATACGAGAACCTTTACGACCCAGTATTTGTTGTACTCGATTAAATTCTTCGATGGTTACCATTGCCTTATAGTCTGCCGTTTCATAATTGTCCTCGCTGCTTGGAATAGGTATCTGGCCAGCGTAGCGGACATTAGTAAACATATTGTAAGCAGAATTACGAGACATGGAGCCGCTAGGGTAGCGCCTGTTGCCTCTGGTTTTATAACCCCACTTGTTATTAGCCGTGTCCGTTACTGCTGGTACGCTATACTCACCAGTAAGCATTAAATCCCACATCTGGCGTCTTAAACTAAAACGCTCAGGGTCTTCAATCATAACACTATGGCTGGTGTCATTAGGGTTTGGTATATAGATATAGCCCTCAAGAGCCTGCCCAGTTAGTTGACCATTCTTACGGCGCTCTTCATTGCCACGTTTCACATCCTTACTGAGCTTAGATGAAAAATACTGAGAATGGCTCATAACGTTTTGAAGCATCATGATACCTTCAGGTGAGTTGTCAAAGAAATAGGAGCCAAACTTTAAGTCTTTAATTAAACCGGTGCGTAGACCGTAGGTGATTACAGCTGCATCCACTTCATTACGCGACAATCTATCTGGATGCCAACCCACAATAGCATCTGCCTCGTTATTACGAAGCATTTGCATCATTATTTCGAATTCAGGACGGCCTGGCTTAAAAGCACTCATGCTCTCTTCGAGCCACTTAACAATCTTAATATCTGGAAAAAGTTCCTTAATCTTACGCTTCTGAGCAGGTATAGATAACGACTGCCGTTCTACACTCTCAGTAGACTTACGGATGTATGCAATGTAGCGTAGTTTACTCATATTTGCTCCTATCAAAAAGGACAGCTTGGCTGTTCACGCTTCCAGTAGCCATAAGCCACTTTCTGCACCAAGCTGCCCTTAGAGAGCAGAAATAAAAAAGCTTACGGCTGTTAACTAGAAACGTGAACATTATCATTATATACCTATGTCAACCTACTTAATGTTTTTAGCATCAGGCCATATCTCTTCTATGGTTTTGAGTATCTCTTTATTTTCATCGCTTGCTTCATTTACCCCACCACTCGACTCACTATTGTTTACTGTATTGGGATATACAAGCCTAGCCCGCTTATCGTTTGGGTCTTGCTCTTCAGTAATTAACCCAGCCTGAGTAAGCATTGGTAATATTTGCTGACGAAGCGAAATAGCATCCATCATCCGTCCGTATACCTCGTAATGCTTGTTCATGATTTCTTGCCTTGTCACACCGAGTAGACTGGTCATATTAACAAAGTCTTGACTACGGTCGTTGTTTTTTTCTTTAAAAACCGCAAGGATGACGTCCTCATAAAGCCTATAAACGTATGGCGGAATATTAAGTTCTTGTGACACCGAGATCTTTTCCCAAATAGTAAAAGCTTCTTCAATATCCGTTCTATTAGCAACTATACTTGAGCCTTCGATTTTTCGTTCCCATAGGTTTAGCAGGGCAAAGATTTTGCATATGGATACAAGGCGTTTAATGTCACGCTGATGTCGGGGTTTCAGCATAGATACTGCACCTAAGAAACGACCCTTTATATATTCCTGGTCTTCACTGGATATGTGGATATCGGTAATCTCAGCATCTCTAATTGCACTTATGCGTCCTTTAAGCTGCTGGCGTGGGGCATTGAGTTCGGTGTAGTCCCAGTAAGTATCAGCGTTTGCAGCCTTCTTGAGCGACTCCAAGACACCTTCTCGTATCTTCTCTTGGGTAATCTCTGGGCTAAGCAACAGAAAACGGGTTGCCTCCTGCTCGTCCATTCTCAACCCTGCTGAGCAAAAAATAACGGCTGGATAGCCCCTGAGAATGATTTTCTTGGCACGTAGGCCATGCTTTTGCTGCTTATCCGTGATTTGTACCTTTATTTCCTTTTTATCGTGTGATAGAAGCGGTCGCAAGTGTTCTAGCAACATGGTATGCGGTTGGTCTAGGAATATTATGATTTTGCGAGACAGATCTACTAAATACTCCTCAGTTTCTTCGTTGTATTCTGATGCACTATGAAAGAATGAAGTAGGGCTTACATAACCAAGTTCTAACA
>DATKHF010000024.1:0-13126 GCA_035510355.1 Saccharimonadales bacterium (SeqCode) | reverse complement strand
CACTACCTAAGTCTTTGCTTGATAATACGCGCACAACCTACTTCTTACCCCAGGACGATACGCTAAAAGCCTTTTTAGCATTTATCCAAACAGCAAAAAAATCAGAATTGCCGATTACTCTTTCAATCTTGAACCGCTCGTTGATTTACTCATTGAAAAGCACCATTCAGGAGTAGATGTTCAGCTGGTATTAGACAAAAGCCGTACCCTATAATCTTTAAGTAGCCAGCTAATATCCTACATTGCACAGGTGTTTTGTCTCATAAACACGGCGTAATATATTCGGCCAGAGGTGGTACAATGAATGCTAACACTATGGCTACCCCAAAGAAGTATTTTCATGATCACTTTGTGCTTTTATTGCTAGGCATTAATATATTTTTAGCCTTTGCAGACAGCATCTATATCCTTGTAAGACTCAGCACGAGTCATGGCGGTGGCTATATTGTTCAATACCGTCCAAGCATAGGTGTTAGCGCGTATCAGCCGGGGAGTGTCTTGGAGCTACTCAGCTTTGTTGGATTTGCGATGATTGTACTGGTTGTCCATACCGGCCTCAGCCTGCGGGCTTATAGGATTCATCGTCAGTTGGCTATCGCTATTCTATGCTTGGGTGTCTTGCTACTGTTACTGACCATTATTATTAGTAATGCTTTGCTTGTGCTGCATTAGGGTGGGGGTGTATGACCGATTTAGAAATTCCGTTTGAGAAAGATCGGCATGGACATTACCGGTTTTTTGAAATTCTACCGGGAGCTTTGAGCTATACGCTACTAATTTTGCCTTTTATTTTGGCCTTAATTAATATTACCGTTGCAGTCTTCTTTATCTTATTCTATCTGTTAGTTATCTTTGTGCAGGCCTTAGCATACTCTACTCGAGCCATTGCTGGCTATATAACGATGAAGCGCCATATGAAATTGGACTGGAATGGGCTGGCGGCAGATATTGACGCCGGGCAGATAATCGGACCAGATATTGACCGACCGAAATGGCACAAGAAAAACCTAAGGTTGCTTGGAAACCGTAGTATCGACCTTAGGCCATCCGAACTCTTACATGCCGTTATTATTGCCACCGTTAATGAGAGCAGGGAAGTCCTCGAACCAACTATCCAGGCAGTACTGAATGGTGACTATGACCCAAAAAAAATTATACTTTTCATTGCTTACGAAGCGAGAAGTGGAAAAGATACTGCCGAGCGTGTAGAACAATTACTAGAGCTATACGGAGATAAGTTTAAATATGCAACGGCAGTAGCACATCCGGCAAATTTAACCGGTGAGATCATCGGCAAGGGAGGTAATATCACCTATGCCGGCCGCCGGCTCAAAAAGTATATCACTAAGGAAAAACTTGATCCGACCAGGATACTGGTAACAACGCTCGACGCCGATAACCGTCCCGATAAGCGTTATTTTGCCGCTCTCAGCTATCTCTACTGTGTGGTACCCAAGCCCTTACGCGCTTCATATCAGCCACTGGCAATGTATACCAACAACATCTGGGATGCGCCGACCATGATGCGCGTTATTGCGACAGGTAACAATCTGTTCTATATCGTTAATACCCAGCGTCCGCACCTAAGTCGTAATTTCTCGGCTCATGCCCAACCCTTGCAGTCACTCATCGATACGGACTTTTGGAGTACACGCACGGTAGTAGAAGATGGTCATCAGTTTTGGCGCTCCTATTTTCGCTACGACGGTGATTACCGTGTATATCCGTTCAGTATTCCTATTTATCAGGATGCGGTCCTTGTCGATGGCTATATACGAACCCTGAAGGCACAGTTTGTGCAGCTCCGTCGCTGGACGTATGGTGCCTCTGATATTGCCTATATTGCAGACAAGGGTTTTTGGCACAAGAATAATGCTCCAAAGGTTGATGTGTTTGCGAAACTATGCCGGACGCTAACAACCCATGTTACCTGGGCTTCCAGTATCTTGCTGGTATATTTTGCTGCTTTCATCCCTCCACTCCTTAACCCTCAAAACCTCGCAGCGAATGAATTACCGCTTATTGTGAGTCGGGTACAGCGTATTGGCCTTGCGGGGCTGATCGTTTCCTTATATGTGTGTCTGATAACGCTGCCACCTCGGCCAGCTCGTCACAAACGGTATAGGTCAGTCCTCATGCTTGCTCAATGGGCGTTCTTACCGGTGACGGGGGTTCTCTATGGGTCGCTTGCAGCATTTAACTCTCAAACTCGCTTGATATTTAAGAAATACCTTAGTCGTTTTGAAGTAACAGAGAAAGCTACTGTTAGTGATGCGGGTAAAAAGGTTACGACCAAAGCTGATCCCAGCCAGTCTTGAGCGGTTATATTAGGGGGTGGTGAGCCTCATAATGCACACTTGCAGCCCGATCAAAGCGATTCAGCGCCACCTGTGATACTTGAGCGATGACCTGACTATTAATCCGTCCATCTATAAATTTAGGCTGCAACTTATGAATAACAGTTTCAGTGATCGCAACGGCGTCGTTCAAGGCGCTCGAACGGTGTTCACAGCTCCGATAGAGGCTCAGCAGTAGTTTATTCGATGAAAAAGGGCTGTAGTTGCCAGAGGCATCCATTACGAGCCAGACGTTCTCATACCGAACAGCTTCCTCCGTGCTAAATACAAGTTCGCATCTCAGGCACTGCCGGCGTCGCCAGACATGATTGTTCCGCTTCTGCAGACGGGAGTTAATAACGCGGGTTGTGCCGCTACAATGTACGCAAACCATGACAATATATTGTCATATCGCTATTAAAAAAGCCAGTGGATAAGACTCAAAAAACGTGGATAACAAAAAAAGCCCAATTGCTTGGGCACACGTACTACGGACTTTCACCTTAGGCTTGCTACTTTGAGGTAGTGCTTGGGCGAATGCGGCGTATACGGTTATTAATTGGATTTGAGGATATAAGCTCCTCGTAGAACAACTGAAAGGCGTCTAAAGCGCTGGATTTACGAATACCTCGTGCCTCTTTTACAAGCTTATAGGATAGCAAAAATATGTATGCCAGTCAATACTTAAACCATAAATATTATAATAAAGCTAGTGGTTACGGCAAATTACACAAGGGTAGTATAAAGGTCAGTTTACTGGTGGGCGATATAGGATTCGAACCTATCACCTCCTCAACGTCAATGAGGCGCTCTAGCCAAATGAGCTAATCGCCCGAGCTCTACCGTAACAGAGTATAACTTACCCCATAATTTAGAAGAGCGCAACCTGTGCTTGAGTGTCTAAGGAGCACATTAGCTACTTAACGCCAGACACGACGTTAACATGGTTTTATTGTCCACAAGTAAAATGTAGGAATTACAGCATAAATAGGCTAGCCTTATAGTACTAACCTTGTTATGATAGTCCTCACAGGTGAAGTTTTGTCGAGATTGTTTTATCTCGCTAGAGCGAACTAAAACGGATTGAATGTATTGCGAGATCATTCAATCCTTTTTTGTTACCCCAAGGGCAACTGCTATACTTTAGATTAACTCCTGTTTAAGCAAAGAGGCTAGGACTATGACCGACAAAGCACAACAATCAGACGACCTGTACCGTATGCGCCATTCATTAGCGCATATTATGGCTGCAGCCATTCAGCAGCTCTGGCCGGATGTTCGGTTCGGTGTGGGACCGGTAATAGACAATGGTTTTTATTACGATGTTGACTTGGGTGAGGTGAAGTTATCGGAAGATGATTTTCCAAAGATTGAGACTGCTATGCGAGCCATTATTGATGCTAATGAGACATTTGAGCGATCCGAGAAGCCAATTGATGAAGCACTTGCTTGGGCTGAACAAACACACCAGCCTTATAAACAGGAGCTACTGAACGATTTAAAGCGCTCAGGTACCACTGAGGCCAGCAAACTTAACCCCGAAGAGTTAGGAACCATAACGAGCAGTGATACTCAAGTGGTAACTGTTTCGTTTTACCGGAATGGTAACTTTGTTGATCTCTGTCGAGGTCCACATGTTGAATCGACAGGCAAAGTCGGCGCTTTCAAGCTCAACCGAGTCTCCGGAGCTTATTGGCGTGGTAATGAAAAAAACGCCCAATTACAGCGTGTTCATGGCGTAGCTTTTAAGACAGCCGAAGACTTACAGGACTATTTAGATATGGTCGAAGAAGCTAAAAAGCGTGATCACCGTAAGCTTGGCCAAGAGCTTGATCTGTTTGTCTTTTCAGATATGGTTGGCTCTGGTTTACCGATGTTCACGCCTCGCGGTACAGTATTGCGGGAAGAGTTGATTAATTTTTCCAATCAGTTGCGCCAACGTGATGGTTTTGAGAAGGTCCACATTCCACACATTACCAAAAAAGAGCTCTATCAGGCATCAGGTCATTGGGACAAATTTGGGGACGAACTTTTCTTAGTAAAGAGTCAGGAAACCAGTGATGAATTGGTACTCAAGCCAATGAACTGCCCTCATCACACCAGGATTTATGCCAGTAAACAGCGTAGTTATCGTGACTTACCGATTCGATATCTGGAAGCGACTACGGTATATCGTGATGAAAAGACTGGTGAACTAGCTGGCTTGAGTCGGGTGCGTGCAATTACCCAGGATGATAGCCATGTTTTCTGTCGTCAGGATCAAATTGAAGAAGAGATTAATCACTTGATGGGGGCGGCACATGAGCTATACATCACTGTTGGCATGGCTCTTCGAGTACGTTTGAGCTACCGTGACGATAGCGAGGCTTATCTCGGCACGCCGGAGTTATGGCAAAGCGCACAGGAACAGCTTAAGAATGCGGTTATTGCCAACAAGCTTGAATATTTTGAGGAGGAAGGCGAAGCGGCCTTTTATGGACCAAAAATTGACTTCATGGCCACCGATGCACTTGGTCGGGAGCATCAGTTAGCTACTGTTCAGCTTGATTTCGTTCAGCCGGAACGCTTTGGACTGGAATATATAGCAGAAGACGGTAGTTCCCAACAGCCCGTAATGATACACTGCGCTCTTATGGGATCTGTAGAACGCTTCTTGGCTGTCTACATTGAACATACCGCCGGTAAATTTCCCGTTTGGTTGGCTCCTGAGCAGATTCGCTTCATTACCGTGAACCAAGAAGAGGCAACTGTAGCATTTGCCAAAAAGATTGCAATTGAGGGCCGAGAGCTGGGATTACGCCTGCAAGTAGATAATTCTAATGAGTCGGTTGGTAAAAAAATTCGAACTGCCGAACTGGCAAAAGTCCCCTACACTATCGTGATTGGCGACAAAGAAGTTACAAGTGGGGAAGTGGTGCCTCGCATCCGTAAAGATATGGCGGTGATGGATATACCGATGACAGTCGGAGCGGAACAGTTCTTAAAAACAGTCGCCAATGAAGCGAAGTCCCGTGTATTAAAGACCTCGCTATAGGAAGATCTAAGTAGTGCCTGATATTGAATCAAACTTTGCTCAGCGAGTTGAGATACTGGTCAGTCAAATACCGAAGGGAAGAGTCATGACTTACGGCCAACTGGCAGCCCTTTGTGGTAACGCGCGAGCAGCGCGTATTGTCGGGGGTATTGCTCACTTTGGTGACCCATCACTACCCTGGCAACGAGTAGTCAATAAGCAGGGCGGATTGGCAAGCGGTTATCCTGGGGGTCGTTCAGGACATAAGCAGGTCTTAGAATCAGAAGGAATGACTGTGACAGATGACTATAGAGTGGATGTTGCATCACTGATCTGGTTTCCGGAGGGCAGCTCAAAAGATCTCAGCCGACAGCAATCTCTCATATGAAAAAGCAGGCACCCTTAATTTGTGTGGTCGGGCAAACAGCTACTGGCAAGTCATCACTTGCTTTACGTATAGCGCAGGAATGGAATGGAGAAATAATTTGTGCCGACAGCTGGACAATACATCGAGAGGTAAACATCGGTACCGCTAAGCCATCTATGCAAGAGCAAAGCCTCGTGCCACATCACTTGCTTGATATTATTGGCCCTGATGAGGACTTTAACGCTGCCCTTTTTAAAGAGCTGGCCAATAAAGCGATTATTGATATTATTGCCAGAGGTAAATTACCAATCATGGTCGGCGGTACCGGTCTATACATTGACAGTGTTATTTACGACTATAGCTTCTCGGCGGTTGGTAGCCGACATAGTCGAGAAGAGCTTAACGCCCTGACCCTACCAGAGTTACTGGAGAAAATTGATAATTTAGGTCTTGAGCTCGGGAGCATCGATATACGTAATAAACGCCGGCTAATCCGCTTGATTGAGACAGACGGTGCCCAGCCGACCAAAGGAGATCTCCGCGACCAAACCTTACTCATTGGGCTGCATGTTGAAAATGATAAACTCAAGCGGCATGTTACTGACCGTCTTGACGCAATGCTAGCATCTGGTCTGGAAAATGAAGTTCGACAATTATCTGAACGTTATGGCTGGAATTGTGAGGCGCTTAAAGGCATAGGCTATATTCAATGGCGAGAGTACTTTTTAGGGTCTGAAAATCGCGATCAAGTACGTCAAAAAATCATTCAGGCGACTATCAATCTGGCCAAGCGCCAAAACACCTGGTTTCAGCGGAACAAAAGTATTCATTGGTTCGAC
Source organism: Saccharimonadales bacterium (SeqCode) (assembly GCA_035510355.1). Lineage (GTDB taxonomy): Bacteria > Patescibacteriota > Saccharimonadia > Saccharimonadales > UBA4665 > DATKHF01. The sequence goes on along the minus strand of DATKHF010000024.1, from coordinate 6,571 downwards.
ACCCCCGTTAATTGGTATGAGGTTGTAGGATTAATAACAACAGTTTTGGATAACAATATTTCCTAATGCATCAATCTTTGCTACACTTAAATCATGATTGAGCAACTCTTTGGGTCAAAAACGCGGGTTAAGCTACTACAGCTTTTTTATAGTAATCCAAACCGCTCATTTTACGTTCGAGAAATTACCCGTAAGATTGATGAGCAGATTAATTCAGTCCGCCGGGAACTGAGCAATTTGCTCAGCATTGGTATCATTACATCCGATAATACTAATAACAAATTATATTATGAGGTGAATCAGAAGTATAAATACTATGAGCCATTACACGAGATTTTTGGTGGTGGTGTTCGAAAGGTAGTTAGCAAAAAAGCCGGTGCTCTCGATGAACAACAGACTGAAGTCGAGTCGGATCTTAAGGCTGTAGGGCATATCGATTTAGCAGTCTACACAGGTCAGTTTACACGCGATGAAACTGCCGGGATTGACCTATTAGTCGTCGGGGACGTTAATCCAAACGCCTTGCAAAAATATGTCGACGGACTCGAGGTTAAGGAGAATAAGAGTATTCGCTACACTATTATGAGCCTTCCAGATTTTCGTTACCGCCAACAGATTAGAGATCGTTTTGCTACGGCTATTGCCCAGTCAAAAAAACAGGTTCTCGTTGACTTGCATAACCTGCTCAGCGAACTTGAGTCAGAGAATGAGGAATAATACATAGTATGGATCTGCAATTTTACGGAGCAAACTGTTTGAGCGTTACCCAAAAAGGCGCGCGGATCATTATAGATGATAACTTGGCCGAGCTTGGCTTGAAAAATATTACTAAGCCCGATGACGTGGCACTCTTTACGTCTCATCCGCAGGATGTTAATGCCCGACTTATCTTTGATAGCCCAGGCGAATACGAAGTTTCAGACGTTTCAGTTATTGGTATTGCAGCGCAAGCGCATGTCGATGAACCGGGCAAGCTCAATGCCACTATATTCAAGCTTGTTTTCAGCGATCAAAGCATACTGATAACCGGCCATATTGACCCCAACTTGAGCGATAAGCAGCTTGAGGCTATCGGCCACGTAGACATCTTAGTTGTCCCCGTTGGCGGTAATGGGTATACTGTCGATGCTACCGGGGCTTTGCAGATTATTAAAGCTATTGAGCCTAAGTTGGTTATCCCAACGCACTATGCCGATAAGGCTCTCAAATTCCCCGTACCTCAGCAAGAACTAGCCCAGGTGCTCAAAGAACTAGCAATGGAACCGAAAGAAAGTGTCACCAAACTTCGTCTTAAGCCGCACGAACTCACTGACGTTACTCAGTTAGTTATCCTCGAGCGCTCTTAAAGTAATTGCTTATTTAGAAGTTACAGATACGCGTGGCGCTGCAGGCGAAGCTGGCGTGCTAGTAGTTAAAAGACCCTTCTTTTTAAGGGTGCGGATAGCCTGAGTACTCAGCTTCATCTGTATTTTTTTGCCGTCAATTACTAACGTCTTTGTCTGGAGATTTGGTTTCCAGACCTTTTTGGTATGGCGCTGCGAAAAACTGACATTGCTGCCGTATTGTTTGCCTTTGCCGGTAAGATCACATTTCTGCATAATATATCCTGATTCTCAAGGTGTTATTGTAGCGGAATTAGTTGTTTTGGTCAACTACGTATAATTGATAACTGTGAAGGTGCTAACTCACTGAGTAACTGCTTGACTGTTTTGTGACTCACCGGGTCGACCATTTTGCTATTAAGATCAACCAGTGGCTGGAGTACAAAGTCGCGTTCTCGAAAGCTTGGGTGGGGAATAGTGAGATTCTCGCTTTGCAAAGTTCGGTTGCCATAGAAGATAATATCGATATCAATTTCGCGCGGACCCCAACGAAAACGCTTTACTCGCCCGACTTGTTGCTCTACTTCGTTGATGACATGCAGCAATGCTTGCGGAGACAGCTCGGTTTGACCACTTATTGCGGTGTTGAAGAAGTCCGCCTGATTGGTATAACCAACGGCTTTTGAGGTATAGAGCGGAGCGTGCTGGATATCATTCAGAGTTGACTCCAGTAAGTCGAGGGATTTCGCGATATATTGTGCCGAATCACCAACGTTAGAACCGAGAGCCAAATATACTGTTGTCACTACCAATAAACTCCTTCACAGATCATTTTGCTCATTATATCAATCGGTTTGCTTTATTATATAGGTAGATGATCAAGCTTGTTGGAATTTTAAACGTAACACCGGACAGTTTTAGCGATGGTAATCAGTTTTTAGAACCCGAAAAAGCCGTTGAACAGGCAGCGCGGTTGTTTAGTGACGGTGCTAGCCTGGTTGATATTGGGGCTGAAAGTACGCGACCTGGTGCCACGGCACTTACCGCTGAACAGGAGTGGCAGCGGCTTGAACCCGTACTCAAACAACTGTTGGAGCTATTCCCTGGCAAGCTATCAGTTGATACGTATCATCCAGAAACGGCCGAAAAGGCCTTGGCACTTGGCGATGTCATTATTAACGATGTAACAGGGATGAATAATCCAGCTATGGTGGCTGTCGTAGTTACGCATCAGGCCAGATGTATCATAAGTCATCTACCTGGAAAGGATATTCAGGCGGCTCATCAAGGAGAATTACTTAGTAGTATTCAGGAGGTGCGCGATAATCTGCTCAATAAGGTAAAACTTCTTGAGTCCGATGGCCTCCAGCGCCAACAGATTATCTTGGACCCTGGCATTGGTTTTGGCAAAACGCCGGAATTAAACCGCGAACTACTGAAATTTGCCCAGCAGGTGCCAGATTATCAGGTGATGATCGGCTATTCACGCAAACGTTTCTTGGGTGATCATCGTATGGAGCTAGAGCCAAACCTAGTAGCCGGACGGGTTGCTACTGCTGCCGGCGCAGCCTATCTGCGGGTTCATGACGTCGCGGGCCATCGCCAACTGCTACAAAGTTAACGCTATCCTTGGCGGCACAACCTCGGTATACTGAGAGGCATGATCGATAATTTAACAGGCATAAACATCGTTTATGCCTTGATTACTATAGTTATCTCGTTATCAATCCACGAAGCGATGCATGCCTACGCAGCTCATGCACTCGGTGATACCACGGCTCAGGAGATGGGGCGGCTGAGCCTCAATCCACTAAAACATATTGATCCCTTGACTACAGTAGTGCTGCCTATAGTCACGCTGATCCTTTTTAAATTTCCTCTCCTAGCTGCACGTCCAGTGCCCTTTAACCCTCAGAGGGTAAAATATGGCGAGTTTGGCGGTGCAATAGTTGCCGCTGCAGGCCCGTTGACTAATCTAGCGCTGGCCATTATTGGGGCGTTGCTCATTCGTCTAGCAACTAATTCGGCAATTTATAATTTTCTGTATATTTTTACAATCCTAAACGTTGGTATATTCATCTTTAATAGCATACCAATCCCGCCACTGGACGGATCAAGAGTGCTCTACGCTTTTGCGCCGGAACCGGTGCAGGAATTCATGCAACAAATTGAGCCTTATGGACTATTCATTGTCTTTGCCCTAGTCCTAACTGGAGTTTTGACTACTTTCCTGATAAACCTTAATTATGATGTACTACGGCTTTTGCCCTAGCGTATAATAGACGTAGTCGGGTAGAGCTTAAAAAACTTCTCGCTGGGTGAATGATTATCTGATACTAATCATTAGGGAGTTCAATACTCTTGGTGACCGTGGTTGCCAAGTGCGGACACCCACCTGGGATCCCTCAGGTGATCAAACCCAGTGCCCGACCTATTTCTTTCGCTTTCGCTATACTTGCTTTTATTGATAATTCTGGGCTCAACGCCGCCTCTATTTTGACGTTTATAAGTTAAAATATTATGATATAAATAAATGAATCAGATACAATCGTTCTCGACAATAGAGGGACCCTCAGGAGTAGGTGTTGATGATGTCGCGCACTTGATAATTCCGGGTCTCTATCGGAGTTCCGATGGTACAGGGCTGCATGAGTTTAGCGAACAGCGGGTGGTTACCGCATCGGAATTTTACAAAGGTCAGGTTCTCGTTGAGAAAAGCGGCTTGATCATCTGCAGCGGATACAAAAATCCGGCTGATCAGTACGGTGAACCATGGTGGGATGAAGACGGTAAGGAATATCAAGGCGTGCCAGAGGCTGTTGGCATGCGCCACAGCCTTATCGATAATCATGGTATTCCTGCGAGCGCTATACGTACCGAAGTAGAATCAATTGATACTGTCACGAATTTTACAAATAGCCAGGAGCTACTTCCTGATGACCGACCAGTTGGCATCGTTGCCCAGGAGCAACATTTGGACCGTATTATGAAGATAATTGCTCCTAAGACTATGAGAAATGACTACCTAGGAATCGTAGTACCAGAATTGTCTGATATGGTTGCCGATGAAAGTGCACTTAAAAATACACTCATTAGGTTAGCCAGCCACTATATAGTTAGAGGACTTACACCGAACACACCTCATAGTTCAGAGATAGCTGCCACTCGGGCAATGCTGGCCTGGAAGCTTAACTTCGTACTATCAGACGCAAAGAACCTCTTGCTTAGATCTTCTGCGCAAAAACCAGCTCACAGCCGGTAGCCAATACTAAGTACAGGCTGTGCATATCTCTGTTATAATCGGAGGGATTCGGGGTGTAGCGCAGTTGGTAGCGCGTACGGCTGGGGGCCGTGAGGTCGCAGGTTCAAGTCCTGTCACCCCGACCATGACGGACAGATTGCATTTTTTCAAGTTTAGAAAATGCCTTTGTAAGGTGGTAATTGGCTACTTTTTGCTCATCAACAACGAGGTTCAAAAAGATTATCCGACAAATGTGGTCCTTACCAACCTCATCAGCAGCCTTCACCTTAGAACCAGCATTTTTAGCTAGGTTCAAAAACTGCTCAATGCTTAATACCTCTTGATTTGGGTCTGATTGTTGTTCTTGAAGCTCTGCTATTTGCTTCTTTAAGTCTTTTTCTTCAGCCTCAAGTTTTATCAGCTGCTCATTATTAACCTTCCATACGGGGGAGTCCTTAGAGTAGTCAATAATTTTAAGCCCTATGCTTTTGCTTCTACGCTTGGTAGCATTTAACGCACCCTCCTTACTGTTAATCTCAGTCTGCAAGGCTATGCGTTGTGTGTCAGCTTGATTTACTAAGTGGTCGTAATAGTATTGGTAGTCGTTTTGAGTGAGGTCAATACCGTCTTTAAGCAGTTCGTAGATGAACTTAAATATCTCAATGCCACGAATGGACTTCTTCTCACGGGTACATTCGGTGTTCACGCAACGGTAATATAAGTAGCGTGTACCAGCCCGACTTTTTGAAGCACCAGGCGACATATTGCGTCCACAAAAAGAACACTTGACCATACCTCGCAACGGATAAAAGGTCATGCGTCTATTTTTAACAAGAGGTGATACAGTAGCCCTAGACATACGTTGCACCTCATTGTAATCATCTTCAGTAACAGCCTTTTCAAAGTTGTAAGCACTTAGGTCGTAGGTCTTGTTCTTCTGTATCAGCAGACCATAGTAAAAGGGGTCTTTGAACATCTCACTTAAAATCTGATAGCTCATAACAATGGTTTCACCGTATCGCTTAGACTTTTCATCTTTAACAATCCGACCATAGCCGTTGTCATTCATATACTTAGCTATCTCACGCAAGCCGATACCTCGTTTACGCATTTGCCAAGCTTCGCACACAAGGTCGTAGTTATTGCCGTCAGGTACATAAATACCTTCCTTAGTGCGAATGTAGCCGTGTTTTGGTGTACCAGATGATTTACCTTCTTTGAAGCCTCGTCTATGCCCACGTTTAACGTTTTGCGACAGATTAGCTGAATAGTAAGCAGCCATAGTAAACGATATTCCAAGAAGCATTTTACCGCTTGCGTCATTGGTAAAGTAATGGGTTACGAACTTCAAATCCTTGAGCGTTTTCTTATCAAGCAGCTCAAATAGCTCACCCCCCTCAATCATATTTCTTGAGAGGCGGTCTGGGTGGTATGCCATAATCCCGTCAAACTTACCAAGTTCAAGGTCTTCCAGCATATCTTTGTACCTATCACGGTTATTTGGTATCTTGGCTGACCTGTGGTCTTCGTAATACGGCTTAACAAGGTGCATACCAACCTTAGCAGCCATTTCTTCGCACTCTGCTATCTGGTCTTCAATAGAGCGTTGCTGACGTTCTTTGTCGTCAGTACTTTTACGGACATACAACGCATACTTCAACTTGGTAGGGTCTACGATTTCTTCTTCGTCTTCGTCCATGCCAACATTCTAACATTCAGGGGGTCGTATCATAGCTGAATACGACTCCCGTTATTATCCGATATGGACGTTTCATTTAACTTAGCCATAGGGCTATTTGTGTCTATTTTTTCAAGTAACTTTATTAGCTTAGCCAACATTAAACCAACGTCAGCCTCTGCTGAGATTTTAATTTTACCCACGAGAAAACTCCGCCTTCTACATCTAAAGGTGTCTTTAGGTTTGTAATGACGGAAGACAAATCAGCCGAAGCTGTGTGGGTAGACTGGTTTGTTTTATACCCTCCAAGTCTGTAGGGTGGTGCAAGGC
>DATKHF010000023.1:0-28698 GCA_035510355.1 Saccharimonadales bacterium (SeqCode) | reverse complement strand
CCCGAATCTTGAGGATTATCTCGTCTTTAATGTGCTGCTCAATATGTTTGCCGACTGGCATGTTTGCTCCCTTCGTTTAATGACATTGTACCGCCTATTAGCGAGACAGTGTGTTCATTTTACGGGGAGGGTGACAATAGACAACATTGCGGCCTTTACCAGAACCAATACCTACTGCTTTATCAGTTAATTGAATGTTCTTATCTCGTAAGTAATCAATGAACGCAGTTACTTGGCTCGATATCTCTGAACCCGCTAAAGCCGGGACAGCATTATTGTTTTTATGATCGTCCTCCCAGATTTTCTGCTTGTGACCTATCAGTATGTTGAGATCACTCTTTGTCATACATATTTGATATGATATTAGTATGGTCTCTCCGCATCACGACCCAGACGGCACCAAAGATATATCCAAAGATATATCCATTGAGGCCCTCCATAAACTAATCCGGCAGCGTAATAGCGTGTTTAAGCGGTTTCCTTTGGTATTTGCTTTACTGGCGACCTTTGGTCTTGTTGCAACATTTTACGGCTTTCAGCATATTCTACAAAAAGTCCCCCTGCTCGCCAATGATCCCTATATAACTTTAATCGTTGGCGTGGGAATTTTGCTGCTTACAGGCACGCTATATAAAAAACTCGGCTAACAAGACTATCAGTTGATACCGCTTGTGGTTAGTTGATTCACGATTATAATGAGATCATGGCGCGTCTAACAAAAACTTCCTCATTGCGTGGTATGCATATTGGCCGTCGACAATTAATTAATCTAGGTATCGTCCTATTATTGTTTTATGCTGTGTTGCCTCAGATCGATCGATTTAGAGCAAGCTTTAAAGTTATCGAGCACAGTCAGCCCGGATGGATAGTCGTGGCTTTGGGGTGCTCGCTGGCAACATCCTTCATCGCTACCGGTACATATCTACTCCTCGCTAAAAAACGAATCCCTTATCCCCGTACCTTAGCAGTCCAGCTAGCTAGTCTCTTCGTTAACCGCATATTACCGGCTGGTATCGGTGCCATTGGATTAAACTTTGAGTACTTGCGCAAACAGCGTCACAGCCAGTCATCAGCTGGTGCAGTCGTGGCAACGAATAATCTTTTAGGACTACTGGGGCATTTATTACTACTTACTATTGTGGTACTTACGACCAGTGTATCGTTTTCGCAACTGGCTCAACCACATATAGCTAGCGCTGTGTATTGGTTTATTCTAGGAATCGCCGTGATCATACTTGTTGTTCTAGCTTGGTTTAGAAAATTTCGTGACAAATTATTGCGCGAAATACTGGGGGTACTAAAAGATATTCGGGGCTATCGGACCCATCCCGTGAGATTGCTTATCGCTTTAGGACTATCGATGGGACTAACAACACTTTATAGTTTTTGCCTGTTCACTTGTGCTCGGGCTGTTGGCGTAGATCTTGCGTTCGGACAAGCTTTGATCGTACTAACTGTAGGTGTCGCGGGCGCAACAATTGCACCAACACCGGGTGGATTAATCGGAGCTGAGGCAGGGTTGTTCGCTGGGCTATTAGTGTTTAAAGTTACCTTCGCCGAAGCTCTAGCTATAGTACTTATATATCGATTTTTAACCTACTGGCTCGCTTTAATAATTGGGGCAGTAGCATGGGGCTTTATACGTCGGCGCAACTATATATGATCAGTTAGATTCCAAGATTTATATTATCTGAAGTTCTTTCTCAATGACTAGGGCGCAGCTTTGGATTACGATACCATACCTGTTTGAGTCGCATTTTAACTTCATAATGTTTTGTGAAACGTTTACGACGCCTTAGTTTATCTTGGCGTGGGTCTGGAAATTGTTGGATGAAATATTTCTTTGTCATAGATTTCTCCATATTACATGGTGAATTCTATTATGATACTTATGGCTGTAGGTTCTCTGCAGGTTTAGCTAGATAATTAGTCATTGAGAACTGTACTTGAGTTACTTTGCGTGTCACTAGTACCGCTACTACTTGGGGATTGTGGGCTTCCACCTCCCCCGCCACCAAAACTGGGGTTTACGAGTATTCTCGTTGCATCAGCCGTGCTAGAACTATTTGAGATCACTGCAACGGTATCTCCAGTTTGAATGTCAGTATAGCTAACACTCTGGCCGCCATCGGTAATCGTTGTAGAGCTAGTAATTCCTAGAGTTGAGGTGCTGCCGGTTCGACTATCTTGGACGCTAATACTCGACGAGCTTATAGCCGTTACCTGCCCAAAGATTGGCCGCTCACCACTAGAGCGACCGCCGCCAAAGCGCCCTCCGGTTAGTCCAGAGCTGTTGGCTGTGGCCACCGTTTTTGATTGATGTCCCTTTTCATAGGCAGTACCAGCCCAAAAAGCCAAACCTACCAGAATGACAGCACCGGCAGCTACCAAGAAGTACTTAGATGCAACTGTAGTCTTTTGAGAGACCGGAGGCAACTCGGTGTGGCTAGAATGTTTAGACTCGGTCATTCGGTAACCAATTTCCCGTCTTGGAGTTTAAAAGTTTTATCTGTTTTGCCGGCAATCGAGAGATCATGGGTAACAACAATTACAGTGGTATTCTGAGACTTGGCTAAATCATGTAGTAAATCAAAAATCTTTTTGCCAGTTTCGCTATCAAGATTACCAGTCGGTTCGTCCGCCAGGATTAAGTTAGGTTGGTTAGCTAACGCCCGAGCAATGGCTACGCGTTGTTGTTCACCACCACTGAGCCGTCCTGGTTTACGAGCTTGTTTATCAACGTTCAGCCCTACTTGTTGTAGCAATTCAGCAGCTCGCTTTTTGCGTTCGCCTTTTGCTTTACCAAGAAATTCCATTGGTAACATAACGTTCTCGAGAGCGCTAAGATTTGGTACAAGGTTGTAATTTTGAAAGACAAAGCCAATCCGCTCACAACGATACTTTATGAGCGCATGGTCATGGAGCACAGTTAGGTCGCTGTCATCAACTTTTATTGAGCCGCTTGTGGGTTTATCTAGGGCACCGAGGAGACTCAGCAGAGTGCTTTTTCCACTACCGCTGCGACCAATAATTGAAGCAAAGCAGCCATCCGGTACTTCAAAGCTGACATCGTGCACAGCCACAACCGGCTCGGATCCGGAAGCAAATTGTTTAGTAAGTTTGGTAACTTTTAACATACTATTTTCCTATTCTGCTCTCATTACTTCTGCCGGCCGAACCTTAGCAATTAATACCGAGGCAAGTGCGCTGCCAACAATTGCGATCAAAACCGCTGCACCAAAACCATAGAGTAAAATGCTCCAACCCACCTCAGCGTGAATGTTACTAGCACTGCTAACAACTGAATTGCTACGGAAACGAGTACTGAAGCTAGGCCGCGCAGATGGAGTAGAAGCGCCGCCACTTTGGCCGCCGCCGCCAAAACGGCCGCCGCCTGGTGCAGTAATACCTGAAACTTGACTAGAGGTGCTGTTCTTTACGAGTGCTGTAGTGACTGGCGTTCCGCCAACGACCCCAATAATAACTCCGATAACCGCCCCTAAAACCGTCAGGGTTATGGCTTCACTCACAAATTGAGTCATAATTCTGAGATTTGAACCGCCGATGGCTTTAAGCACGCCAATCTCGCGGCGGCGTTCACGCACAATCATAATCATGACGAGCAAAATAATTATGGCTCCGGCAACCACTGCACCGATGAGGCTAAAGAGAGAGATACTTTTAACACTGTTCAGTGGTGCAACTTTGGCATTGGCCTGGGTAACTGAACTCGTAACATCAGCAGCTGAGCCAAGGGTATTTTTGATAGCCGTTGTTGTCGAGCTCAAATTGTCGAGTGAATCGACTGTGGCAACGGCGCTCGTGACGTCACCGGACTGATTACTAAGGCGCTGTTCGCCGGGTAGCGAGACGATAATATTGCTGCTAACACTTTCGCTATCACTTTTGAAAATACCAACTACTGTTAGAGTCGTATTATAGGCCGTAAACGTTGAACCAACTTTTAGGCTATTTTTGCTAGCCATACTCCGACTCACGAGCACATCATTGGCGTCTTTAGTACCAGTTATAGTCGTACCGCTGGTAATAGTTAGTGCTGTGCCATTAATGGTAGAGGGATCAGTGGTGCCCACAATCGTAATGGGCGGACTAAAGTTAGTCGGTAAGCCACTGCCACCGCCATTGATGAAAAAGCGTTGGCCGCCATTACCGTTACTATTGAGATTGAAGGTAATTGGTGAGGTTAGGCTCGTCGTGTTATTGCTTGTTGATGATGATTGACCACCGAACGATGGCGTACTTGAGCCAATCTTTGTAAGCCGATCAGTTAAGCTCTCGTCAACGCTAGTAACATGCGGAAGAGCCTGCACTTTACTGAGTTCGGCTGTAGTCAGCGCATTGTTAACCTGACTAAAGCTACTAAAGCCAGCAGGCTGGATAGTGACTGTATTACCAATCGAGCTTTTAACAGTACTAATCTCTTTAGTAACAGCCTGATGAGCAATTAGCATTATAAGACTTAAGCCAATACTTAGCCCGAGAATAATCACTATAGAAATGGTGCGTACTGAGTTACGAAAGGCATTGCGGATACCGCGGCTAATAACATTCATATCGCCTACTCTAACTGCTCCACCTGAATAAATGCTTAAGATGTGCGTGCTTAGCTTGCCAGGCGAGTCTCGTTTCGCTAAGCTGAGATCAGCTGTAATTATTTCAGTCAATGTTATTTACTGTTTTGATACACACTTTGCAGCTAAAGAACTTTGCTCCATAATTAATAGCCACACATATGCGTCATAAAAAACCATCGTCACCACCACAGCTTTCTCGACCGTCTCAGCGTCCGAAACAAGTTATGGATGTTACAGCACCCAGAGACTTTCCGGCTATTGGCGCAACTCTGTCCACCTACCGGCCAAATTATTTTAACCAAGAAGCCACCGCAGCTAAGCCAGAGTTACCAAAAAAACGTCGAAATTATAAAAAAATCGCCAAACGTACTGCATTAGTTCTCCTGCTCATAATTCTGGTTGTAGGTGGTTGGGTAGGCTGGAAATTTTATGAGAACGTTTCTAAGACCTTTGGTGGTAGTATTTGGGACATCTTCCATACGACCAAACTTAAAGGCGAGGATACTGGTCGGGTCAATATTCTGCTAGCTGGTAATTCGGCTGACGACCCTGGCCATAACGGCGCCGATTTAACTGACTCAATTATGATTGTCAGCATTGATACGCGTAATAATACTGCTTTCATGCTTAGCGTACCACGTGATTTATACGTCGACATACCAGGCTATGGTTACTCTAAGATTAACGCCGCATATGAAGATGGTGGTATGGGCTTACTCGATCAAGTCGTGAGCCAGAACTTTAATATCCCGATTGATTACCACGCCCTTATTAATTACACAGCCTTTCGTGATTCAGTAAATGCCGTAGGTGGCATTACAGTAGATATCAATAGCTGTGATCCAAATGGTCTATACGATCCTGATACTGACTATGCTACTGGCGGTATTCTTGTAGACTTATCGAATGGTGAACATAGTTTAAACGGCGAACAAGCGCTTGATTTAGCTAGAGCTCGTGGCGATGCATATGGTAGTTATGGCTTTTGCCAATCCGACTTTACAAGAGAGCAGGATCAACGCCTTATGCTTCTCGCGCTGAAAAGTAAGGCTCTGAGCGTAGGTGTGTTATCTAACCCAGTCAAACTAGGTAACTTATTTGACAGTCTTGGCAACAATGTAAAGACCGATCTAACTCTCAGTGACGCGCGACGGCTCTATCAGCTCAGTCAGAAAATTAGCAACAGTTCAGTTAAATCTGCCAGCCTCAATGATGTAAACGGTAACGACCTACTACAGAGTTATACTTCCTATGATGGGGAGTCTGCATTGATCCCGGCAGCTGGCCTAAGTAACTACAGTGCTATCCAGGCCTATGTTAGTCAACTTCTAGTGGTTTCAACACCTAGTTCACAGTAGATCACCACAGCAAGACAAGAAATCCTAAATCTGGTAAACTAACAGATGAAGTAAGGAAATACGTGTATGTCTGGTCACTCTAAGTGGAGCACAATTAAACGACAAAAAGGCGCCAAAGATGCTGCCCGCAGTGCAGTCTTTACGAGACTTGGTAATGCCATTGCAGTTGCAGCGCGAAGTGGTACCGATCCAGAGACAAATTTTGCCCTACGTTTAGCGATTGATAGAGCCAAGGCCACTAATATGCCGAATGTTAATATCCAGCGGAGCGTTGACCGTGGTAGCGGTAAGCTTGGCGGAGAGCAGATCCAAGAAGTCATGTATGAGGGATACGGCCCGGGTAGTGTAGCGATTTTAGTTGAAGCTGCAACAGATAATATTAATCGTACCTTGCCTGATGTTCGCCTAGCCTTTTCGAAACATGGCGGGCGATTGGCGGAAAAAGGTGCCGTAGCTTTTCAGTTCGACCATAAGGGAATGGTACGCCTGAAACAAACCGGAGATGATGTATTAATGGCCGCTATTGATGCCGGGGCTGATGATGTCCAAGAAGAAGATGGCGAGTCAGTGATCTATACTGCTCCAAAGGAGCTTGCTAAGGTTCGTAATGCCCTCCAGCAAGCCGGGCTAGACATTACCGAAGCCGAGCTAACCTATGTTCCAAACAATACTGTAGAAATTAGCGATGCGGCTACAGCTGGTAAAATTATTCGTCTTATGGATGCCCTCGAGAATATCGACGATATCGTGAATACCCACGTCAACTTCGATATACCAGAGCAGTTACTAGAAACATGATACGCCGATTATTAAAATGAGAATTTTAGGTATTGATCCAGGAACAGGAATTCTAGGATTTGGGGTTATTGAAGTTGCTAAAGGCAAAACTCAGCTCGTGGACGCAGGAGTAATTCGAACCCCGGTTAAGGAAGATGATGCCATACGTCTTCAAACAATCTTTGATGAATTGACCGATATAATTATTGCAACAAAACCGTCAGAAATGTCAGTCGAGAAATTATTCTTTGCTCAAAATGTCACAACGGCTATGACTGTCGCTCAAGCCCGAGGCGTAGTTTTACTCTGTGGCCAACAAGCTGGGCTCAAAATTGCCGAGTATACACCACTGCAAATAAAGCAAGCAGTAACTGGTTATGGCCGAGCCGAAAAAAAACAAATTCAGGAAATGGTACGAGTGATTTTACAACTTAAGGTAGTTCCCAAGCCTGATGATTGTGCCGATGCCCTCGCTGCTGCAATTACCCACAGCATGACAATTCATTTGAACTAGACTAAACTATGTGGTAGGGTATAGACATTAGCAATTAAAAAAGGAACGATTATGCCTCCAGCAGATCAAAGCCAAGATCAAAATACAAATGTTAATCCGCAGCCAAGTTTTGGTGGTGACCAACCAGCAACTCCACCGACTCCAAGTGTGGATCCGGTACCACCAGTTACTCCAGTAGAGCCTAGTGCTCCAGCTGACAATTCATATGGTCAGCCGGCCGGCGGCGACTCAACACCAAGCGAACCTAGCACTCCAGCTGGAGATTCTTCAACCCCACCAGCCCCAGCAGAGTCGACACCACCCGCTTCAAACGAACCGACAACACCAGATGCTGGTAGTGGCGATAGCGGCCAAACTGGTCAACCTTTCGTCTCACAATAAATTTTTGACTTCATCAATAACATCAATTGCGCCTCAATGCGAGTAGTATACTAGATATATGATCGCGACATTGACGGGTGTAGTTGCCGAAAAACTGACACATGTAGTGGTTCTCGACGTACGGGGGGTAGGCTATGGTCTATTCGTGACGAATGAGGACCACGGCCAATTAACGACTGGCCAACCAACAAAACTCTACGTTTATGAACATATCCGTGAACAATTATATGACCTATATGGTTTCAGTAAATTCGATAATAAACGCTTGTTCGAACAACTACTGGAAGTAAATGGTGTTGGGCCTCGTATGGCACTTAATGTCCTAAGTATTGGTAACGCCGGCATCGTACGACAAGCCATTGCCAGTGGAGATGTAACGTTTATTCAAGGGGCTCAGGGTGTTGGTAAGCGAGTTGCCGAACGAATCGTGGTAGAGCTAAAAGATAAGGTTGGGCTTGTCCCAACTGACTTACAGTCTGCCGGGCTACTGCAATCTGAAGCTGCCGTCAGTCAAGATGAAGCTGTAGCAGCACTCATGACTCTTGGCTATTCTATTCAAGACGCTTCAGCCGCTTTGGCTCATATTGATAGCAAGCTTTCTACTGAAGATCGAATTAAGTTAGCCCTGAAAGGAGACAATTGAATGGTTCCAAAGATTACATTAGGGGACGGCCGTAAAATTCCGCAAGTTGGACTAGGTCTGTGGCAAGTAAAAGACATTACTGAATTTAATCGGGCCTTTGAGGCTGGCGTAGCCGCTGGATATCGACACTTCGATTCGGCCCAAGCCTATAAAAACGAGCATATGCTTGGTGCTGCACTAAAAAACTCCGAGCTAAAACGTGAGGATGTATGGATCACTACAAAAATTGCTGTTGAACACTTTGGCTATAACAAAGCCAAAGAAACTTTTGCGGAGTCACTCAAAAAATTGCAAACAGATTACGTTGACCTTATTCTCCTCCACTTTCCTGTCTCAATTCTTCGCAAAAAAAGCTGGACGGCTCTTGAGGAGGTAAAAGCTAGTGGTCAAGCAAAATCTATTGGAGTGAGTAACTATACAATTCGACACCTAGAAGAAATGGAAAAATATGCCGAAGAAATGCCAGCAGTTAACCAGGTAGAACTCCATCTGTTTTTGCAACAACCAGAACTTCTAGAGTACTGCCAAGAACACAACATTGCAGTTGAGGCCTACTCACCTTTAGCGCACGCTAAAGCAATGGACGAACCACTTATTACGGAGATGGCCAAGAAGTATAAAAAAAGTTACGCTCAAATCATGTTACGATGGTGTGTTCAGAGCGATTTAATCGTTTTACCTAAATCTGTTACCCCGAGTCGTATTATAGAAAATATCGATATTTTTGATTTTGAATTGGGTGAGCCAGATATGCAGAAGCTAGCTAAGCTCGACCGAAACCTTCGCACCTGCTGGAATCCTACGCACGTGCCGTAAACCGTAACTACGGTATACTAGTAGGTAATGATTGACCGAATTGTGAATACCAGCGACGAGCCGGAGGACGAGCAAGCGTTCGAAGTCACACTACGCCCACGAGACTTTACTGGCTACATCGGTCAGGTACGTTTGAAAAAAAATATAAAGCTCGCTATTGATGCTGCTAAAAAGCGAGATGAGCCAATTGACCATATCTTACTCTATGGTCCCCCGGGCTTAGGCAAGACCACCATGGCCAGCGTTATTGCTAATGAAATGGGTGCCCAAATCCGCATCACTAGTGGACCGGCTATTGAGCGAGCCGGTGACCTTGCTAGCCTGCTAACTAATCTGGCAGATGGTGATATTTTATTTATTGATGAGATCCACCGCTTACACCGGTCAGTTGAAGAAGTCTTATACTCGGCGATGGAAGATTTCAAGCTTGATATCATGCTTGGCAAAGGCCCGAGCGCGCGAAGCTTACGTCTCGATTTACCTAAATTTACGTTAATTGGAGCTACGACACGTACCGGCGCACTGGCCGCGCCACTCCGCGATCGGTTTGGTATGATTCATCGTTTAGAATTTTATACGCCTGAAGAAATTCAAAAAATTATTTTGCGGGCCGCAGGTATTTTAGGAGTTGAAGTCGATGCAGATGCTGCTCATACTCTCGCCAAACGCGCTCGACTAACACCACGGATTGCCAACCGTTTACTAAAACGCACACGCGACTACGCTGATGTGAATGGGGATGGAATCATTGATACAGCCATTAGCGTCCAGGCATTAGAGCTTCTAGAAATTGATGAACTTGGCCTCGAACCTGCCGATCGCTTAATTCTCGCCGCAATTATCGAAAACTATAACGGTGGGCCAGTTGGCGTTGAGACGCTAGCTGCCTTAACCAGTGAGGAACGCACAACGATTGAAGATTTCATCGAACCGTATTTACTACAGATAGGTTTACTTGAACGAACGCCTCGAGGACGCAAAGCTACGGCCAAAGCTTACAGACATCTCGGCAAGAAACAAGACAGCTCGCCCGACCAATCTCAACTCTTATAGCATCAGATTAAAATTGTTGCGTGCTTTCCGATATACTCAGTAAAGTCGGAAAATCAATCAGACCACGAAGCGCTTTAGTCAGCGCATCAACCTTAAGGCTTATCATACCGTCTTTGATAGCTGTTTGTTGCAAAAGAGCGACAGATTCATTTGCTGCCAACTGGCTACGAAAATGATCGCTTGGTTTATACACTTCAAAAATACCGATGTCTCCAGAAAAACCCGTGTGATCACAGTGCTCGCAGCCGTTTACCTTTGCGCGCCATAGTTGGCGTACGTTTTCCTCACTACTGCTTAGTGGCTGATTGCTAGCCAGACCAGCTTCTTCAGCCAGTCGCTCAAGTTCATTCAGTTGCTTCATAGTTGCAATATCATCTGTTTTAAAAATTTCTGTTAATTGAATTTGTTCAATAATTGATGGCTCATACGACTCTCGACAGTACTGACACAAGCCCATAACATTTATTTGAGCAACAACTATTGGCTGACTTACGCTGAGGTGACCATTTAATTGGTGCCATAGAATGAGCCCTCGCGCCACACTATTTACTGGCAATCTTACCAGTAATTTTTTATCGATTTTAGCCATGTTGTCGACCTGCCGAGCGGTTGCATGATCAGCCACATTACTAATGGCAATGGCTCCATACTCACGCTCACTCAACAGCTTCAATTGTTGGGCATAATTGTGACCATAAACAACTTTAATGCCGTGCAGTAATGACGTAATTGTCTCATCAGGTTCGATAAAGACCCGTTTACGAGTTGGCGAATACAATTTCTGAATCATGCCGGCCAGAGTGATTTGAGCTGCTCGAGCCTGACGACTCCCAACTATCACTAAGCCTCGATCTTCGGCCAATGCATGCTCAACGGCAGTCAATGATTTCCCCCAGAGCCCCAGGCTTTCTAATTGTTGACGTGGTGTCACGTGACCGCGCAAACGAATTGTAACCCTCTCTCCATCAAGCACCGGTAACGTTGCTATGACTACTTTATAGGTACCGTGATTGAAGTGCACCGTAGCTTCTCCAACTTGTGGGGCTTGAGTTTGTTGAGTATCGAGTCCGGCTAAATTCTTAAGCTGACGAACAAGTGCTTCTGCGGTGTGTTTTGGAAGTTTATTTGCTATATACAGCGAACTGCCACGACGATAACGAACTAAAACGAATGTATTGTTCGGCTCAATATGTATGTTGCTTACACCATTTTTGGTAGCTCGTTCAAGAATCTGTTGAATGCTTTTATTAACTAAATCTTCGTTAGTTTTTGTAGGTACCCTGCCCATCTTACTTGCCATTATACAGCTACTTTGTACTTTGTTATAATAAGGGGGAATACGGGGAATCTGATAACTGTCACGGAGGAGGTTTGTAGTGGCTGATGATAAGAAAATAAATGAAGGCAAGAGTAAAGCTCTGGGACTAGCTCTCGAAACAATTGAAAAACAATTTGGCAAAGGTTCGATTATGAAACTCGGCGAGGCGCATTCGACAAACGTGGAATGTATCCCGACTGGCAGTTTATCATTGGACTTAGCGCTAGGTGGCGGTCTGCCAAAAGGGCGAGTAATTGAGATATATGGCCCAGAGAGTTCTGGTAAAACGACTTTAACTCTGCATGCCATTGCCGAAGTTCAAAAATCTGGTGGCACAGCCGCATTTATTGATGCCGAGAATGCGCTCGACCCGGCATATGCGAAACGTCTTGGTGTCGACGTTGACAATTTATTAATCAGCCAGCCTGACAACGGTGAACAAGCTCTTGAGATTACTGAAACTCTAGTGCGCTCTAATGCCGTTGACTTGATTGTGGTTGATTCGGTCGCAGCGCTGGTACCACGAGCTGAAATAGAGGGCGAAATGGGAGATAGTCACATGGGTCTTCAGGCACGACTCATGAGTCAGGCTCTGCGTAAACTTACTGGTATTATTTCTCGATCCAAATCGACAGTTATCTTTATTAATCAAATTCGAATGAAAATTGGTGTCATGTTTGGTAACCCAGAAACTACAACTGGTGGCAATGCACTAAAGTTTTATGCTTCGGTTCGTATGGATATCCGCCGTATCGGGCAGATTAAACAAGGCGAGGAGATTATTGGCAACCGCACACGAGTCAAGGTGGTCAAGAATAAAATTGCTCCTCCCTTCCGCCAAGCCGAATTCGATATCATGTATAACCAAGGCATCAGTAAATCGGGTGATGTAATTGACCTAGCTGTGGCTGAGGAAATTATTGAAAAATCGGGCGCTTGGTTTGCATATAAAGGTGAAAAAATTGGGCAAGGCCGCGAGGCAGCAAAAAAATATCTTGACGATAATCCGAAGGCTATGAACGAAGTCATAAAAGCCGTCCAAGAAGCTTCCAAAAAGGAGTAGCCATGAATATTTTGCGCAGATCTAGGTCTAGCCCGGAAAAAGCGTCACAAATCGTACCACAAGGCAGCCCTTATTTCACTAACCTACTTAAAGAGATCAAGCGACATGACGACCACTCACTCGCATGAAAATTACGAACATAAAACAACAAGAAAAACGCAAAGATCGCTATAGTATCTTCATTGACGATACGTACGAGTTTAGCTTAAGCGAGACTGCATTACTCGAACAAAAATTGGTTCGCGGTCAAGAGCTTGGTAAGGAAGAGCTGAGATCATTTAAAAAATTATCCGTCGATGATAAAGTTTATGGCAATGTTTTGCGCTACCTAAGCTTACGCTCACGAAGTACGTGGGAAATTGAAAATTACTTACATCGAAAAAAAGTTGACGAGCCGGTAGTCCAAAAAATTCTTACAAAACTTACAACATTAGGTTTAGTAAACGATGCAACCTTTGCACGATCATGGGTTGAAAATCGTCGACTGCTTAAGCCAGTCAGTCGACGTCGATTAGTGCAAGAGCTCAAACAGAAACGGGTACCAGAAGATATTATCAAGCAAGCACTAGCAGAGGACGAAGTCAATGAAGTTGAAACACTTCGTGAACTCGTAGCCAAGAAACGGCGTCAGAGTAAATACCAGACTGACAAACTTAAACTTATGCAGTATCTGGCTCGTCAAGGTTTTAACTATGATGATATTAAACAGGTTGTTGAAGAGTCTTAAGCAGCAGCAGGGGCTTGAGCTGGTGCTGTTTGCACCAAGTCATTAATAATAATTCGTCGGTTAGTAATTTCAACGATTTGTGAGCGGTCAACACTCAGCGAGCCCCCCATGAGTGTTTTACGTAAGGGTTGTCCGACATAAATTTTTTGAACATACATAGTCTCAACTTCAGTTGCAAAGTCATTCACCTTACCCAACTTACTTTTGCCCTCCGTAACGACTGGCTTACCGAGCAAATCGAATCGAAGTTTAATGAGATCCTTTAGGCGCACCAGTTCATCTTGCTCAACTAAAACCTCGTAATCATTAACAACAATGCCTTGCGAGATGACTTCACGTATATCTTGATACAATAGTACTAATGGACGTTTTTTCTCAAACTTGTCCGTACAATAGAAACCTTCTATTTTTAGGTTATTGGGATTAATTATTGGAGCAGTCGCCGTCGCCACGACGGTACCGGTGCGTAGGCTTAAAACCGGCCGGTTAATAAGCTTCGAACTCAACTGTAACATCCCTCTAGTATAACGCTAAAGCGCAAAAAATTTGTAGCATTGATGGTTTTGTAATTTATGATTGATCGTACTTGCGACAATTGAGGTGGTCGCGCTACTATACAAAACATATGAATAGCATAACGACATGGCAGTCAACCACTCACGACCCGGTGAGTACTGAGAAGCTTGCTGAAAAAATTGGGCAGAATCTTACAGGCGGTGAGGTCATTGAACTGGTCAGCGATTTAGGTGGAGGCAAAACAACCTTTGTGCGTGGTTTGGCGCGTGGACTTGGCTCGATGGATCATGTTTCCAGCCCAACCTTCAAAATCAGTAATGAATACCAAGGACAGCACCTGCAACTTAATCATTTCGATCTCTATCGCCTAGGGGAAGCTGGAGTAATATACAATGAGCTAGCCGAAGTTATTGACCAGCCACACTCTGTCCTAGTAATCGAATGGGCCGATATTGCCAAAAATGCTTTGCCGATAGAACGACTGACAATCACCTTCACCCAAACAAATAAGCAGGCACGCCATCTTCAGTTTCATTATCCACATTCCCTCGACTATGTAATGAAAGGTTTGAACTAGTGTTAATCCTTACCATCCGAACTGATAAACCCGAAGCTGAAATTGGTTTGTTTGAAAATAGTGAACGTCTGGCTTATGAACAATGGCAAGCTCACCGTGCACTTGCTGAAACAATTCATACGAAAATAGAAGACTTACTAAAAAACCAAGGTAAAGATTGGCAAGCTATTGAAGGTATTGTTTGTTTTGAAGGCCCAGGCAGTTTTACTGGACTGCGCATTGGTCTGAGTGTGGGTAATGCGCTAGCTTATAGCCTCAACGTTCCAATCATCGCAGAGCGAGGCGAGAGCTGGCTTGCGCAAGGAATCACACAATTAGAAGACGGTAAAAGCGATAAGCTTGTATTGCCTCACTATGGTTCACCGCCTCACATTACCTACTCAAACTAATAGCTGATTTGCCAAAATTGAAATACTTGGCGTATAATTCAAGTTGGATTTGCCAGTTTTGAGAGCAATTCCATTTAAACCATTTTCTTAACTTTAACTCGATTTCCAGAATTTTTCAGTACGACTAGAGAAGTGATAGCGATTGTCGGTATGAATTTTTCTGCACACGATAGAAAGGATTGACATGATTATACTTGCCATAGTGCTTGCTGTGGTGGGCTTGGGCGCCGGATTTGGTACCAACGTTGCTATCACTAAACAACGACAAGGGGCAGCCGCTGACCAGTCTAAAAAGGAGCTCGAAAAAGCCAAGCGTGAAGCTAGTAAAATTATTAACGATGCGAGGGATGATGCTAGCAAAATCGTTGAAGAGACTCGTAGAGAGGAGCAGCAACGCCGCAAAGAGCTCAAAGAGTTAGAACAGCGTTTGGTGCAACGCGAAGAAAGCTTTGACAAAAAGCTAGATGACCTTGATAAGCGCACCGAAAGATTACGAACGGGCGAAGGAGAGGTTGAAGCACTCAAAGATGAAATCCGTGTGATTCGTCAGAAACAACAAGATAAGTTAGAGAAAGTTGCTAAGTTAAGCAAAGCTGATGCGGCCGAAAAACTCATGCAGATGACAGAGCGCGATATTCGTTCTGATTTAACTGGCGTTGTTGCCAAGCTACAAAATGAGGCGCGCGAGAATGCTGAGGAGCAAGCTGCGCTTATCATCACTACTGCCATGGAACGAATGGCTAGTGAGGTTACTGCCGAACGAACTATCACGAGTGTAAAGCTTGAGGATGAAGAGATGAAAGGCCGCATAATCGGCAAAGAAGGCCGAAATATCCAAGCACTCCAACGGGCTACTGGTGTCGACATAATGGTTGATGACACGCCTGGTTATATTGTATTGAGTAGTTTTGATCCGGTACGCCGCGAGGTTGCTCGACAAGCCTTAGAGATGTTACTGAAAGATGGACGAGTTCATCCTGGTCGCATCGAAGAGATTGTTGAAAAAGCTCAGAAAATCGTCGAGAAGGATGTAATACGTGCTGGCGAAGATGCTGCTCGCGAAGTCGGCATTATCGGTATTCCGAAGGAAATCTTACACCTACTAGGTGAGCTTCGATATCGCACCAGCTACGGCCAAAATGTTTTGAAACATAGTGTTGAGATGGCACATCTTGCAGGCATGATTGCCGAAGAAGTAGGTGCTAATGTAAAGACCTGTAAATATGCAGCTCTTGTACATGATCTAGGCAAGGCTTTGACCCACAAGATGGAAGGTAAACATCATCATATTAGCGGTGAAATGTTACGTAAGTATGGTGCGCCAGAAGAGGTCGCACTGGCCGCAGAGCAGCATCACGATGACGTTGAAGCGACTAGCGTAGAAGCGCTCATCATTCGCGTAGTTGATGCAATTAGCGCAAGCCGCCCTGGTGCTCGTAATATCAGCGCTGAAAATTTTGTGGAGCGTATGAAAGATCTCGAGAATGTTGCCAACAGCTTTAGTGGCATTGAGAAGTCTTACGCAATCAGTGCTGGACGAGAAGTCCGTGTTTTTGTTAAGCCACAGCAGATTGACGACCTTAGCGCCATTAAACTAGCTCGTGATATTGCCACCAAGATTGAATCAAGCATGCAATATCCAGGCACAATTAAGGTTAACGTTATTCGTGAAACACGTGCTACCGAGTTTGCCAAGTAAGTTTCATGTTACAATCTAGCTAGTGAAAAAATTTCTACTAGAAAGGGTTCGACTTAGCTGGTACTTTGTGGGCTTTTTCGTACTCTATTTCTGTTTGCTATTTGTGTTGCCTCGAGAAAAATTTGTTGCCGGCGCTTTGGCTCTATTTTCAGTCAACTCGTTCTTATACGGATTCTATATATCTCCAGTATTAGGAGCCCAGAAAGCCAGAATTGAGGAACTACATAAAATCGTTCGTAGTGAAGCAAATGCTATCTTCGCAATGATGCTTAATACGAAAGATCTACCAGAACATTTGCGTAATGGTCTGCAAGATGATTTTAAAGAATATATCCAGAAGACTATCCGCGACCGCAGCGGTGCGGGTCAAAAAACCTATGAAGCCCTAATCGGCTTCTGCTTAAAATATAAGGGTACCAACGAAGCCGATATCGATAAATTGCTGGATGACCTCGTAGCCAACCAGCAAAATCGTACTGATTTAAATATGCAAATGAATAACAGAGTCTTTAGTAATGAGTGGATGATTATGTTTGTGCTCTTCCTTATTACGTTAAGCTTTATACTGCTGCTAGATACGGGTCCGCAGCTTATATACAAAATCGTAACGGCATTATTGGCCACTGGACTGAGTATGTTAATTTTTTCACTAGTTAAACTCAGTACCTTAACACACAAAAAAGCAAAACAGATTTGGATACCATTTGAGAAACTTATTGACAGTCATTTTTATCGAATCGACTAACCACCAGCAATGAATATTTTATATGTCGGTGACGTGATGGGTGAGCCTGGGCTCAAGGTTATTGAACAGGTATTACCTCAACTTAAAAAGAAAGAGCACATTGATCTCATAATTGCGCAGGCCGAAAACGTTACCAACGGACGCGGTATTAGCGTGGAGGACTTTAAAAGGCTACGAGCAGCTGGCGTAGACTTTTGTACTGGCGGCAACTGGACAACGAATCGTAAGGAAATCTATTCGGCCCTTAATGATCCGGTTCAGCCAATTATCCGTCCGGCAAACTACCCCGAAGGCACGCCTGGTCTTGGCTATAAATACATTCAAGCATTGACAGGTAAAATCTTAGTGATCAGCTTATTGGGCCAGATTGTTGGCCGTGATGCCAATCGAGAGACAAATAATCCCCTGCAAGTAGTTGATGAGATTTTAAAGCAAGAGAAATCCACGAAAAAAGCTGGGACAATTGTAAACTTCCACGGCGATTACTCTAGCGAGAAATTTATAATTGGGTACTATCTTGACGGCCGCGTAACTGCGGTTGTTGGTGATCATTGGCATATACCGACAGCTGATGCCAGTGTGTTACCTAAAGGTACGGCGCATGTTACTGACGTTGGTATGTGTGGATCATTAGATTCCAGTCTCGGTGTAAAATTCACAAGTGTTCTCCCCCGTTGGCGTGACGCTAAACAAACACATAATGAGCTGGAAACTACCGGACGCATGCAATTTAATGCTTTACTTATTGAAGTCGACCCAAATGCAGGCCTTGCAACTGCCACGAAGCATATCCGAAAAATTATCTAAAGTTCTGTCGCTAGCTTGAAACTAACGATGTCAAATAGTAGCAACTTTTATGTTTGGCTTTTGCCGGCGAAGCCGAAACCGGCAATCACAACACTGGCAATCATATTGATAGCCACAATACGAATACCCGGTAAGTCTTTACTGATTGCCATCAATATAGCACTACCTAACCAGATAGTGGCAATAACGCCAGCCGTGTATGGGTACTTAATAAACAAAATGAATTCTTTAAGCATTTGTCGTCTCCTTCTTTACTGGTTGAGCACTTGGTATTGCTCCGAGCTTATCTGAACCTAGTTTAATACGATTCACTAATTGGCGAAAGAGTGCTGGGTCACGTATCGCAACTCGCTCTAGCCATTTACTAACAATATCGAGCGCTTGTGAGACACTAAGGTCGTCGTCGTTATCATGAGCCAGTTCAGGGTGCTCTCGCTCGACTCGCTCAACAACATTAGAAAATACCTTCGGCAGGACAACATTGCGGCGTCCCAGCGCATCGACAAGCGTAATATACGTCTGAACAGCTCGAAGAATTTCCGAAGCCTCCAATTTAAGGACTAAACCAAAACGATTATTTTTATTTACCATCTGGTTCATGAGTTGAAAGACTCGGCCATCTTCAAGTAATGGCCGTATATCACTGACTCCGACACTCTTTTTGAACGTTTCGTGAGCAATGCGCCCAAGAGCCTTAGTGTAGTTGGAGTCATCACCGTTTGAGTTCATATTATTACGCTGGTTAAAAGAACCAATGCGTTTTAGCGCTTTATATAAGTCACTAACAAAAAAGCGCATAAATTGTTCAAACAATGTACTAAGGTCAAAATCATCGCTATACAGTTTATTCCACGCAGCAATGATGCCAAAAAAAGCAGCTTTGTTGTCCGGTACAGGCGCGGCTATACCAAAATCGATCATACCGACTTTGTTGCCTGCCATAAGACGAATATTGCCGGGGTGTGGGTCACCTTGAACGCGCGTTAAATTAAAGATGCCGTCGAGCAACTCCGTGCCCAATATTTCAAGTTGAGTGTCGAGATTTGAGCCGATCGTTTCTTGAATATACCGTTTTGGATCAACACCCTGTTCCTTTAGTCGTAATAGCTGAGCAACCGACAGACCGTCAATGTATTCCTGAACAATAACGTTAGACGTGCAAAGATCTAAGAACGTCTCTGGAATAACAAAGTTTGCGTGACCCTTATAAGCTTCAAAGAGTTCATGGGCAAAGTTTGCTTCGGCTATATAGTCGGTCTCTCGGAGTGTTGCGATTCGAAAATCTTTGATTGCTTGATTTAAGTCGATATCCATATTACTCGACATTTTATTAATCATTGTACGGCTAAACATTCCCAATAAACGCAGATCATATTTAAGTAACTCTTTGACCATTGGGCGTAACACCTTAATAATAACTGGCTTACCGTTAACATGTTGACCGTAATATACTTGACCGAAACTACCTGCCGCAAAAGGCTGAGGCTGAATTGAGCTAATTTGAGCGAGCTTATCAGATGAAAGTTCTGCTTGTAATACACGAACTACGTCAATTGGTTCGTGATCAAGATTCTCGAAAATCTTTAAACGGTCGTTGCTGCGCCAGCTGCGCATAGCTTGGCTTTGCAGCAATACACCTTGCAAAAACTTAACATAAATACCACCAAGCTCTACCATTTCATCACAAATAAGTGAATACATTTCATCGTCCTTGCCCCTACGATGCAAGTAGTAAGCTCTCGTGCCGAGGGTAGCGAGCTTAGCAGTTCGGTGCCGCTTAATTGCAGCTATTGATGATTTATCTGGGCTAGCCACGCTATCTCCTTGCAAAGCCTATTAAAAATAAGGCTAAGGTTGAAACCATGACCGCAAGATACAACTGAAATATTTGGGTGGCACTAGAACGCGTAAGTGCCATAAGTATTACCGCAACCCATATCAGCAATATCGTGAAAAATATTGATGCGTACTTCATATGGCGATAATTATAGCATAAGATTTAAACAAAAGCTAGTTATATCATGGATTTGGATTTTTGTGAAGGATTACGTTATAATGACATTTGTCGTAGAATCAAGGGTATATCCTAAGAAATATGGTTGTCGGGGTGTGGCGCAGTTGGCTAGCGCGCCGCGTTTGGGACGCGGAGGTCGGAGGTTCGAGTCCTCTCACCCCGACCAGGTTTTTGTTATACATATTGAACTCTATTAAAAATACTTTAAGATTTTTGCGCTACAATACAAGCTGTGCTTAAAATGCTCTTAGTCATCATTGCCGTCTTCTTGCTGCTCGTCGTAGTTGAATACTTGTGGCGAGTTAAGAAGTATCGTTCAGAATTCACACGTAAGTTTATTCATATCACTATTGGAACATTTGCAGCTTTTTGGCCGTGGTTTTTGAGTTGGTCACAAATTGAACTATTGGCAGCAGCGTTCTTTATTGTCATCTTGGCCTCTAGACTGCTCAGCATCTTCGGTTCAATTCATATTATTGGTCGTAAGACGATTGGCGAGCTTTTATTCGCCGTGAGTATTGGTTTAACGGCATTTATTAGTCATGACCGCTTAATTTTTGCTGCCGCTATGTTACATATGAGTTTAGCTGATGGCTTAGCAGCAACCGTTGGCACGCAGTTCGGTCAGAAGACAAGTTATAGCGTTCTTGGTCAACGCAAAACTCTTGTGGGTACTATCACATTCTGGCTGTGTTCTTTTGTAATCCTGGGTTTTTACTTTGCATTTAGTCATGTGAGCGGTGCGTGGCCAGCATTACTATGGTTGCCGCTGGGTGCAACGTTACTTGAGAATATTGGTGTACGTGGTAGTGATAATGTTTTGGTGCCTGTTGCTGTAGCCATAGTACTAAGGCTTATGTAATGGAAGCAGTTGCTGAATCTTTGCCGTCCATATGGGCACGCAAGGCGTTGAAAATGACAATGATATCCACGCCTTCTTGGATGATTGCACCATACAGCGGTGGAAAATGACCTGTTGAGAAAATAAACATAAGTATGATGCTTAAGGCAATGCCAACTAAAATGCTTTGTCGGGCCACTGAAAAGGTACGCTTTGCAATACTAAGAGCCCTAACTACTCGGCTAACATCATCAACAATAATTACCATGTCGGCTGATTCACTCGCAGCTGTTTCTCCACGTGCCCCAAGTGCAATGCCAATATCAGACGCCGTAAGCACTGGTGCATCGTTCACACCATCACCTACAAAAGCTACAGGCCGTTCTTTGACCTCCTCAATTGCCCGAAGTTTATCAGATGGTAAAGCCTCAGCGGTGACTTCAGAGATACCAAGCTGCTTAGCTATTACCTGAGCAGTCGATTGATTATCACCTGTGACCATGAGTATGTGGTTAATGCCTAGGCTTCGGAGAGCCTTGAGGGTCCGTTTGCTTTCTGGCCGCAGCTCGTCTTTAAAGCTAATGATACCTGCTAGCATGCCATCAACCGCAACAAAAGTTGCGGTATTTTTAACCTCATAGTCCTGACGTTTGGTGGGAAAGCTTATGTCGTGATCTTTCAAGAATGCTTGACGACCAACCAACGCTTGTCGACCGCCAACAATGGAAAGCAATCCCCTACCCGATTCTTCTTGAACATGCTTGGCTTTAGGGATTTTAATTTTTTTCTTGGTAGCTGCTTCAACAATCGCCGAGGCCAAGATGTGTGTAGAGTTTTGCTCAAGCGCTGCGGCGAGGGCAAGTACTTCGTCTTTCCTATAACTACCGAACGTTTTCACCGTATCAACTACTAACTTACCCTCTGTTAGGGTGCCGGTTTTATCGAATGCTATGGTTTCTGCTTCGGCTAAGCGCTCTAAAGCCCCTCCGGTTTTAATAATAATGCCATGTTTGGCAGCACGACTCATACCAGAGATGACAGCTATTGGGGCAGCTAAAATCAACGGACAAGGTGTCGCTACCACTAGAACCTCTAAGAAACGGATTGATTGTCCACTTAGCGCCCAAGCGCCAATGGCAATAATAAAAGCAATGACGGTGAATGGTACGCTGTATCGGTCAGCCAGCCTTACGAATGGTGCCTGGCTACCAGCTGCTGCACGAACCAGTTTAATAATTTGTTCGTATTGGCTATCAGCTGCGACGTGTAAAGCTTTCACTGTTATAGCCCCGTCGAGATTTATCGAGCCACTAAGAATGTGGTCGCCTACATCTTTAGCTTGAGGTAAACTCTCCCCTGTCAGGCTGGACTCATCAAAGCTAGCTGAGCCTTCAATTATTGTGGCGTCCACTGGCACTAATTCACCTGGCTTTATCATAAGTCTGTCGCCAACTTTTACTTGACTGATTGGTACATCAATAATTTGTTGCTTGTTAACAACATGAGCTTGCTTAGGAGCTTTGCTGAGCAGTGCGTTCAGTTCCGTTTTGGCGCGGTTTTCAGCATAATCTTCTAGCGCTTCGCCGCCTGTGAGCATAATAACAATTACGATGGCGGCCCAATATTGCTTCATGATGACAGCCGTAACGATAGCTGTAGCCGCCAAAATATCGATACCATAATGTCCAGTTTGTAGATCATCCCACATACCCCATAGAAGTGGAATAACTTCAATGATTGAAACTATACTTAAGATCCAGTGCGCTACAAGGGCATGATGGTTAAACTGCAGGATCAAGCTAATAATCAGAGCCACGAGCGCGATAACAAATAGATAATAATTACGGATGAACCGTAGAATCTTTTTAAGCATATATACCTTTGGCTTCAATTAATTATGGGGCGAACGATGGGGCTCGAACCCACGACATTCGGGACCACAACCCGACGCTCTACCTGCTGAGCTACGTCCGCCTTATCAGCACCAACCTAGTGTTGCACTCTTCGCAAAATCCTAAACAGTGAGAATTTCGTTTGAGCTTTGGGCTACAAAGAACAGAGGTGATTATAGCTTAAAAAGGTGCGTGGCACAACTCAACGTTGTTTTCGTCGTTTTTTAGGCTGAGTATTGTGTCGGAGCGCATGGCTTGCCAAATAATAGCTAAGCATAGCTAATGGAAGCTCAAACATAAACGCCAATATAAGTGCTTGGTGAAAATCAGTACTAGTACGTTCACTCATAACATCAAACCAAGCATCAACAAGCAGTAAGCTACCTGTCGTAGCGGCCGCAATAACAATCCAGATTGAACGTATATAGGCAAACAACCCGGTAGCCGCTAGAGCCACGATCATACCAATATCAAGACCCGCCCAACTAATATTCCAGTGGGCGGAAAGATGGTGCTGTGGCAATGTTAGGCCAATATATACCGTCCATGGTAATAGGACCACTGCAAGCATAAGGTATATCCGCGTCGCCCAGGGTGGGACGCGCAGGATAATGTCATTTTCTTTTGATTCTCTGTATTTTTGCATCGTGTAATAATACTATATCACAATCTGATACGTCATTGCAGGCCAAGATAAAGACTTAATAATAGAAGACTGTGTATTATAATTTGTATAATTATAAATTTTGTGTTATTATATTGTCTCTGGACGGCTTCTATTAAAGACGCTGCTGGGTTTATTACAATGGCTATAGCTCACCCGCCTTCCCAAGAATATGCTCCTTTTACAGAGGGGCTGCCGGTCTATCCCGCAACTACTGAACCAACACTTACGAAATATGTTTCGCTGATTGATGGATCACTTAATCCTCTTGAGGAAGGGCTGGTTCTGCCGGCACCAAACTTATGGGACGGGATAGATTCATTACATGCACAAGAACGCGTCGAATCGTGGAGCCCCAAGGGAGTTAAAGTAGGAACTTTTCTCAAATTTAAGACCATGCACGATCTCACGGAAGCTGGCATTGAATTTGATCAATTACTTAGTGAACTTATTGAGCATGGATTTATTAAGCTTACCACCAAGCAAAGATCAGCATGGCGAGTGACTCATCCAATAATGCGTGCTCTAAGTGTGGATGAACTACCACAAGTCATATATAACGTCATGGGCGTTGGAGCAGATCGTATCCCTAATCGCTTACCAATGAGCGTTGTCGGAAGCGCACGACCTGTTCTAGAAAAAGAGATAGCAATTAAACCCGGAGATGATAATTCAAACGACATGTTCGCACAAGCGCTTGAGCGAGTAGCAGAAAAAATCGGTGCAGATAAAGATTATCGGAAAATGTATGCTTGGATTGGTCGTTTGTATGTACCAGGTTTGGTGACGCCGGCAACAGCATATGGCAACCGACAACTGAGTACCCCAGAAGGCTACGACGCCTGGATATTAGGTAATATTGAATATGCAAGAATTCATAAGTTACCGCCAGTTCAGCGTGCTGTAGAGCAAGGACGTATAATTTTAAACAGCACTAAACATGTCTACCGACAAACTGACGCCGCCTAAATAAAATGGTACACCCTGGTGAACGAAGTCCGAACATACCTAAACGCTCAGTAGCAGCTTAATTCCCTCATCAACCTGTTGCATAGTGAGTTTACCCACGGTGCCAATTACTTCAGTCAAAGCTTCTTTATCAAGAGTACTGATTTGGGAAACATTGGCTACCGAATCTTTAGATAGGCCAGATTTGCTTTTAGATAAGCTAACGTTTCCTGGCGCTTTAGCGAGACGAAGGTTCGAAGTTATTGCTACGACAACCACAGTGCCTATGCGGCTATGATTGAAACTATCTGCCTGTATTACCAACACAGGCCGAGTGAATCCAGGCTCGGAGCCAGCGGGGTTTGGTAATTCTGCCCACCATATTTGGCCACGGCTTACCATGGGTTATTTTTAAGCCAAGACCGGGTTTGCAGATTTGCTAAAACTGGGTCGAGCTGCGAAGCCTCAGTGCTATATACTTCGTCAAGCTTTTCTGTGACTTTTACATCTTGATGTTTTTCAACGTAGCTTTTAATTGCTTTTGTGTATAACTCACTCCGAGACTCCCCGAGCCGTTGTGCCAATTGCTCGGCGGATTTATACACTGTATCAGGAATTGATATGGCTGTTTTCATATGTAAAGTATAACAAAGGTTATACCATTGTGTCAAGCATCATTGGTACGCCCGGCAGGATTTGAACCTGCGACCCCTTGGTTCGAAGCCAAGTACTCTAATCCACTGAGCTACGGGCGCATGGCACGCATTATAACAGATATGAGGCACTGGCGTCTCGTAAGGGATTCGAACCCTCAGCCTTTGGTATCGGAAACCAACGCTCTATCCAGCTGAGCTAACGGGATATTTAATACTCGCTGATGTACCTGACTAACGAATTACTGAAAGCACGTTTATTATATCAGTCTGCTTTAGACTTATTGTTTTTCGGAGATTTCGGCATTGTTAAACGTTTTGGCTGACGAGCAGACGCAGCACGCGTCAAAGTTTGACTAAGGCTATTTAAAAAAGCTTGGGCCTGCTCATAGCTCATTCCGACTCGAGCAATAGGAACTTGTTGGTTTGGCGTATCGGAATTTTGCAGAAAATTTAATACCACTCCAGCTTTATTAGCATTTATGTGTGTACCGTCACTATATAAAATACGCGTATCGAGAGCCATCATCACCATGACCGTACGATTTTGTAGGTCATTAGAGTTTTCCTTTTCAGACATAAGCTGATCATATCCTGCTAATTGCCAGAGCTCCACGGCTCGATCATCTCGAACACCAAAATGGCTAATCAGCAGCATTAGCACATCTTCACTTGGACGTTCTTGTCCTGTTTCAATGCGCTCTAGAGCATCCATATCAATCTCTACAGCCCCAGAAACTTCGGCAACACTCTCCTGTAGTTTCTGGCGAATAGACTTCAGCTCTCCACCCAGTTCCTGAAAAGGTTTCTGCATGCTTTTATAGTAACGTGCCGCGTCAAGTGGCGCAAGGTTGAACCGACTCGAGTATAATAAGCACATGCAGATTCTACAAAACGTTCCTCTGGCGTTATATTCAACAATGCGACTCGGCGGTAAGGCCGCCTACGTTACTGATGTGCATAGTGAAGATGAACTCGCAGAAGCTTTGTCTTGGGCAAAGGAGCATGAATTACCCGTTATTATGGTTGGGGGTGGAAGCAATATTGTGTGGCGTGATGAAGGCTTTAACGGTCTACTAATTGTTAGCAAGATCATCGGCCATGAAATTATTGAGAAAAATAGTGATGAAGCGATAGTTAAAATAGGTGCTGGCGAAAATTGGGACAATGTAGTTGAGTGGGCTGTAGATCAAGGGCTAAGTGGCATCGAAACGCTTTCGCTCATTCCGGGTACCGCCGGCGCCACACCCGTGCAGAATGTTGAGGCCTACGGCGAACAAATTGCCGATACACTTAAAAAAGTATTGGCATACGATGTAGCCAGGAATGAATTCAGAGAATTAAGTAATGCTGACTGTAAATTTGGCTATCGTACGAGTCGTTTTAAAAATGTTGACCATGGAAAGTTTTTTATTTGTACGCTGTGGCTTAGACTACACTACAGTCAACTGCAGCCCCCATTCCATAGAGGGCTGCAGCAATATTTAGATGAGCATACTATCACTGATTTCTCACCCCTATCCTTACGGAAAGCAGTGGTCGATATAAGAAGTAATAAATTACCGGATCCAACCAAGGTAGCCAATAATGGCTCGTTCTTTAAGAATCCATTTGTTGATACGTCAACGTTTGATAAATTAAAAAACGAGTTTCCGGACATTTTGCATTACCCGTCAGATTCTGGCACAGTTAAATTATCTGCAATGTGGCTAATTGAACATGCTGGGTTTACTAAGGGCTACTCAGATCCTGATACTGGTATGGCCCTGTGGCCAAAACACACACTTGTCTTTGTAAATAAAAGCGCTAAGAACACGGGCGACTTACTCAAGTTTAGACAAAAGATCGTTGATGCTGTTGAGCAGAAATTTCACGTAACGCTCGAGCAAGAACCCGAACTTCTACCTTAAAAGTTAAAATCTGAATAGTTTTTGTTTTTGGAGATATTTTCAATAGCAAGACGAACTTCAGCTACCATATTTTTGGGTAAATCGTCGACAGGAGCCCAGCGTAATTCGTCACATTTATGAGGCTCAGCATTTTTTGGTTCGCCAAATTTGCTGGCCTGAAAAAATAGATCTATCCGCTCATGATCGCCTTCAACAGCGCGTCGATGCATGGTATGAACTAGTTCTATATCCTTTTCTTTCAGATCCAAGCCCACTTCTTCTTTTGCTTCACGGATAATTGCTTGTATGGCAGGTTCGTGACCCTCTATGTGGCCAGCCGGCAAGCTGTACTTTCCGTCCATGTAGCCTGTTTGGTACCGTCTCAGCAAAAGAATTTTATGATTACGAATCAGGATTAAATAAACAGCTGGGATTAATGAGAATCTTCCGTTAATCATTTTTACTGCTTGGCAGCGGGAACTGCTTTGCAACGCTGCTGATTTCCTTTTTGATACTTGCTAATTTTTTATCGTCATTACGATTGCCGATTGCTTCATCAATCCATTCGGCTACCTGTTCCATTTCAGCTTCTTTAAAACCTCGTGTAGTTAGAGCTGGCGTACCAAGACGAATGCCGCTTGGACTAAATGGCGGGCGCGGATCAAAAGGGACCGTGTTTTTATTAACTGTAATACCAGCAGCGCCTAAGGCCTTTTCTCCGTCTGCCCCCGAAACTCCTTTATTAGTTAGATCTATCAGCAATAAGTGATTGTCTGTGCCACCGGTAACAAGCGCATACCCTCTGTTAGTTAGTGATTTAGCAAGTACTTTCGCGTTTTTTACGACCTGTTGCCCATATTGTTTAAAAGCTGGCTGAGCGGCTTCATGTAGAGCTACGGCAATAGCCGCTGTTTGGTGATTATGCGGACCACCCTGTAAACCCGGGATAATTGCTCGGTCAATTAAGGTTGGTAAATTCTCGCGACTGCGCTCAACGGCCTTGAGGGGGTTGGAAGGATTACCATTACAGAGTATTAAGGCGCCTCGAGGTCCGCGCAAAGTTTTGTGGGTTGTAGTCGTAATAACGTCTGCAATACCAGCTGGTGATGGGTGGACCCCAGCTACAATTAAGCCGGCAATATGAGAAACATCCGCAATTAAATAAGCGTCACAAAGATCAGCTATGGCCCGTAAACGCTTCCAGTCGAAAATACGTGGATAAGCCGTAGCGCCAGCAAAAATTAGTTTTGGCTTATTCTTCTTCACTAACCCAGCCATAGCGTCATAATCCAAATATCCGTTATGATCGGTTTGATACTGTACTGAGTTAAACCATTTACCAGAAAAGTTAACTTTCAATCCATGCGTCATGTGGCCACCATAATAAAGAGCCATACCCATAATGGTGTCACCGGGATCTACGAGGGCAAAGTAAACGGCTAGGTTTGCTGGCGATCCAGAATACGGCTGAACATTAGCATGGCTTACGCCAAATAACTTTTTTGCTCGATCACGGGCTAAATTCTCAACCTGATCAACAAATTCACAACCACCGTAGTATCGTTTACCTGGGTATCCTTCAGAATATTTATCTGTTAGTCTTGAGCCGAGAGCTTTAAGAACTTCACTTGACGTGTGATTTTCACTGGGAATCATTTCCAGCCCTTCGCTTTGGCGGTTCGTCTCGGCAATTATCAGTTTCTCAATTTCTTTATCAACCATAGGAGTCTCTCCTCATACTTATTATCAAACATAAAATGGGGAAACATAACTAAATCATGAATTTATTGTAGCAATTTAGCAGCAATAGACCTATAAT
>DATKHF010000022.1:0-2993 GCA_035510355.1 Saccharimonadales bacterium (SeqCode) | reverse complement strand
TGTATGTAACCGGGGAAGTTCCATTCAAATCAGTTTATATACACGGATATGTGATGGCTGAAGACGGTTCAAAAATGAGTAAGTCGATCGGAAACGTCGTTGATGCCCAACAGGCAATTGATAGTTATGGATCAGATGCTCTGCGCATGGGTATCATTGCCGGTAGAGTACCAGGTGTTAATCGAGGTTACGACCAACGTAAGGTTGAGGAAGCCCGTAATTTCTGTAATAAACTCTGGAACGTAGCTCGTTACATCGAAGGTATCAGCTCTGAATCAACCTCTAATCCATCGGTTAAGCCGGAAACTGCGGCCGATCACTGGATTTTGGATAAAGTACAGCATCTCAAAGAAGCTCTAGAGGACGATTTAGAACATTATCGTTTTGCAGAAGCATACGAAAAACTTTACCACTTCATCTGGGATGATCTGGCGGACTGGTATATCGAAGCTAGTAAGTCAACACCTAACAAGCCTTTGTTATCTAAAGTTCTGGAAATCGTTCTTACTTTAATGCACCCTTTTGCGCCGTTTCTGACTGAAACAATCTGGCAAACACTTGGAGGGGCAGGGGAGAGCGTACTAGCTGCTCAACTTTGGCCAGAGATACCAAAAGCTGACGCCAAGAAAGCCAAGGCGTTCTCTGATATACAACCGATTGTGACTGAGTCTCGCTTCATCACCAAAACTCTCGGTATCAATAACGCAACACTCTACTATACCGACATTCCATTTCTGGCTGAAAATGCCCAACTCATCAAACACCTCGCTCATCTAACCGATGTTAGCGAAGTACGTGATGGCACGGGCCTATTTCTGACAACTACACCGTATAGTTGCTGGCTCGATATTGATCTGTCGGTTGCAGGTGAGTTTGTCAAACAGCTGACAACTAAACTCGAAGCCCAGAGGGAAGTGGTGAAACATCTTGAAAAGCGTTTAAGCGACAAAGATTATCTGTCTAAAGCTCCAGGCCGGATTATTGATCAAACTAAAGAACAGCTAAGTGAAGCTCAAACTCAACTCAAAGCAATTGAGCAGGAATATGAACGCTTTCAGCCTGCGGCTCAAGCTTAATAACAGATTAGGCCTTAGTACTTGGCTCGAGCGCTTCTTTGACGTGTGCAATTGATTCGTCGGGGTGTAGATCATCGAACCATAGGACATGCCAGTCAAACTTCTCAGCGGCCATCAAATTGGTTCTAGAGTCATCGACAAATAGAATCTCGCTAGGAGGACAACCGGCACCTTGGATAGCCAGTTCGTAAATCTTTCGCTCAGGTTTAAGTAAATTCACCTTAGAAGAATCGATTATGGAATCGTAAGTGATGTCTGGTATTAGCCCACGTTCACGAAGCTTATCGATAAGTCCGGGCATGATGTTAGTTAGTAATCCCACACCGTAATGTTGGTTGGCCCATTCCAAGAGTTCATTCATGTGCGGAACAGCCTTTACCGCATCTAAGTAGTAAGTGGGCCAATCAAACGACGGCAAAAATAATCGTTCTCCGACAGTCTTATTGAACACCTCCATAGTCATATCGCCCCGGCAGATCTTATCGTTAAAGTGCCAGAAGGTTGTTTCGACTACATCAGAGGGCAAATCACAATCTATGGCTATTTTAGTAAACGCATGATGGTAAAAATGAACAAGGCAACCGTTAATATCAAAATAAACAAAGCTAACACCGCTTTTAGAATGTAGACGCTGCTTTTCCATCTTCGGAGGAGCACCAATCAATTCATCAAGACTGACACCTATGGCCGAAGCAATACTTTGAATGGTAAAAATCGAAGGTGATTTTATAGCGCCGCGCTCAATCTTAGCTAGAGTCGAATAGCTTAGACCCGCTTTTTGACAGAGTGATTGTTGCGTTAAGCCAGCCTTTTGACGTGCCTCCTGTAGGCGTCTCCCCATACTTTTTTCGTCAATTTGACCCATCATTTATTGTGGCTCTTTCGTGTACTCTTAATTTGAGCCCCATTATCACTACAATCGGCAATCAAACCCCCACCTGTATTCATAGCCTTATAATACCAACTATAGAGCTAAAATTGAATAAATTTGGTATGAAATGGCTGGCCAGCCAGATTAACTTATATGTAAGACCCAGGCAAGCAGAGAATAAAGAATAATAAAGGCCACGATAGCAACGATCGCGGATATGATGGCTGATTGTTTAGGGTCGGCATTACCTGAGCTTCGCACAAGCTTAGTCCAAAAGAAGACCCCTGCACCCACGGCGACGACTATGGCAATAACAAATGGCGACATTGCTTATATCAAATCAAAATGCTAGTTGCTTAGCAACTTTTGCGAGCTCATTATGGTCTGGTTCAGCACTCATATCCGGCAGATTACGAAATTCCGTATCGGTGTTGAAAGGAAAAAGCTTAAGATGAGCATGGGCCACATCTAAACCTTCAATTAGAAGCGCAACTCGACTTTTGTCTGGGAAGATTGAACGTATACGTTGAGCAACTAATTTTGCGGTGGCCATGAGTGCTCCATATTCTTCATCTGATAGATCCCATACAAATTCTACCTGTCTTTTAGGGACAACCAGGACATGGCCTGGTTGAATTGGATGTATGTCTAAGAACGCAAACGTTTTATTATCCTCATAGATCTTGTGAGAAGGTATTTCGCCTTTGATAATTTTCGTGAAAATCGAATCAGTCATAATTCTAATTGTATATTAACGTAATGGCGGAGAGGGAGGGGTTCGAACCCTCGGTGCCCTTGCAGGCACAACGGTTTTCGAGACCGTCCAATTCAACCGCTCTTGCACCTCTCCCGGTAACAGATTAGTTGCACAATCATTCTATCAGACTAGGCCAGGTAAGTAACACTTGAAGATAACCTGGTGTCACTAGAATATATATGGTAGGATTACCTCTGTTGTTGTCGAGCGCGTGTAGCTCAGCTGGATAGAGCGTTGGCTTGCGGAGCCAAAGGTCGTAGGTTCGAATCCTATCACGCGTACCATAAAC
>DATKHF010000021.1:0-22145 GCA_035510355.1 Saccharimonadales bacterium (SeqCode) | reverse complement strand
AATGATAGGACCTCACCAGTCAAGGAGCTCCGTCGGTGTGGTGATGACGTACGTCAACGTTTGTCACAAGAGTAAATGTCGAGGTGGAACCTCCCTTAAACGGGACCGAGACATCGGTTTTATATATTTACATAAATTATATATTAGACCGGTGTTATTTTATTAGGTTAACTCCTGCTGTAAAGGGGTCACAAGATTATGGCAGACAAAGCACAACAGGCAGAGCAAGCAGGCCAACTGCAGGCCATGCGCCACTCACTGGCTCATATTATGGCTACGGCTATTCAACAACTTTGGCCAAATGCTAGGTTTGGTGTAGGCCCGGTGGTCGACAATGGTTTTTATTATGATGTGGATTTGGGTGAAACTAAGTTATCGGAAGATGATTTCACCAAGATAGAGGCTGCTATGCGGGCTATTATCGATCGAAACGACACCTTTGAACGGTTTGAGAAACCGATTGACGAAGCTATTGCTTGGGCCGAACAGGCAGGGCAGCCATATAAACAGGAGCTGCTTAATGACTTAAAACGGTCAGGTACAACCGAGGTTAGCAAACTAAATCCCGAAGAGTTGGGAACCGTAACTAGCGGAGCTGCTCAGGTAGCAGAGGTTTCATTTTACCGAAATGGTGACTTTGTTGATCTATGCCGTGGCCCGCACGTTGCCTCCACCGGTAAAGTCGGCGCCTTCAAGCTCAACCGTGTATCAGGGGCCTACTGGCGTGGTAATGAAAAAAATGCTCAATTGCAGCGGGTTCACGGTGTAGCTTTTATGACCGAAGAGGAGTTGCTGGATTATCTAGACATTGTCGAAGAAGCTAAAAAACGTGATCATCGTAAGCTTGGCCAGGAACTTGATCTATTTGTCTTTTCGGAAATGGTTGGCTCTGGTTTACCGATGTTCACGCCTCGTGGCACTATCGTACGCGAAGAGCTGATTAATTTTTCCAATAATTTGCGTGAGC
Source organism: Saccharimonadales bacterium (SeqCode) (assembly GCA_035510355.1). Lineage (GTDB taxonomy): Bacteria > Patescibacteriota > Saccharimonadia > Saccharimonadales > UBA4665 > DATKHF01. Next base: position 21,178 of record DATKHF010000021.1, on the reverse strand, counting down.
GCTATGGTTACCAGAAGGTACACATTCCACACATAACCAAAAAGGAGCTGTATGAAGCCTCAGGCCACTGGGATAAATTTGGTGACGAACTATTCTTGGTAAAGAGTCAGGAAACTAGCGATGAATTGGTTATCAAGCCTATGAATTGTCCCCATCACACCAGAATCTATGCCAGCAAACAGCGTAGCTATCGTGATCTGCCGATTCGTTACTTGGAAACTACCACCGTGTACCGTGACGAAAAGACCGGTGAGCTGGCTGGCTTAAGCCGGGTGCGCGCGATTACTCAAGATGATAGCCATGTTTTTTGTCGCCAGGACCAGCTGGAAGCAGAGATTAATAACTTGCTGGAAGCAGCGAATGAGCTATACGCCACAGTCGGCATGTCTCTAAGGGTACGCTTGAGCTACCGTGATGATAGTGATGTCTATCTTGGTAAGCCAGAATTATGGGAGAGTGCCCAGCAGCAGCTTAAAAATGCCGTTATCGCTAACAAGCTTGAATATTTCGAAGAAACAGGCGAAGCAGCTTTTTATGGACCGAAAATTGATTTTATGGCCACAGATGCAATCGGCCGTGAGCATCAGGTGACCACTGTCCAGCTTGATTTCGTACAACCAGAGCGTTTTGGGCTTGAGTATACGGCAGAAGACGGTAGTCCTAAGCAGCCTATTATGATACATTGTGCCCTCATGGGTTCGGTGGAACGCTTTTTAGCTGTGTACGTTGAGCACACTGCTGGTAAGTTCCCGGTTTGGCTGGCTCCCGAACAAGTTCGCTTCATTACGGTTAACCAAGAGGAGGCAACGATGGCATTTGCCAAAAAGCTTGCCACAGAGAGCCATGAACTCGGGCTGCGTGTAAGCGTAGACAGTTCCAATGAGTCGGTTGGCAAAAAAATCCGAATGGCCGAAATGGCTAAAACGCCTTATATAATCGTGATTGGCGAAAAAGAAGTTGCAAATGAGGAAGTCATACCCCGTATCCGAAAGGATATGGCAGTAATGGACGTAGCGATAACAGTCGGCGCCCAGCAGTTCTTAAAGACAGTTGCCAACGAGGCTAAGTCCCGCGTATTAAAAAGCTCGTTGTAGGAATAGGATAAGCAGTGTTCGACGTTGAATTAGACTTTCGGCAGCGTGTTGAAGTGCTGGTCAGCCAAATACCCAGGGGCAGAGTCATGACCTACGGCCAACTAGCAGCGCTTTGCGGTAATCCCAGAGCGGCACGAATTGTTGGAGGTATTGCTCATTTTGGTGACCCATTACTACCCTGGCAACGAGTTGTGAATAAGCATGGTGGACTGGCCAGCGGCTATCCTGGCGGGCGCTCGGGGCATAAGCAGGTTTTGGAAGCAGAAGGAGTACACGTTGCCGATGGCTATCAAATTAATGTCGCGTCGCTGCTTTGGTTTCCAGATGACGGCTTGAAGGGCACCCCGAGGAGCCATAATACTAAATGATGGTGTGCTTGCTTCACAATGTGTGTTATATCTTGATGGGATGAAAAACCAAGCTCGCTTAATTTGTGTTGTTGGGCAAACGGCTACAGGCAAATCATCTTTAGCTTTACGTATAGCTCAAGCCTGGAACGGTGAAATAATTTGTGCCGACAGTTGGACGATACGCCGAGACGTAGATATCGGTACCGCTAAACCATCTGCTGAGGAACGTCAGCTAGTGCCGCATCACTTGTTGGACGTTATTAACCCTGATGAAGACTTTAATGCCGCTCTTTTTAAAGACTTAGCAAATAAGGCAATTTCCGATATCTCCAACAGGGGAAGGGTACCAATAATGGTAGGAGGTACCGGTCTGTATATTGATAGCGTTATCTACGACTATAGCTTTTCGGCGGTCGGCAATAGACGTGGTAGAGAGCAGCTCAATACTTTAAGCCTGCCTGAGTTACTACAGAAAATTAGTGATTTAGATATTGAGCTTGGCAATGTTGACGTTCGCAATAAGCGTCGGTTAATCCGCCTGATTGAGACAAATGGTGCCCAGCCTACCAAACAAAATCTCCGCGACCAAACTTTGCTATTCGGATTACATATTGAAAGAAGCAAACTGAAACAGCGAATCACTGATCGCCTTGACACCATGTTAGAGGCTGGCCTAGAAGAAGAGGTGCGGCAACTGTCTACACGTTACGGCTGGGACTGTGAAGCCCTTAAAGGCATATGCTATGCGCAGTGGCGAGAATACTTTTTAGGCTCTGAAAATCGCGATCAAGTACGTCAAAAAATCATTAATGCTACTATAAATCTCGCCAAACGCCAAAGCACCTGGTTTCAGCGGAACAAAAGTATTCATTGGCTCGACGCACCTGTTAAATGGCCTGAAGTTGTAGATTTAGTAACAACATTTTTGGATAACAATATTTCCTAATGGATCAATCTTTGCTACACTTAATTAATGATTGAGCAACTCTTTGGGTCAAAAACGCGGGTCAAGCTTCTGCAGCTGTTTTATAGCAATACCAATCGTTCATTCTACGTTCGAGAAATTACTCGCAAAATTGATGAGCAGATTAACTCGGTCCGACGCGAATTGAGCAATCTACTTAGCATTGGCATCATTACATCAGACAATACTAATAACAAGTTGTATTACGAGGTAAACCAAAAGTATAAATACTATGAACCTTTGCACCAGATTTTTGGCGGTGGTGTCCGCAAAATTGCCAGTAAAAAGGCAGGTGAGACTGTTGACGAGCAACAATCAGAGGTAGAATCGGATCTCAAAGCTGTTGGGCACATTGATTTAGCAGTCTACACTGGTCAATTTACACGTGACGAAACTGCCGGCATTGACTTTTTGGTGGTTGGTGACGTTAACCCAAATGCCTTACAAAAGTATGTCGATGCGCTAGAGGCTAGAGAAAACAAGACTATTCGTTATACCATTATGAGTCTCCCTGATTTTCTCTATCGGCAACAGATCAGAGATCGTTTCGCCACGGCTATTGCCCAGTCAAAAAAACAGGTTTTGGTTGATCAACACAACCTACTAACCGAACTTGTAGTAGAGAACGAGGAATAAATACATAAGATGGATCTGCAATTTTATGGAGCAAACTGCCTGAGTGTTACCCACAAAAATGCTCGGATTGTCATAGATGATAATCTAGCCGAGCTGGGCGCAAAAAGTATCACCAAACCTGATGACGTAGTGCTATTTACCTCTAATCCACATAAGCTTAACGCCAGGCTGAGCTTTGATAGCCCTGGTGAATATGAAGTTTCAGATATTTCTGTCATAGGCATTGCCGCACAAGCGCATGTTGATGAACCGGACAAACTAAATGCCACCATGTTTAAGCTTGTTTTTGGCGACCAAAGCATACTGATAACTGGCCATATTTACCCTAAATTAAGCGATGGACAGCTTGAAGCTATAGGTCACGTCGATGTTCTAGTCGTTCCGGTTGGCGGCAGTGGTTACACTGTTGATGCTATTGGAGCTCTTCAGATTATTAAAGCCATTGAGCCTAGGTTAGTCATTCCAACACACTATGACGATAAGACTCTGAAATTCCCAGTACCTCAGCAAGGTCTAGCCCAGGTACTTAAAGAACTAGCGATGGAGCCCAAAGAAACTATCGCCAAACTTCGTCTTAAATCTAGCGAACTCACTGATGTTACTCAGTTAGCTATCCTTGAGCGCAGTTAAATAACCTGCTTATTTTGGGGTCGTAGACGATACGACGCGTGGCGACTCAGTTGGTGCAGTTTTGCTGCTACCCATGAGGCCCTTTTTCTTGAGAGTACGAATAGCCTGAGTGCTAAGTTTCATTTGCACCTTTTTGCCGTCAATTATCATGGTTTTCATTTGAAGATTGGGCTTCCAAACCTTTTTGGTATGGCGCTGAGAAAAACTGACATTGCTGCCGTATTGCTTGCCTTTGCCGGTAAGATCACATTTCTGCATAATATATCCTAATATGGGCTACTAATTCTTAAGGTGTTATTGTAGCTGAATTAGTTGTTTTGGTCAACTCCTTAGGCAGTGCTTCAGGCCCAATAAACTTTTGGCTTACTTTTGTTTAAACTAATATCTCCTAAACCTTGCGTATGATAGACAAATGCGATGGGTCCTGCTGATTGAGTAATTGCTTGACAGTCTTATGGGTTAGAGGATCAATCATTTTGCTGTTAAGGTCAACAATTGGCCTGAGCACAAAATCACGTTGTTTAAAACTGGGGTGGGGAATGGTAAGGCTATCGGTTGCCAGAACCTGGTTACCATAGAAGATAATATCTATATCGATTTCGCGTGGGCCCCAGCGAAAACGCTTCACGCGACCAATTTGCCGCTCGGTATTCTTGATAACTCGTGACAGTGCTTGAGGCGACAGCTCCGTCTGACCGCTAATGGCAGTGTTTAAAAAGTCTGCCTGATCTGTGTAGCCGACAGCCTTTGAGACATAAAGCGGAGCTTGCTGGATGTCTTGCAGGGCCGAACCGAGTAGGTCTATGGCTTTTGTGATGTAGCGCGCTGAATCGCCAACATTTGAACCGAGTGCCAGGTATACTGTCACCATGTTAACGGGAGGGTCGTTATTAGTTGATACCACTGTCAATAAACCCCTTTGTCAGACTTTTCCCTCATTATAATCAATAGGTTTGCTTTATTATAATAGACAGATGGTACAGCTTGTTGGAATTTTAAACGTTACACCGGATAGTTTTAGCGACGGTAATCAGTTTCTAGAACCTGAAAAAGCTATTGAACGGGTAATAAAATTATTTAAAGACGGCGCCGCGCTGGTCGACATTGGTGCCGAGAGTACGCGACCTGGTGCCACCAAATTAACACCGGACCAAGAGTGGCAACGGCTAGAGCCGGTCCTAGAAAAGTTGCTTAAGCGTTTTTCCGGAAAACTGTCGGTAGATACTTATCACCCAGAGACAGCAGAGCGAGCCTTGAAGCTCGGTGAAGTCATTATCAACGATGTTACTGGCATGAATAATATGGCCATGATAGAAGTCGTTAGCCGGTTTAGGGCGCGTTGTATTGTCAGCCAGCTACCAGCAGCAGATACCCAGACGGCTCACGACGGGGCATTAATCAATGACCAAACGATTATTAAGAATGATCTGCTGGCTAAAGCTAACTTGCTTAAGTCAAAGGGACTAAAGCATAGTCAAATTATCCTTGATCCGGGCATAGGCTTTGGTAAAACTCCTGAACTTAATCAAAAGCTACTCAGATTTGCCGAACAATTACCCGACTATCAGGTAATGATAGGCTATTCGCGCAAGCGTTTCTTGGGCGATCACCGCATGGAGCTGGAGCCCAATCTGGCAGCTGGTCGGATTGCCATCGCTGCCGGCGCGGCTTATTTGCGTGTTCACGACGTTGCCGGGCATCGCCAACTGTTACAAAGCTAATAGTTTTGGGCCGGTAGGTGATAAGTCAGTGCTATGGCCACTGGCACTACCTCGGGTATACTTAAAAGCATGATTGATGATTTAACAGGCATAAACATTGTTTATGCTTTGATTACCATAGTGATCTCGCTATCGATTCACGAAGCAATGCATGCTTACGCAGCTCATGCTCTCGGCGATACCACGGCCAAGGATATGGGGCGGTTGAGCTTAAATCCGCTCAAACATATTGATCCCCTGACTACTGTGGCGCTGCCTATAATAACGCTGATACTTTTTAAGTTCCCCATACTGGCTGCAAGGCCGGTGCCGTTTAATCCTAATCGGGTAAAGTATGAAGAGTTTGGAGGTGCAATTGTAGCTGCCGCTGGTCCGTTATCCAATTTGGTGCTAGCTGTCATCGGGGCATTACTAATGCACGTGGCAACTAATGTGGCTTTCTTCAATTTCCTGACAATTTTCATAACTCTTAACGTTGGTATTTTTATCTTCAATAGCATACCAATTCCACCCTTAGACGGGTCACGGGTGCTATATGCTTTCGCTCCAGAACCACTTCAGGAGTTCATGCAACAAATTGAGCCCTACGGTCTGTTTATTGTCTTTGCTTTGGTGCTAACTGGTGTCCTGACTTCAGTCCTACTAAGGCTCGACTATGATATATTACGGCTTTTACCCTTACCTTAGGGCAATCTAGCGTATAATACAAAGAGTCGGGTAGAGCCTCAAAAACTCCCCGCCGGGAGAATGATTATCTGATATTAATCATTAGGGAGCTCAAGATTTTTGCTATCTGTGGACAGCAAGTGCGAGCACCCACCTGGGATCCCTCAGGTGATCAAACCCGGTGCCCGACTCTTTTTATTGCTATAATTCAATAACACTTTCGGGGTGTGGCGCAGTTGGTAGCGCGTACGGCTGGGGGCCGTGAGGTCGCAGGTTCAAGTCCTGTCACCCCGACCAAGATTTTGTTTTACAAAACTTGACAAAAGTTTTACATTTATATAAACTAAAAGGTATGACTACCACTGTTTCACCAAAATACCAGATTGTTATACCTAAAGCCGTTCGTAGACAGATAGAAATTAAACCTGGTCAGAAAATGCAGGTTGAGGCTGCAGATAATGGGGACATTATAGTTAGGCATGCAGATCGACTTGCGGGTTATGATAAGTTAGCTATATTTGCTGGTAGCATTAAAACCAAAGATACTTCATGGGGCAAACAAGGTCTTGATGCATCTGCCTGGATTCGTCGACAGCGTGATGAAAATTGGGATTAAAGATGATAGCACTAGACACTAACGTCTATATTTATTTTCTTGAAAAAAATCCTAGGTTTTTTAATAGTTCTGAGCGAGCTATCAAGTATGCTTTAGAAGAAGGCTCTATTTGCGTGCCAACAATTACATTAATGGAAATAGCTAGCGGCGTGTCTAAACATATGGAAATAATAGATTTTTTCGCTAGTCCCCAATTTGATGTACATGACTTTACAATTCCTCTAGCTATTCTAGCCGGTGGACTACGATATAAACACCAGTCTCTCAAAGCAGCAGATGCCATTCATCTCGCTACAGCTCTTGAAAATAAAGCTAGGCAATTTATCACTAACGATAAACGTTTAGAAAAACTACAGCTTGACATAGAAATCGTATCTCTAGAGCGGTTTCAGTAATTCAAGAACCTTATCTTCAGTTCGACCAAAGGAATATTCGAGTCGGAAATTTAATATATGTCGGGGCTTTAAGACGGTATAATGTTCCAGATAAACAGGAGGATACATCGTGGCCAATACATTGTCGTTAGCAGATAAGGCAGAACAGGTTCAAATTGGCGACATGCATGTTAACCGGTTGGGACTTGGCACCAACCGCATTACAGATACCAATGAGGCTCGCACCTTACTAAAGCGGGCTGTAGAGCTGGGAGTAAATTTTATCGATACGGCGCATACCTACCAAGGCGGCGCCAGTGAGACAACAATTGGACGAACACTTGCGCCTTACCCAAAGGGAGTATTAATAGCAACTAAGGGTGGCATGAATGGAGCTTCGCCCGAGCAGCTACGAGCTGATCTAGAGGATAGCCTACAGCGTTTAAAAATTGACTGTATTGATCTGTATCAACTACACCGCGTTGACCCAGCAATACCCCTGGAAACAACGCTTAGTACCATGAAGCAATTCCAAGATGAAGGCAAAGTTCGCTACATCGGTCTGTCTGAAGTCAATGTTAAGCAGATTGAACAGGCTCAGCAGATTGTGCCCATTGTTAGCGTCCAGAACGAATATAACTTAGCCAAGCGCCAACACGAAGATGTCGTGGATTACTGCACGGAACACGGTATTATTTTTATACCCTGGTTTCCGTTAGGTGGATTGCGCGGTGATACCGCCAAGGTTAACTCTTTGACCGAAGACTTAGCAAAAAAACATCAAGCCACCCCCCAGCAAATTGCCCTAGCCTGGTTATTGGTCAGGTCACCACTCATGCTGCCTATCCCAGGCACACTGTCTATTGAGCATCTTGTATCCAATCTACAAGCAGCTTTGATTGAATTGAGCCAAGCCGATTATCAAAGTCTATATAACGCATAAAAATCTTAAGAGATGCCTCAGGGCAAGTCCACCATGATAAGATAGTAGGCATGTGGCAAGAAACCAAACACGGGCTATATAAACAGTTCAACTTTGAAAATTTTAAACAAGCCTGGGCCTTTATGAGCCAGGTGGCCGAATTAGCTGAAGAACTTCAGCATCATCCTCGCTGGGAAAATGAATGGAGCGTTGTCCAGATCTGGCTTATTACCCATGAAGGTAATAAAGCTATTACGGATAAAGATCACCAAATGGCAGCCGTGATTGACGCGCTGGTCGATAAGAAGACAGATAGCTCTATATCGGAAGGTCAATTGGCTCCTGAAGAAGTCAAGGTCTTTACCGACGGTGGTTCGAGAGGTAATCCTGGGCCGAGTGCCAGCGGCTTCGTTATCTTGGACATGGAAGATAATGTTCTGGTAGATAAAGGTTTATATCTTGGTATAACTACCAATAACCAGGCTGAATATACTGCGCTGAAACTTGCCCTTGAAGAGTGCCTGAAAATGGGGATCCTTGAAGCACAGGTTTATTTGGATAGTCTACTGGTAGTTAACCAGATGAAGGGTATATATAAAGTTAAAAATCGCGATTTATGGCCGATCCATGACGCTATTAAACAGCTTGCTAAAAACTTTAAAAAAATCAGCTTCAGCCATGTACCGCGAGAGTTCAATAAACTTGCCGATGCTGCAGTCAATCGAGCACTTGATGAGCAACTAGGTATTTTGCCAGAATCTACAGAGATAGTACAATAGATTGGCCAGATTATTGGCTGATCGCGTGGTGAAATACACACGAGGAAAGTCCGGGCAGCAAAGGGAAGGGCAGTCGCTAACGGTGACCGGGGGTGACCCTAGGGAAAGTGCCACAGAAACGAAACCGCCAAACCTAGTTTGGTAAGGGTGAAACGAGCGGGGTAAGAGCCCGCATTTGATAGCGGTGACGCTATAAAATGGTAAACCCTGCCTGCTGCAAGGAGATGGACCCTTTAGGCCTAAAGCCCAAAGTATCCCGCTAAGGATCCACCATAAAAACCGCTTGAGTCTACGAGCAATCGCAGACCTAGATAGATGATCAGTCTCGACAGAACCCGGCTTATAGATAATCTGGCAATCTAAAAAACTCTCTAATCAGCAGAGAGTTTTTTAGTTCATGGGCGTGTACTCTTTAACCAGCGCAACGAACAGTTTAACTTCTTAAGGTTCTTAGTAAATGCTTCAAACTTACTTCTGAGCGGCTTTAACAACGGCTGCGAAGGCTTTCGGTTCGTTGACCGCCAGCTCAGCTAATACTTTGCGGTCCAAAGTAATATCAGCAGCCTTGAGGCCAGCTATTAATCTACTATAGGTAGTGCCGTTTAAGCGCGCACCAGCATTGATACGGGCATTCCAGAGCTCACGGAAAGTGCGCTTACGATTCTTCCTATCACGGGTGGCATACTGGAGGGATTTGGTAAGTGTTTGCCGGCCACGCTTAATGCTGACCCGATTTGGATGACTGAAGCCCTTGGTGGCTTTACGTATTTTATTGTGTCGTTTATGGCTGGTGACGCCGCGTTTTACTCGCATGATAACTCCTTATAACTTGGCTTTCAGGCACCGAGATTCTTCTTAATATTCTTAGCTGCGGTACCAGTTCTGGTTTTCAAACCACGGAGGGCACGCTTACGGCTGCCACTTTTCTTACCGAGAAAGTGGTTTAGGTTGGCGCTCCCCACGCGGACTTTACCGTTCTTACTTAGTCTTACACGATCCTTGGTACCGCTATGGGTCTTCAGTTTTGGCATGTTATGATTCTCCTTCTTCTACTTGCAAGTCATTGGTATCAACAGGTACGAGAGCCGGTTTCTTACCACTACTTCTTATGACAAAACTTAGCTGTTTACCGCTAAGTTGAGGCTGTTGGTCGACTATAATTGTATCACCGAAACTTTCAATTACATCCTGGGCAATTTTAAAACCGATCTCTTTGTGCGCCTGTTCACGACCTCGATAGAACAAAGTAACCTTAACCTTATGACCGGCCTCAAGGAACTTTGTGACCTTATTCATCTTGATCTCAAGATCATGGGCTCCGATTTTAAGCCCAAACCTCATCTGTTTCATATCGAGCGTTTTAGCAGACTTACGGTTTTTCTGTAACTGCTTTGTACGCTGGTAGTTGTATTTACCCCAATCGACAACTTTACAGACTGGCGGATCAGCATCCGGTGAAATTTCCACCAGATCAAGCTCACGTTCCTGGGCAATAGCCAAAGCCTCCTGCCTGCTCAAAATGCCGAGCTGCTTACCATCGCTATCGATAACTCGCAGTCGAGGTGCCCGAATTTGCTCATTCAGGCGGGTGTATTTGGCTATGACCTGATCTCCTACTTAACATTAAACAATAAAAAGTTAGTTAATGTAGTGGCATTCTAACAGATAGACTTTCAGAGGTCAACTAACATATCAAAGGTTTTTGGCATGTCATGTATTGGAATTACATAATACTATACGGCTACTTACGGGAGTAAAATCATTATTTTTAATCCACGGGCATAACAGTTAGAACCGTTGGCTGAGCTACTAGAAAACAAAAAATGCAATAAGTGGCACCAGCTTAAGCCTACATTTTGCGTATAACCGGTTTGTAGTGGCAGGCAGTGCTGAGCAGTAGATTATTACTGGAATTATATGTCTAAGTTACGCGTTAAAATAAAACACCCCGTTTTTATAACGAGGTGTTTTAGGTATTATGAAAGTTTTTGTTTGGCTTTTAGTATTGCAGTTTTGGTCTTGCTTAGTGGGACAACGACTTGCGAGAAATCGTCGTCCCCAGGTTCGTTTTTGTTTTTGAGCACTTAATTTACTCAAGCGCTATACGTATCTTATAGAATAGAGTTCAGGCCGTCAATATTAATTATGTTTATTGTACAGAAAGCTGTGCATAACTTTATTGGTTATAGGCTTTTCGGGTGATACCAAACGGCCGATTGCCAACTATAGACGGCATATTGGGACGCGAAAAGAAGCATAAGAGGGATTGACAATTAATCATCAACGTGCTAAATTAAAACCTGTAAGTCGCAAAAATAAAAACGTTCCAATTAGTTCGATGCAGTAACGTTGTCCCCGCGGGGACGGGCTTACGATAACGGAGGCATCCGTACGACGCTCTGTTTGGCTCTCAAGGCCACCAGAGCGGTCAGTCTCGCCGTTGGGTGGCAAGCGCTTCAATAGTCTAATAATTATAAGCGGATTTGCCGCCCCGGCACTATGTTCTCTCTTTATTATCAATCTTATTATGAACGGCTTAAAAGTGACCCATTATAGACATTTTTGGCAAGCTCTTGGCGTGCTTGTAGCGGATGTGGCTTTCTTTGCTAGAACAAATGCCGGTAGCGTTGCTCCATTTATACTGATAATAGGCCTGGTATTGTTAGTGGTGACTTGCTACGAGTTATTTTACGGATTATTAAGCGTCGCCCGACTGTACGGGCTGCCAGTCCGCTATAAAAAGAGGCTCGCTGTATACTTAAGCGGTGTTATTGGCTTGATAGTCGCCCTGCAATCAATAGGCGAGCTAACTCCCCATGATATTTTGGTTCTATTGCCACTGGCAACTCTTGGGTATATCTATGGCGTGTATACAAGTGCCCACAGACGCAATTTAGATACCTAGGCTGTATAATAGAAAGTATGAATCCGCCGAATAATAGCCAAACCGCCGGAACGCCAGCGCCAGCAACGGGCAAAGTGCCTGTCATCACCTTGCCAGCATTAGATTCTCAGGTTGCCGCTGAGCCGGCAGTGCCAGTAGCCACCGGACAAGTAGCGTCAATGACCGCTATTCCGTTGCCCTTACCAATAAATTCATCACCCGCTAGTAATCAGGCTACTGCCGTGATTAATCAAACTACCACTTTGCAAGTAGCTGACGATAAAGACGTCATAGAACCGGAGTGGGTACATAAGGCGAAGGCCATTGTAAACAGCACCATCGAGGACCCCTATAAACAGAGTGAAGATCTAACAGTTCTCAAGGCCGATTATATGCAAAAACGCTACAACAAAATCGTAAAACTGAAGTAAATTTCAAATGACCATCTTACTTATCATCCTAGCCATAATTTTTTTAGTGGCTTTAGTAGTGGCACCAGTATTATTTTTGCAACTGCGTAAAACACATCGTGAACAAAAGAACTATGAGCGAGGGCTTAAAATGGTACCTCTGTTCATCCACCTGCCACCACCGAGCGATGATACAGAAGTGGGTACCCGAGACACCCGTGACGTAACCGATGAAACTATTAGTAGAGCCACCATTATTTACGACATTATAGCCAGCACATTTGAAAAGAGCTTCAAGAGAGTATTTTATGGTCAACGGCATATTGTTTTTGAAATTGTTGGTACCCAGGGCTTTGTCTATTACTATGCAGCCGTACCTGTTACTTTGGTGGAGGTTGTAAAACAGGCAATTAATAGTGCTTACCCGACTGCTCGATTGGAAGAAGTTGCCGAACATAATATTTTTAGTTCTGTCGGCAAAATTAACGGTACTGTAGGCGGTGATCTCACACTTAAGGAGCACTATGCTTTCCCAATTGCCACCTACCAGGACTTAAAACGCGATACCATGCAGTCACTTCTGAACTCTTTGTCGACTCTTGGCAAAGAGGACGGTGTCGGTGTCCAAATTATGTTGAGACCAACCGACCCATCCTGGCGCAAGACAGCTACTGACCTAGCAGAAAAAAAGCGTAAAGGCCACAAGGGTTTGGCATTCGGTAGCCTTGCCAAAGATATAGCTGTTGCCTTTGCGAAAGTACCCGAAGCCAATAAAGACGGTGAATCCAAGAAGCCCGAACTGTCCCATATGGAACAGACTACACTTGATGCCATCGATGAGAAGACCCGGCATGCCGGTTTTGAGGTGGCTATACGTGTAGTAGTGTCATCGAATATCAATCAGAGGGCGGCAGCTATCTTGAATAACATCGTAGCTAGCTTTAATTTGTATGATGCTCCTAACAGGAACGGCTTTAAATATGCACCGGCCAAAGATATTGAATCGCTTGTAACGTCGTACATCATGCGCTTTTTCCCGCAACATCATAATAAGGATATCCTTAATTCTGTAGAACTTGCTTCGCTGTTTCACTTTCCAGATGAACGAGACATACCAACATCACAGCTAACCCGTCAAGCCTCCAAGCAAGTCGACGGGCCACGCAATATTCCTGAAGAGGGCTTACTGCTTGGCTATAATCTGTTCCGTGGCAGCAAGAAACCTATCCGTCTATCGTTAAACGACCGTCAAAGGCACATGTATGTTGTCGGTCAAACTGGTACCGGTAAATCAACTTTTCTAGAAAACCTAGCGCTTCAGGACATGCTTAATGGTAACGGTTTTGCTTTTGTCGATCCCCACGGTGACGTAGTAGAACGCTTGATGGCTATGGTGCCAAAAGAACGTACTGAAGACATTATCTACTTCAGCCCAGCTGACATGGAATATCCTATGGGACTTAATTTGTTCGAATTCCAACATGAAGACCAGAAAGATTTTTTGATACAGGAAGCTTTAAATATGCTTCAAAAGTTGTATGACCCACAACATCAAGGTATCATGGGCCCCCGTTATGAGCATATTTTTAGAAATGCCGCACAGGCAATTATGGCCGATCCGGAAGGTGGTACATTCGTTGACATTCCGAAGTTATTCCGTGATCCGAAATTTTTACAACAGAAGCTCCAATACGTTAAAGACATTAACGTTCTCGATTTCTGGCAGAAAGAATATCCGGCCAGTCAGCGCTCCAATGATGCTGGGGAAATTAATAGCTGGTTTGTCAGTAAATTTGGCGCCTTCTTAAGCAACGAAATGATGCGTAACGTTATAGGGCAAACAAAAAGTGCCTTTGACTTGCGTAACGTTATGGACAACAAGAAAATTTTGCTTGTTAACTTGAGTAAAGGCCGGACCGGTGATTTAAATTCTAAACTACTAGGCATGGTTTTCGTGATGAAGTTCCAGGCTGCGGCAATGAGTCGATCAGATATTCCGGAAGACCAACGGGTGGACTTTAGCCTCTATGTTGACGAGTTTCAGAATTTTTCTACCGACAGTTTTGCTACAATCATGTCCGAAGCTCGTAAATATCACCTTAATCTTATTGTTGCCAACCAATTTACAACACAATTAACCCAAGAAGTTCGTGATGCAGTATTTGGCAACATGGGCACAATCGTAGCTTTCCGTATAGGTCAAAATGATGTTGAGTCACTTGGTAAGTACTTTCATCCGACGTTTGACAGTGATGACCTACTCCGTGTTCCAAATCACAACACCATCGTTCGCACGCTTATCGGTGGCATACCAACTCAGCCGTTTAGTATGGCGACACTGCCACCGCTTGGTACACCGCGGCCACGCCTGGCTGTAGCTCTTAAACAGCTTTCATCTGCTAAATTCGGTCGACCAAGGTCGATTGTCGAAGCTGAAATCACTAAAAGAATGACAACAAAAGCTTTACCTGCTGGATCTGGATCTGGATTTGGGGGACAAGCCCGCAACGGAGCGGCTTTGGCTCCAGGCGCGGGTCCAAATTTGGCCGGTGGCCTGCCGGCTCAACCAAAACCTGCACCGAGTGGCTCCTCATTCCTTGACGAGTGGCTTAGTAAGCGTCAAGGCTTCCAGGCTCCCAGTTCAGCCTCAGCTCCATCAGCTATACCTGCCAACAAGCCAGCTGCACGAACACCGGCCACCACCACGCCGCCTGCACCTACCAAGCAACTGGCCCCAAGTCCCTTAAAGAGCACTAATACTCCAGCGCGTGTGGCCAGCAAACCCAAGACACCTCAACCGCCCAAAGGCCCACCAGCAACACCGGCCGCATCTCCACCGACTACCGCTAAAAATATTTCCAGTGATGAGTTGGCGAAACACGAGGTTGATCAAATAGCTGCTGAACTCAAGCAGGAGCTTAAAGCACCAAGTGTTCCAAATAAGCTTGGACCCGACTCCGAGGTGCACCCGAACGAAGGGGACACTATTTTTATTGATCACGACGGCTCTTTTCACCTGGCCAGCGAATTAAAGAAAAAAACCGACAGCCAGACTACCGGTAGCACCTAGTAAATACCAGATAGTTATGGAAGCTAACGTAGTCAATCCCAGGGACGTTGTCCAAAAAGTAGTAATACGTTATAATAGAAGCAGTGGGAAAAAACTTGCAATATTGTTATAACTGAGTAATTGAGGTGTATTGGTAGTGGCTGAGGGTAAGACAAAAAAGTCCGGTTACTCCTCTGAGCAAATTACTGTGCTCGAGGGGTTAGAGCCGGTCCGTAAGCGTCCGGGTATGTATATTGGCGGTACTGGTATCGAGGGATTGCACCATCTTGTTTGGGAAATCGTAGATAACGGTATCGATGAAGCCTTGGGAGGACACGCCAACCGCATATCAGTCAAAATGCTGGCCGATGGCGGTATTACGGTTATCGACAATGGCCGCGGTATTCCAACCGACATACATCCAAAAACAGGTAAAAGTACCGTTGAAACCGTACTGACTGTCCTTCATGCGGGTGGTAAGTTCGGCGGCAGTGGTTACAAAGTGTCCGGAGGACTTCACGGTGTTGGTGTCAGCGTTGTAAACGGCTTATCGGAGCGCTTCAAGATAACCGTCCATCGTGATGGAAAAACTTTTGAACAAGAATATGCCAAAGGCGCGCCGCTGGCCGATCTAAAAGAAACTGGCAAATCTGACAAATCTGGTACTGAGATTACCTTCTACGCCGATACCTCAATTTTTGAGAGCGTTCAGTTTAATTATGAAACTATTTTAGACCGCTTGCGCCATGCCGCCTATCTTACAAAAGGCGTGCATACTTCACTGGAAGAAGAAGCAACAGGCCGGCGTTATAGCTTTTACTTTGAAGGCGGTATACAAAGTTACGTCAAACACTTGAATATTGGCCGAGAGGTGGTGGATGATGATATTTTCTATGTAGATAAAACTATCAAGGAGATCCAAGTCGAGATTTCCTTCCAATATACTGATGCCTATACCGAGACTATAAAGGCATTCGCCAATAATGTGCTTAACCCCGACGGCGGAACACATCTAACGGGCTTTCGGGCTGCACTGACGAGAGTGATCAATGATTATGCCCGTAAACAGGGACTACTGAAGGAAAAAGAAGAAAATCTGTCAGGTGAAGATACCCGTGAAGGTCTGACTGCTATCATCCTGGTGAAGCTGCCTGATCCCCAGTTTGAAGGCCAGACAAAGAACAAACTTGGCAATCCGGAGGTTCGCGGTATCGTGGAGCAAGTTTTGGGTGAACACTTAAACTATTACTTGGAAGAGCACCCAGCAGTCGCTCGTAAGATTGTCGGTAAAGCCCTGCTGGCTGCCCGCGCCCGCAAAGCTGCCCGCGCCGCTCGCGACAATATATTGCGTAAAGGCATACTAGACGGCGCCAGTATGCCCGGTAAACTTGCAGACTGTTCGAATAAAGACCCCAAAAACTCCGAGCTCTATCTAGTGGAGGGTGATTCGGCTGGTGGTTCGGCAAAATCTGGCCGAGATAGCAAGAGCCAGGCTATCTTACCTTTGAGAGGTAAGGTTCTAAATGTCGAACGTGCTCGTCTTGATAAAATGCTTGGCAATAACGAAATCGTTAGCCTTATTAAAGCGCTAGGTGTTGGTATAGAAGAATCTTTCGACAAAGATGGTTTACGTTACGACCGTATCATTATTATGACCGATGCCGACGTTGACGGCAGCCACATTAGTACCCTGCTCATGACTTTTTTCTTCCGCTACATGAAACCGATAATTGACGGTGGCCATATCTACCTGGCAAAGCCGCCACTGTTTGAGCTTATCCGAACCGGTCGCAAATCGAGTATCTTTATATACGATGAAGATCAGCTCGATGTAGTCCTGGACGCTGAGATCGACAAGCGCCAAAATGATGGCACTAAGATAGGTACAGACATTGAGCGCTATAAGCAGGCCGGCTTTGTCGAACAAAAACGCTACAAGGGTCTTGGCGAGATGGATGCGGACCAGCTTTTCGAAACTACCATGAACCCCGATAAACGAGTGCTGGTACAAGTAAGAGTGGCTGATGCCGAAAAAGCTGACGCTATTTTTAACAAGCTTATGGGCTCCGAAGTAGAGCCCCGTAAAAGTTTCATACAGACTAATGCTAAATTCGTTAAGGATTTGGATATCTAAATCATGGACGACGAGCCAGTCAACCAACCGGATGATGAAATAATCGAACCTATAGAGCCGATTGAACCGGCTGAACCAGTTGTTGAGAAGTCAATGGAAGAACGAAGGCAGGGCGTTGCGCTTCTCGCGGATGATCTCGACTCGGGCCACTCACGTACCGTAGAGCTCCGTACCGTAGAAAACGTCATGGAAGATAGCTATTTACGCTATTCAATGAGTGTTATCATCGATAGAGCTTTACCTGACGTCAGAGATGGTCTTAAACCCGTCCATAGACGTATCTTATATGCTATGAACCGTGATGGCCTTCGCTCCGGAGCTAGGCACCGTAAGAGTGCCAATGTTGTCGGTGCTGTTATGGGCGATTATCACCCGCACGGCGATGCCGCAATCTATGATTCGATGGTACGTATGGCCCAGCCATGGGCAATGCGGTACATGCTGGTTAATGGGCAAGGCAACTTTGGTTCGATGGATGGTGACCCGCCGGCAGCCATGCGTTATACCGAAGCAAAAATGGAACGCCTGGCCGATGAGTTATTGGAAGATATAGACAAAGAAACCGTCGATTTTCGTGATAACTATGACGGTCGTCTGCAAGAACCGACTGTACTGCCATCGAAATTGCCCAATCTGCTATTGAATGGCCAGCTAGGTATCGCTGTTGGCATGGCAACCAACATTCCGCCCCATAATTTGGCCGAGCTTGTTGATGCTGAAATAACTCTGATAGATAACCCTAAAGCTACGCTAGATGACCTGCTTGAGCATGTCAAAGGACCAGATTTCCCAACGGGCGGTGTTATCTACGGTAAAGAATCTATCCGTACGGCATACGCTACTGGACGGGGCGGGGTAGTCACGCGTGGCGTAGCTGAGATTGTAGAAGGTGACAAAAGCCGCCATCAGATCGTTATTACAGAGATACCCTACGCTCTCAACAAGGAAACGCTTGTGCTAAAAATTGCTGACCTTGTCCGAGATAAGAAGCTGACCGGTATTTCCGACCTACGTGACGAAACGGCTCGCGGTAAAGTTCGCATAGTCATCGATCTGAAAAAGGATGCCTACCCCAAGAAACTACTCAACCAGCTCTACAAAATGACGCCTTTGCAAACGAGTTTCCACTTTAATATGATGGCTCTGATTGATGGTATCCAGCCTCGTGTTTTAGGGCTGACAGATATCCTGCAAGAGCATATCAAACACCGACAGATCGTTATACGTCGTCGTACGGAGTTTGAGCTTAAGAAGGCCCGTGAGCGTGCCCATATTCTTGAGGGACTGAAAACCGCACTTGACCACATCGACGAGGTAATTGCCGTAATCCGTGGCAGCGATACGACCGAGGATGCCCAAGCTAATTTAATTAAAAAGTTCAAACTTAGTGAGATTCAGGCTAAAGCAATACTTGCTATGCAGCTGCGCACACTGGCAGGACTGGAGCGCCAAAAGATTGAAGATGAGCTGGCTGAACTCGTAAAACTCATAACTGGCCTAGAGTCTATTCTGGCTGACGAGAAGAGGATACTAAAAATTATCAAAGAGGAGCTGTTGGCATTAAAAAAACAGTACGGTGACGAGCGACGTACAAAAGTTGTGCTCAGCGAACTCGGCAAAATGAGCGATGAAGACCTGATTGCCGATGAACAAGTTGCTGTTACTCTCACGGCAGCTAATTACATCAAGCGTAGCTCATTGGCTGAATATAAACGCCAGGGAAGGGGTGGTAAGGGTCGACGAGGTATGGCTACAAGAGAAGAAGATGTTATTGAGCATGTTGTCAACGCCTCAACTCATGACTTCCTACTGTTCTTTACGAACAAGGGCAGGGTTTTCCGTATGAAGACTTACGAAGTGCCAGCGGTTGGCCTTAATGCCAAAGGTATCGCCCTGGTCAATTTACTGCAGTTGCAGCCCGAGGAAACTGTCAGCAGCGTTATAAATGTCAGCAAGACTGACAACGCCGCTAATCTGATTATGTGTACCATACGTGGGGTAGTCAAGAAAACGCCATTTGAACAGTATCAGAATGTCCGTACCAGCGGTCTCATTGCCATTAATCTTGATGACGGCGATGAATTGAAGTGGATTCGCATGACTACTGGCGAAAATGAAATAGTTATTAGTACTAGCCAGGGCCAGGCCATTCGTTTTCACGAACGTGATGCCAGACCAATGGGTCGAGTGTCCCGGGGAGTCCGCGGCATCCGCTTACGTCCCGGTGATCATGTCATTGGTATGGATATTGTGGAAGAAGGCTCGGATATCTTCGTCATCAGTAAATACGGCTACGGTAAGCGCACTAAAGTCTCACAGTTCACGCCGCACGCCCGTGGCGGTGTTGGAATTCGCTCAGCTATCGTAAACAGCAAGACCGGTGAACTCGTCGGTGTTAAAACACTTGTAAACGCAGAGCAGGAAGTCATTATTATTAGCCAGCAAGGTCAGACTATCCGTCTTGGCTTGAAAAACATTCCAGCTCTCGGTCGCGCAACCCAGGGGGTCCGTATTATGCGCCTCAACGATAAAGATGAAGTCGTATCGCTGGCTCTCGTCGACAAAGCCGACGAAATAGAAGCTGATGAACCAGAAACGGACCCTGAGGCCTCAGAATAGGCCTGACCTAGTTTTGCTAGTGCTTGCTTAAGTTGAACGATTCGTATACTCTAGGCTACTAATAGATGAGGAGCTGATGGTATGTCAGGCTATGAACTAGCGGAGACTCGAATTCCATTCCCGGGTCCTGAAATTATCACCCAACCTGAAGTTATTTGGGCCTTAGCACAAGACGTGCATACACAATTCAGTGATAGTAGTTCTCAGTATCGTTCAACACTACCAGTTCATATTAGGCTGATGTTGGGCGATGAGCCAGAAGTTAACCCTATAGCAAATGGTTTTACGTTAGCCCAACCTACCCACGAGGGACTGGCAACGCCACTAACCGTCCAGGAGATTGATTCTGAAGGAAACCTCGGTCATACGTGGTTTATGTTTAAGCCATCGCATGTCTTGCCGGCTGCTATTATTAATCGACATGGACTGACGATTGAGCATAAAGACGAACGCGAATTTCCTCGCAGTATGCTGGTGACTCTACGAAGTAAGTTGCGCGAATATGCTCTGGACCCTTTAGATAAATTTGATCCCATAGCCTTTCTGGACGAAGCTCGCGAAGCAGACGTCGTAGCTTTAAAGAGCCAGGCTAACAAACTAGGCTATACGTTGAGAAAGGCAAGAAGCAAACAACAGTCTCAGGATCCAATCAAAGCGGCCATGGAAATTATGCCCGGACTACCAATATTCGGAGAAGAACCGGTTAGCCAGGAGTATGATATAGCGGAATTGTCTTTAGCTAACGTGATAGACAACGCCGTACAACACTTCCGGGAAATTAATAGGAAGCGCAATCCGGGATGGAAGGCTAAACTTAGCCTGAGCCGAGGAGTAGTTGAGCGGGATGTTCCAGAAGAGGTTTGGCGGCCATATTACGACTCCTTAATCCGTACGACAAATTTCGAACAGCTGGCAATAAACCGAGCAGTAGCCAGGCAAAAGCATAACTGATGCAGGAATTACTACATAGAAGGTCTGTTTACCTCTTGACCTAAGCGCTCATGGTGCGCTATGATAGTACGAATGGCTTGACGGTGGGTCTCTATGAGTGTCCCTCGAAAAGTCGCCATTGATCGTTAAAAATTGAGTAGTGCAAATCAACGTCAGTTCAATTGAACTGTTTTAGAATAAGTCAGTCTAATCCTTTTTAAGGGTTAGATGTTCGATCTAAAGTCAAAGAGCAGATTCTTTTTTTTGGAGAGTTTGATCCTGGCTCAGGATGAACGCTGGCGGCGTGCCTAATACATGCAAGTCGAGCGGTAAGGCCCCTTCGGGGGTACACGAGCGGCGGACGGCTGAGTAACACGTAGGAACGTACCCCAAACTGAGG
>DATKHF010000020.1:0-38423 GCA_035510355.1 Saccharimonadales bacterium (SeqCode) | reverse complement strand
GTGTATAGCGGGGATAAATAGCAAATTAACGGATAAAAAAGAGCGAATATTACTGGTGGTAAAGCCATTCATAAGTCGCGCATAGAATGTGCAAAAAGCCCGTGTTATACGCAAGCAAGGAGCAGGTTCAGGGGAGCCTGCGTACAAACTCCCGGTTTCTACACAGCTTGTCCGAGTTTTGTGCACGCCTTGTGCGGAGAATTTAAGCATACAAACGCTCCTTTATTTCAGCAATAGCAGCCCGTACGTCGGCATCGAGTGATGATTCTTTTTCAATTTTATCAACCGAATGAATAGCAGTGGTGTGATCTTTACGGCCGAGCTCACGAGCAATCTTAGGAAAACTAAGGTGGAGCTCACTGCGTAATATATACATGGCTACTTGACGCGGCACAACAATATCTTTGTCACGTTTTGGCCCGAGAATATCCTCGAGCGGTATCTGGTAATGGCGTGCGGTCCGCTCCACGATTTGCCGGGGGCTCAAGTGCTTTGGCCGCAGCTTAACCGAGCCAAGCAGGCCAGTAGCAATTGCAATAGTTGGTTCAAGCCCGCGCATTTCACAAAAGGCCAGCAGTTGGTTTAAGGCACCCTCGAGCTCCCTAATGTTGGTCTGAACGTTGGTTGCTAAGTATTCCATAACGTCTACAGGCAGGGGTACACCATGGCTTTGAGATTTAGTTTGGACAATAGCGCAGCGCGTTTCAAAGTCAGGGTTTTGCATATCTATCGTCATGCCTTGGACGAAACGGGATCGTAAACGCTCTTCTAGTGTTGGGATGTCACGCGGCGGCTTATCAGAGCTAATAATAATCTGGTGATTGGCTTGGTGGAGGGCGTTGAACGTATGAAAGAACTCCTCCTGGACCTTTTCCTTGCCAGCGATGAACTGCACGTCGTCGACGATCAGCACATCAGCCCCGCGGTAGAAGTCGGCAAAGTCGGTGTTTTTCTTAAAACGCACAGCATCTACGAATTCCTGTAAAAACTGCTCACTGCTGACATAGACCACCCGGGCTTTGGGATTATTGGCCAGCACAACGTTGCCGACAGCTTGGATAAGATGGGTTTTGCCAATCCCGACGCCGCCGTAGAGAAACAAAGGATTATATTTCGTGCCAGGTTGGGCAGCAACTGCTTGGCAGGCAGCATAGGCTAGTTCATTACCTGATCCGACGATGAAGTTGTCAAAGGTATAGCGCTCGTTTAAGCCTTGTCGATAGGTGTGGCTGAGGCTACTGCCGTGGATTTTAGCTTGGTCTTTTTGGCTTGAAGCAGCGCTTAGTGTTACCGGCTCATCGGTCGGGCGACGAACCGCTAGGGCGTGAATCTTGTACTCAATAACTTTTGGCATCACACCGTTTTTTTGAACCGTCGCCGTAATCAAGTCGTTGAACTTTCGCTCCAGCTGCTGCTTAATAAAGACATTTGGTACGCCAATCAGCAGACAGTCGTTTTCCAGACTGAGCAAGCGGGTACTTTTAAACCACGTCACAAAACTGGCGTGAGAAACTGAAAGCTCAATTTCACCCAACACTGCCTGCCACAGTTCGTTCTTAGCTGTACCCTCGTCCATAACTTTCGCTCCAGTACCTGCTACTATACAGAAGCGAGTGATTTTTCCACAAGTATATTATTGTTATTCCCGGTATGCCGACAACAACTAGGCTGAATAGAGAAAGTTTGTACACAGCCACCAGACTCATCTGAGGATCTGTGGATATTACTTGCTGGACAGTGGAAAACCTGCTAAGATAAGTGGGTTAAATATTGTCAAAATCACTCAGACTGATTGTCGACTTGACGCAGACACGAGAGCGAGTAAAGTTAGTCCAGATGCCGAAACGAACCTACCAACCAAAAAAGCGCCACCGCGCTCGCCAACATGGCTTCATGAAGCGGATGGCCACTAAGGCCGGTCAAAAAGTGCTCCAGCGTCGTCGCCTCAAAGGGCGAGTGCGCCTGACGCACTAGATCGGTCTAAAACGTTTTGATATCTGCCGGCAATTAAGAGGAGTTCCCCTGGCGTGATTGGCTCAACACATCGGTTCCATGGGCACAGTGGCCTGCGTTATGTCTACCAACATGGCCAGACTGTCCGCAGCCCGCAGCTACTGCTGCGCTACGTGCGTAATGATCGGCAACCTGGTTACCGGGCGGCAGTTGTAGTCAGCCGTAAGGTGCACAAGTCTGCGGTTAAGCGCAATCGCATCCGCCGCTGCATCTATGCCGCGGTGCAAGCCCGTGAAGTACAGCTTGGCCGCCCCTACGACCTGGTATTTACCGTACTTCATGAAGAGCTTGGTGATACGCCGGCAAATGAGCTGCACAAGCTGGTGTATGCTCAGTTACAAAAGGCCGGCGTGCTCGATGAAGCACCACCACCACATGCTATAGTAAAGAAAGCAGAAAAGGAAGATTAACGCTATGTTTACGACCATTATTGTCCGGCCGATTTTTAATTTACTCGTAGCTATTTATGCCATTTTGCCCGGCCACGATTTCGGCCTGGCTATTATTATCTTCACTATTGTAGTGCGACTCCTGATGTGGCCACTGGTTAAAAAGCAGCTACGCCAAGCCAAGGCCATGCGCGAGCTCCAGCCAGAAATTAAGCGTATAAAAAAGGCTGCCGCCGGCAATAAACAAAAAGAATCAAAAATGGTCATGGAACTATATAAAGAGCGGGAAGTCAGCCCTTTCGGCTCCATTGGCACCCTTATTATCCAACTGATTGTTTTAATTGGTTTGTACAGCGGACTCAGGAAGGTGGTCTACGACCCCGGGCAACTCGTCACCTTCTCCTATCCTTTCCTAAGACACCTTAGCTGGATGCGGCAAATAGCTGCCACCCCCCACGACTTCAATAACACCCTCTTTGGTCTCGTCAACCTAAATCGCAGCGCGCTCAGCAAGGGTGGTATCTACTGGCCGGCAATGGTCATTGTGGTCGGCAGCGCCATCTCGCAGTTCTACCAAAGTAAGCAGTTACTGCCCACTGATGCCAATGCCCGCAAACTAAAAGATATACTCAAAGATGCCGGCAAGGGCAGTTCGGCTGATCAATCCGAAGTTAACGCCGCTGTCGGCCGCAGCACCCGTTACTTCTTGCCAGTCATGATATTTCTCTTCACCGTCAACTATCCCTCGGCACTGAGTCTTTACTGGCTGGTTGGTGGCGTCACAGCCTTCATCCAGCAATCAATAGTCTTGCGCGAAGATGTTACGAAGCTGGAAGCGGCGGCTGACAAACCCAGTAAAGACGTCTCTAAGATCGTTGAAGCCGAAGTTGTCGAAACACCCCCGACACGAGCACCCTCAAAAAAACCAAAAACCAAAAAGTCCTCGTCAAAAGCTAAACGGAGGAAGCGCTAATGGAAGAAGCTATACTTTTTGCCAAAAAATATCTCGAGGACATGCTATCGTTTTTCGGACTAAACACTGATGTCTACGCTACCAGTAGTGACGAGGGTGATGTCATTGAACTCAATGTGCCGTCAACCCATTTGAACGGTTTCCTGATCGGACAGCGCGGCGACACGATGCGCGCCCTCCAGTTTCTTACAAGCAGTGCACTTAAAAACAGCAGGCACGAGATTACTCGCGTCAATGTCGATGTTGCTGATTACAAGAAACAGCGCGCCGACCGTCTCGCTGACCGTGCCCTGTCATGGGTAAAAGGCGTCCAAGAGACCGGCCAACCGATGGATCTACAGCCCATGAACGCCGCAGACCGTCGTACCGTCCACAAGCTCGCTGCTGAGCACGACCTTAGCAGTGAATCCGTTGGCGATGGCCCCACCCGTCACATAGTCTTAAAACCGGCGAGCTGATTCTTTGTGGGAAATTTTATAGATCATTTTCTAGCAACTTTTATAATTGTCTAGGCAAGGTTTGTAAATGAGGGAGGAATTTTATGAAATCCATTGCGAAAGCAATTAACGAAATTACGCAAGAGCAAAAAGAAAAGATGGATGCCAAAGAGGCTGCCCAGAAAGCTGCCAAATAAAAGAATGTCCAGATTCAAATAACGTTACGTCTTCAAAGCCCGCTCATAAACGCCCAGTGTTTGCTCAGCCATCTGTTGCCAAGAGTACTTTTTAACTTGAGCATGGCCAGCAATCACGAGTTTTGCCCGTAGAGCGCTATCAATCAGCACCTCATTAATGGCCGTAGCCATAGCTGGAACATTCAACGGATCGAAGTAATGCGCTGCCGTGCCGTAAATTTCCGGCAGACACGTGGCGTTGCTGGATACGACTGGTGCACCGTGAGCCATGGCCTCCAGTCCGGGCAGCCCAAAACCTTCACTCAGGGAAGGAAAAATATAAGCTGCACAATGCTCGTACAGCCAACGCAGCTGTCCCTCGCTTATAAAATCGGTAAATAGGATGTTTGAAATATCTTTTGCATGCACAGATTGCTCAATCCGCTGGTAGTTGGCATCTTTTTTCCCAGCAAGCACCAGCTGTAAATTAGGATGCGTTGCTTGCAATAGCACAAAGGCGTCAATTAAACGTTCCAGGTTCTTGTGAGGCATTGGCCGACCAATATACATGATGAATGGCTTATCAATGAGCTCGGTAAGGGCTTCGGGTGCTTCCGTGATGATATCAGCCCCTTCGTAAGTTACCGTGATTTTAGCCGGATCAACATGAGTGAAGTTCACTACATCCTGAGCAACATACTGTGACGGCGCAATAAGCGCCGCTGACTTAGCGACCACCTTTTTGTTTACCCATTTGTAGACCTGCTGTTTAAAAGCAAACACCACCGGATTCTTGCTGGGGTTCTTAAACCGCGCGGTCGTCAGGTCTTGCATGGTAGTAACTACTTTTCCCGTGTACCAGACGGGCTGCTGCACTATAGAGAAATGAACGAGATCCGGCTTCAACTCGCTTAACTGCTTCCGAAAGCCCAGCTGCTCAGCAAAAGTAAATTCCTTATACGGAGCCGGAAGTACCTCAAAGTTCGGTGCAATACGCTCAAAGTAATCGAGCCGGTGCGGTTTTGTTAAAACCATAATCTTGTACTCGGGCTGCAAGATATGCAAGTACTCTATTAACTTATCGACGTAACGGCCGGTAGTAGTACCAGACTCACGAGCATCGATGGCTACGGTCGTACTCATTTTTTTATCCTCATAGTTTTAATCGGATGGAACAACAGCTTTAGCTTATGAGCGTTTGGCGGTAAACCTGGGGTGATAATACCCCAGATATATGCAGACGTTACTGTGCGATTGTGCTGAATCCGCCAGCGTTGCCAGCTTTTCTTAGGGAGTAAACTGAGCATCCGGAAGTAGCCTCGCACTGCTGGCCAAGTCTGAGCTCGCCAAGCTGCGCTAAACATAAAGGAGTAGTAGGCAACTATAAAGCGAGGCAATATTCTCCAAAAAACATTACCTGGTGCATTTTTCCAGAGCAGTAATGGTAGATTTTTCATGGTTTGATAGGTTGTAAAGCCCTTAATTTTGCTACTTGTCGCGCCAATCTGATGATAGGCCAGTGCTTCTGGTACATAGCGTACTTTCCAACCGGCTAACTGGGCCCGAAAACTGAGATCAACATCTTCGTAGTAAGCAAAAAAGTCCTCATCAAATAGGCCAACTTCCTGCAACATCTTTACTCGGTACAGACTCGCCCCGCCGCTGGCAGCAAAGACTTCCACATGTTGATCATAGTGATCCGATACTGGTTCACCCCGGCCGCGCGGGAATGGTAGACCCCAGCTGGTATATTGGTCACCCGTACTATCGAGACTAGATTCGTTAATATCCATAAATTTGCAGGTAGCAATTCCATGCTTCGGGTGCTTTTTTAAGCTATCAACTAAATATTCGAGCCAGCGACGGTCAGCGACGGCATCATTATTAAATAAGGCAATGAACGGCGAGCCTTTTTCCAAAGCGTAGCGAACACCAACGTTTACCCCACCGGCAAACCCCAAATTTTTAGGTTGCTGTAGAACGATGACAGCAGGGTAATTAGCTTGCAAAAACTTCAACGAACTGTCTTTGGAGCCATTTTCGACTACTATAATGGCGGCTGGCAGACTTTGGGCCAACAGCGAATCCAGACAATCGCCGAGCGATTCCATTCCATTCCAATTCGGTATAACAACAGCTACTTCAGACATAATTATTCGGTGCGAGCTCTGAACTTGCAACCATCAATAGCAATCTTATGCATCATTCTTTATACTAGTAGGACGTTACAGTATTAGCAAATAAAAGGGGAGTTGGTTATATGCCTAAGACAGCACTGATTACAGGAATTACCGGTCAAGACGGATACCACCTAGCTGAGCTATTACACAGTAAAAACTATGAAGTCCACGGCCTTATTCGTGGACAGAATAATCCTAAGCGAGCGATCGTTGAGAAAGAGCAACCATACATTAAATTAATCCCCGGCGATCTGGCGGATCAGAGCTCGCTTATTCGGGCTGTTGAAACTGCCGCTCCCGATGAAGTGTATAACTTGGCAGCCATCAGCCACGTTGGTTACTCGTTCAAAAACCCGCAGCTAACCACACTTTTGACTGGCATGGGAGTACTCAATCTACTGGAAGCCATTCGACTTACTGGCGGAGAAAAGACGGTTCGCTTTTATCAGGCATCAACTTCTGAAATGTTTGGCGGCCTTGACTATAACCGTCCAAAAGGCGGCTATGACGAACACGCTCCGTTTCACCCGCGCAGCCCATACGGAGTCTCAAAAGTATATGGCCACTGGATTACAAAGAATTATCGCGAGAGTTACGGCATGCACGCTACCTGCGGTATTTTGTTCAACCATGAGGGGCCAAGACGCGGTATGGAATTTGTAACCCGCAAGATAAGTAATGCCGTGGCCCGCATTCATTTAGGTTTGCAGGATCACGTTGAACTTGGCAATCTCGATCCACGCCGCGATTGGGGATATGCCGGAGATTACGTCGATGGTATGTGGCGAATGCTCCAGCAGCCAAAGTCGGATGATTATGTACTGGCCACTGGCGAAACTCATTCTATTGAAGAATTTTTAGAACTAGCCTTTAAAGCCGTGGGTATTGATAAATGGAAGCCCTATGTTAAGCAAAATCCGGAATTTATGCGTCCAGCAGAAGTATTCACCTTATATGGTGATGCTTCCAAAGCCAAAAAAGTCCTTGGCTGGAAGCGGAAAGTAGATTTCCCCGGCCTCGTTACCATGATGGTTGAGCACGACGTTGCGATTGAATCCGCCACTAATCTAAAGTAAGCCGTCAGGTCTAGCTAATCGAGTGGACAATATCTTCAAGCGTTTGTTCAAAAGGAACTTTCGGTTGCCAGCCGATATCTTTCGACAAAAGATCGTGACTGCCTCGTAATTCCTCAGGATCATCCGGACGAAGGAGTTTCGAATCTACCACGAGGTGAGCCTGCTGACTACCAGGTATATGTTTTTGAAGCTCTTCTAAAATAGCCTGACCCGACTGTGACACGCCACTGCAGACGTTATATACATGACTCGTTAGTATTTTAGGTTTAGCAAAGGCTAGCTGCGCATAGGCCTTCACCACATCACGAACATCACTGTAGTCACGTCTGGAGGCCAAGTTCCCGACGATCACTGAATCTTTTGCGCCGGCAGCAACTTGAAGCAACTGTTGGCATAAATCATGTACTAAAAAGCCGGCGCTCTGGCCGGGGCCGATATGGTTAAAAGGACGAATGATCAGACAGTCTAAGCCCTTGTTAATATATGACGTAACAATCTGTTCCATGTGTAATTTACTGGCAGTATAGGGCGAAGCCTGATTCGCTGTTTTTGATGTCTCATAGAATGGTAGTGATTGACGCGGATCATAAACGACACCGCTACTAATTGTCAGTAACCGGCTTTTTGAAGCTTGATCACTCATACGTAAACAAATGTTTTTTACCGCATCAGCATTAACTTCCATATAATGTTTCGGCGCAGCAAAAGATTTTCCATAACTGGCAAGACCTGCAAGATTTACAATGACGTCATAGGAAGACAAGTCTAGTTGGAAAACCGCCCGGCGATCAGCAATGTCGCATACCGTATATTTCGCAACACTGCCGCGAATATCTGGCGCCAACTTGCTCCCGTGAATAAGCCCATCTACTTGATGTCCTTGACGGGTAAGCTCTCGGGTTAAATGTTGTCCTACAAACCCGTTAATGCCAGTTATTAGTACTTTAGGCATGTTCTTAGGGTACAACAAAAGTGTTGGCAGCGATTAGCGGATATTATTTTACTTACCTAAGGTCTGATTAGACCGGCGCTCGTTCTCTTCATTAGCTATGACGTGGATTGCGTTGATCATAACTTCATGATCAGAGAAATCTCTCACGAATTGCTTTACAGGATCAGGTAATTCTTGCGTATCAGTTCGGGGTTATACCACGCACCACCACTGTACTCTTTGCTCATCTTATTGTCTGCTACTTTATCATTGAGGGTCTGTACTTCTTCTGGTTTTAGATTCGCAACAAGTACGTTATTAAGAGCATGGCGGACAAGTTGCTCCCTACCCGGGCGCTCCGTTACGTGAGCAATACTGAAGTGGGAAACATCAGAAAATCTACTACTTGGTATGACCAGCCCAGCATCATGTTTAACATGACGGGCCGCGCTCTGCTCAATGGTATCGCCAACCGCAATCCGTCCGCCGATAAACCAGGTTTTACCTTTTTCTGGCTCCACTCCGCGAGTCGGGAAAAAGAACTTACCGCTTTCTGGGTCACGAAGTACCACATCAGTATATCCAATAGCAAAATTTTTGTGGGCTGCTTCATAAAGCTCCTGAGAGACATATGGTTCGTCAGGAATTGGCAGTGGTTGGTTTTTTGGGGGAAAGTGAGTCATAGTCGCTTCTTATTGGTCGGTGTTCTACGTTTGAATTAACATTATCACTATAGTCTATAATTGCAATTATGTCAACTGTCTGTCAACTTATTTTGGTAAGAAAAGCTATTTTGTTTTGCAAAATTTGTTTGCTATCATGGTCTACGAATGACAGAGTACAAAAAAAGCGTTGTATCAGGGAAACTTCTAGAACCGTTGTTTAGTGTTGGTAATCTGTACGTATCAGACTTTCTAAAAAAGGGTGAAAAACCGAAAGGACCGCCCTGCGAACTAGCGCTTGGTTTCGATCCCATTAGCAAAGCTGTGCAACTTATGAAGCAGCCTGACGCCTCTTTAATGTGGGGCAGCATGTACTATTACCGAAGCGCTGTAAACCCATCAATGCGGGACGCCCTCAAAGACCTAGCATATAAAACCTGTACATCTGTTCCCGAAAAAAACAAAAAATCGGTATACGTGGACATTGCGTCTAACGACGGGTACCTGCTTTCAACAGTCGACGGAAGCAAATACCTGAGGGTCGGCATAGACCCATCAGATTATCCAGAAGCCAACACCAATGGTGACGTCATCATCCGTGACTACTTCTCTGCCAAAGCCTTTACAGACGCCGGTTTTAAGTCTGCCTCACGAATTAGTTGCGCAGCTTGCTTTTATGATCTCAATAATCCTGAGCAGATCCTCAAGGATATTTACGAAATCCTTGAAACTGACGGCTTGTTTACGCTGCAATTGTCCTATACGCCTGCTAACATTATGCAAACTGAATTAGGCGTCATATGTCATGAGCATCTTTGCTACTACAACCTTACGTCGCTTAAGTGGCTAACGGATCGCGTCGGGTTTGTCATTAAAGACGTTGAATTAAATAACGTTAATGGTGGCTCAATACGACTGTATTTACAAAAAAAAGACGCCCCTGACAATTATCTGACCCCGGCGGACCGCGACATTTGCAGAATCAAGGTTGACTCGCTACTGGAATGGGAAGAACGACAAGGTTTTAATTCAAAACAAGCATATATTAATTTTTACCAGCGAATCTTAGATCTGAAAGAACAAACAGTTGAATATATTAAAGCTGCCCGATCGAAAGGCAAGTCTGTCTGGGGTTACGGTGCGAGCACCAAAGGCAACACCTTACTACAAATGTTCGGGCTTGATCACAAACTGATTGACGGCATAGCCGAAAAACAAGAGGTTAAATGGGGAAGACACACTATTGGTACTGATATCCCAATTTACTCTGAAACCGAAATGCGTAAAGTACAGCCGGACTACTTATTAATTTTGCCGTGGTTCTTTCGCCAAACGTTCATTGAACGCGAACATGAATATTTAGAGAAGGGTGGGGTTATGATTTTCCCAGCTCCAGAATTTTCGACCTTCGCGTTGCCCAAAGCTAAGTCTGCACCGAAAACAAAAACCAAAAAGTAGCGAGCAATTAGTTAGTCAGATTTACGACGACCAAAGCGAAGCCGTGGTACAAGCATCAGGTTAATCAAAATAGTGTTCTTAGGCATTTTGGATTTACCGTGCTTACGGTCGGTCAGAATCATTGGTATCTGCGCATAATGCTTAGCATGCTGCAAAGCTTTTTGCTTAAGTTGAATAAAAAAGCCATAGCCGGCCGAGCTGAGAGAATTAGTGTCGAGTTCTCGAAGTAGCTTAGTACTAAACATATTTAGGCCATTCGTATAATCGGTTATGGTACTACCAAGAAATAGCCGCGTGTAGATATTTCCACCGCGACTTAGAATTTTACGGTGCAGCCCCCAGTCAGCGATACCACCACCTTTCATGTAGCGAGAAGCTGAAACGAAGTCTTTACCCAGTCGTGCCTGTTCCATAAAGTCTTTAATATACTTTGGATGATGCGATAAATCCGCGTCAATTTGAATAAGGTAGTCGAAGTCCTGTTTGAGAATTTCGTTAAAGCCGTAAACATAGGCTTTACCAATACCTTCCTTGGCACGACGAACGAGTACTTGCACGCTGAAATTTTTTGCCTTGATTTTTTTAGCTGTTTCCCGAGCTACCTGAGCAGTGCCGTCAGGAGAGTTGTCATCGATAACAAACAGGACAAAAGAAGCATCGCTAATATCTTTGCAAACCTTTTCGAGACCCAGAGCTAGTTTCTTGATGTTTTTGGCTTCGTTGTAGGTGGGGGTGGCAATTGCAATCTTCATTTGGGACACTTTCATAATATTCTAACAACGCATTTTATAGTAAAAACCTCATGTACAATAGTGCCGTGCACTTACTCACTACATCGTGGACACTTCCGCACGCGGAATAGTTAAGCCCAGTGTAGCACAGTACTCTTCTGGTGTTTGGTAGCCTAAGCGCCCTCTCGGCTGCAAGCATCGACTTCATACCTCGTTTCTTCTATAATACCTGATATATAATGGTAAAACGCATTTTCTCGAAGCAAAACAGAGTGCTGGTCGGTGAGTTAGTGAGAACCGACTTTAAGTTGCGTTATCAAGGTTCGGTGTTAGGGTATGCCTGGTCATTATTGCGCCCCTTACTCATTTTTGTAATTTTATACATCGTCTTTGTAAAATTCTTAAAAGTTGGGGCTGGCGTACCGCATTACCCAGTATATTTATTGTTTGGTATTGTGGTCTGGAACTTCTTTGTGGAAATGACGATGCAAAGTTTAGGGTCGATTGTTGGCCGTGGTGACTTGATTCGAAAAATAAGAATCCCACGTTGGATAATCATCCTGAGCAGCAGCTTCTCAGCGGTCATTAATCTACTGCTAAACTTGGTGATCATAGCCATTTTCATGGTTATTGGTCACGTCACACCTTCCGATAAAATCATCTTATTGCCACTGGTACTCGGTGAGGTATATTTGTTTGCACTGGGGGTATCCTTCTTTCTCTCAGCCGCTTTTGTGAAGTACCGTGACATAAGCTATATCTGGGAAGTAGTGCTACAGGCTGGCTTTTACCTAACGCCGATTCTGTATCCGTTGTCTCGAATTACCAATCTAACGTTTCAAAAGATAATGCTGCTAAATCCTCTAGCTCAAGCTCTCCAAGATGCTCGCTATATAACGGTCACCAAAGTTACGACGATACCGAACCATATATTTAATGGTGGTTGGTACCAGTACATTCCCTTTGTCATTGTGCTTGTCGTTCTCGCTATAGGCATAGCTTACTTTAAGAAAGAGTCTAAGTACTTCGCGGAGAATATCTAAATGATAACCGACGAAGAAATAGCCATCAAGGTTGAGCGGGTTAGCAAAACCTTTAAACTGCCACACGAGAAATACAGTTCCATAAAAAGCATCCTGTTGAATTTTTACAGACGTAACAGATCGTTTGAACTACAGAAAGCGCTCAGTGATATATCATTTGAGGTAAAAAAAGGTGAGTTCTTTGGTATTGTTGGACGCAACGGCAGCGGCAAAAGCACCCTCCTGAAGCTACTAGCCGGCATTTATTCACCAGATAGCGGCACCATTGATATTACTGGCAAACTCACCCCCTTTATTGAGCTGGGAGTTGGATTTAGTCCAGAACTCACGGGGCGCGAAAATGTGTTCTTAAACGGAGCGCTCTTTGGTTTTAACCGAAAAGAGGTGACTGCCATGTATGACGACATCGTAGCCTTCGCCGAAATTGAACGCTTTATGGACCAAAAGCTTAAAAACTACTCCTCAGGCATGCAAGTACGACTGGCCTTCTCGATTGCAATAAGGGCGCAAAGCGAAATTCTTATATTGGACGAGGTCTTGGCCGTTGGTGATATGGACTTTCAGCAAAAATGCTTTGACTATTTCAGAACGCTTAAAAAGAGCCCACGAACAGTGATTCTCGTTACGCATGATATGAGTGCCGTGCTCAAGTTTTGTGACCGGGCTATGCTTATCAACGATGGAAAAATATTAGAAATTGCCAAGCCAAAACAGATAGCCGATTCCTACGTCGATATGAACTTTGAGAAAAAACAAACAGCAACTGCACAGAGCGGTGAGCAAACCGAGCATCACCGCGATAATGCCTACGTCAAAAGTATCACGATTACCCAGAAAGGGAAGGCTAAAAACAAATTTGACAGTGGTGAAACTTGCGACATTAGTATCAATTTTGTGAACCCCAAACACGAGGCACTACACCTCGGCTTTCAGATATTCACCAATGAGGGCGTCTACTGTTATGGTACCAACACAAAGTATGGGGGAGTAGAACCAACCAAAAAAGAAAAAGGTTCGGCAACAATTTCGCTAGACTTAGACCTTATGCCGGGGCAGTATACTATTACCGGGGCTACCATGAGCGAAGATGTAGTCAATGTCTATGACTATAAGCCAAATGCGGCCGCCTTCCTTATAAAGAAAACGACCGATGATGAAGGCATAGCTAATTTAAAACATTCGTGGAAGATGTAGTACATGTCATATTATGCCGATAGTGAGTATGTAGAGGACAGTAACACCCCCTGGTATAAAGCCCTTAAACTTATGCCAGATTCGCTCAAGCTGTTGGACGTTGGCTGTAGTAGCGGTAACTTTGATGAGGTAGTTATTGACCGAAAAAGAGCTATCGTTGACGGCATTGAGTTAAATAAAAAAGATGCTGCTATTGCTGCCAAAAAACTGCGTAAAGTCTTTAATTTTAATATTGAGACCGATGATCTGAGCGCACTCGACACAGACTACGACGTCATATACCTTGGAGACATCATAGAACATCTGGTTGATCCCAGTGCTGCCCTAAAAAGACTGAAGGAACTTTTGAACAAAAAAGGCACCGTCGTATTCTCAATCCCTAATATGGCTCATATAAGCGTACGGCTCATGTTGCTGGCCGGAAAATTCGAATACGGCAACACCGGCTTGCTCGACAGAACCCATCTGCACTATTATGACAAAGCCGAAATTGAACGCGTTTTCCACACTGCTGGCTATAAGATAGAAAAGCTCGATTGGGTAAGTCGAGATATACCAAAAGAGTTACTAGATACCGAGCTAAAGAGGATTGGTTTGAAAGCTAATGAGACTTTTTATGCGCTTGCGAAAGATTTGGACGCTGGCGCCTACCAATATATAGGTAAAGCTGTGCCGGTGAGCGGCCCTATAGCGGAGAAGCCAAGACCGAGCGTCAGCCCTGCCATTGATACGTTTGAAAAGCACCTTGCCGACATGAGAAAATCCTATGAGGACGACGTCCACAGACTTGAACAACGCAACAGTGAGCAAATAAATGTACTGACCGCGAAAATCAACGACTATGAGAAATCCACCTCATGGAAAGTGACGAAACCGTTACGCAAGGTCAGCAAAATTGTGCGTAAAGTAGGTTCATAGCTATGAAAAAAATATCCAATATACTACTGCCAACCAATAGCTTACAGCGGAAATTTGCGAAGAAAGTTCTCGTCAAATTAGGCCTACGACAAAATGTCATAGCCGGTTATTACAATACCTGGGTCTATCAGAAAATAGAGAATGTAGACTCTCGTCTGGTGCGCGAAATTAACGATGGCCCGCTCATCTCCATTATCGTGCCAACCTACAACACCCCCAAAGAATATCTTGATGAGCTAGTTTACTCTATCGTTTCACAGGCTTACGTTAACTGGGAGTTAGTGCTGGTAAATGCCTCCACTGATACGAAAAGTAGAGAAATGGTTATGCGCCGTGCCAACCAAGACGTGCGGATCAAAGTGGTCGATACGACCAACCAAGGCATATCTGGCAATACCAATATCGGCATACAGGCAGCCATGGGAGCATATATCGCTTTTTGCGACCATGACGACGTGCTGGATCCGTTTGCCCTACAAGAAATAGCCAAGCGAATCATCGATGAGAAAGCCGAACTTATCTACACCGACGAAGATAAAATATCAGCAGACGGCACTATTTACTTTGACCCACACTTCAAGCCGGACTGGTCACCCGATCTATTTACCAACGTCAACTATATAAACCATCTGTGCGTAGTCAAGCGCGAGCTAATCATCAAAGCTGGTTTACTAAACCCCCGTCGTGATGGCGCGCAGGACTATGATTTACTACTACGAATCATAGACCTAGCCCCTAGAATTTCACACGTTCCTCAGATTCTCTACCATTGGCGGGCTGCTCTAACATCTACGGCCTTTGATTTTTCATCCAAGAAGAGCATCACCGATGCCGCCCAGCTTTCCTTAAAAGAACACTTTACTCGAAACAACGTAGACGTACGGGTGTTGGTAAAAGAGAACCAGCCCGGTTTTTATAAGCTACAGTTTGCCGTGCCGGAGAGGCTAAGCCTCATAGTATTGCCGTTTGCTTCCGATGCCTTGCTGCGGCTGTTTATAGAAACGTTGCTATTAAAAACGGACCTAGAGGGTATTAACGTGCAGTTGATTGTACCAAACGGAGTTCAGCCAAGATTTAATGCCAAAAACGCCAATATTGAAGCACTTCCGGCAACGAAGCACTACATAAGAGATGCCATAGCGCTAGCCAGAGCGAAGAACGCGGTGCTGCTCAGCCAGATTGTTTTGCCGCAGTCAGACGATTGGCTCAAACAACTCTGTGGGCCATTAAGTCTTTCTCACGTTGGGGTAGTCGCGCCACTTGTGGTACGAGATGGCTGTATTATTGAAGATGCCGGCCTTGTCACCATGGCTACCGGCGAACTGTCAATGCTCTTTAAAGATCAAGTAGCCTTTGGTAATCAGACGTTCTTTGGCAATACGAACTGGACCAGGAACGTGGATGCCCTAACTGGTAGCGTAATGGCGCTCAGAACCAACGATATGGCGAAGTTTATGAAGCTAGAGAAGACATATACCAGAAATATACTGACCGAGTTTAGCCTACACATTCGGAATCAGGGAAAATATAATACCCTGTTCACCGAGGTCATTATGGACAACCACTCCATTAGAACGGCACCAATAGCTGACGAACAGCTTCGCGCGTTCTTCTCCCCTAATTTGGTGCTGATCGGAAAAGATTACGAAATATATACTCCGGAAAAGGCCGCAATTAACATCTTGCTAAGAATAAATGAGGCGGTCTCCTAATGGCGAACACTAGTATAGAACCCACCGTCGCCTATGTAGTCGTTGCCTGGAATAACCAGGAGCTTCTTGATGACTGCATCCTTTCTATCAACCAACAAGACTACGAAGGCCGTAAAAAGATTATTTTGGTAGATAATGCTTCGAGTGACGACACTGTGGAATACATTACTAAAACCTATCCGGAAGTTGAGATAATTGCCGAAAAGGATAATCATGGGTTCGCCAAAGGCAATAATATAGGCATAGATCGAGCTCTGGAAGACGGTGGCGTCGCTTACGTAGTGCTGTTAAACACCGATGCTCGACTTGATTCTAACTGGACCAGCTGTCTAACCGCCGCCGCCCAACTGCGCCCATTAACCGCCACTATGCAGAGCGTAACGCTAGACTATTACGATCCGGGAATTATCGACTCCAGCCACATCTACATATCTAAATTTGGCCAAGGAACTCAGGGCTCTTGGCGACAGCCAATAGCCTACGGTAATGACGTGGCACCGCAAAAAGTCTTTGGCTGTAATGCTGCGGCGATGCTCATAACTCGGAAGTTTATTGAAGCCCAACCGTTTAGAGACTTATTTGATGAGACCATGTTCATGTACCTGGAGGACGTTGATCTAGCGGCTCGGGCCACGGTCATGGGATGGGATAACTTTGTTGTGCCAGGTACTCGCGCACACCACATGGGTTCAGTCAGCTCTAGTAAAAAAGATCCGAGCTTTAGTATCTACATGAGCTTTCGAAATAATACTGGCCTACTCATCAAGAATTTACCACTAATGTTGCTACTGAAAGTGCTAGTACGAATGCCTCGAGCAGATAGGGCTTCCATCCTCCACCTGAAGAGGATTGGTAAAGACAAGGCCGTGTGGCCGCTCATTAAAGGCCGGTTAACCAGTGTGCTGTACGTACCAATCTTCATATATAAACGAATGAAGCTGAAGTCACACCGACGCGTCGACAAAGACTATCTGTGGCAACTCATGCACCATGGTTTCTAGCTAGATAGTCATGAGCAAACGCGCAAGGTAACTTCCCAAAACGTCTGGCACTCAAGTGTGGTATCAGCCGATAGTTGGTATGGGGTGCTAAATCGAAAGCAAAGAAGCGTAGCTCTTAGGCGGCAAGGGTGATTATCACTAAGGCGTCCAGATACCCCCCGAAGGGATACTCTGTATTAAACTATTATAGACGCTTGTAGAGCCGGCCAGCCCCGACGAGTTAAAGGACTGTAGCGAAGTAAAGGCGTAGCTCTTACCGTTCACCATGCCGTAGATGGTGGGACTGGAGCTGGAGCTAATCGAGTTAGTTATAGGTGGAGCTGTCGGTAAGAGTGCCAAGTAATCGGAGCCTAGTACCGTGGGGGTATTACTGCCTACCCAGGCAGCTTGATACTGAGAAGGCAAGGCGTGCTTATTGCCCCCATCCAAGATCCATAATCCGCCACTACTGTCTTCGGCCAGGTAGCCTTGTAGGGGTTGCGATGACAATAAGCTGTTAATAGTGTAGGCGTCTAGCTGAATAACCGGCCAGCGGTTAATGCCTAAGTTGAGGGCATCATTCATACTCGGAATATTAATCAATTGGCCACCAGCCATGGTATAGAGTGTCCCACTGTTGGCTTGGCCGGCCTGCGCCCCCACAAATGGTGACAAAGGTACATTGTTAAGCCCCAGGCTACTCAGGAGCAGTTGTGAAGGCTTGAAAGTAGCAAGTAGGTTTAATCTCCACATTGTAACGAGTGGTGCTTGACCGGCACAGTAGGCTTGCCCGTCAATAAGACACATTTGTCCGTTCGGTATCTGTACGGCTTGGGAGATGGTGCCTCCGCTGGTGAAGTTAGAGATAGCGGTGGTGCTGAGAGTTACCGGTTGACTTAAGTTCCAAGCACTGGCGACACCGGCTGAGGGAACAGTCCAGGCGGTACCGGTATCTATGAGATAGTTGGTGGTCCCATTGGTGACATAGTTTTGCATAATTGCACCAGGGCCAAAATTAGTGAGCGCCGCATCAGTTAAGCTGGTGACGGGTGTACTGCCGGCCACCAAGCTAAAGGTAGTCGGATTACTAAAGGGCATTAAATTCCCGGCGTTTAGGAAATAAATTCCCGGCGCGTCAGGAGACCTTACAATAGCCGTGGCATCTGTCGAGGAGACAGGGAATATATTTACATAGGCGTTGTTGAGGGTGATGCCCGTACTACTTGCGTTATAAGCAGTGCTTAGGCTACTTGGTATGGGCTGTAGCCCACCATTCATAACGTAAGACTGGCCTGCGATTGTGACTATGTTGCTGCTAATATTATTGCCAGCTGGTAGTAGACTCACTAAATCGTTACTTACTTGACTGGTATCTCCACTGGAATCAACCTGGAAGGCGCTATCTGTTTCAAGGTCAGGTATGGCTCGCATGGCGCCACCGGTATCGAGCAGGTATACGGTAGGGCTACCGGGAACCTGAACCATGTAATGTAGGGGGCCACCATTTATGAAGGTATTGGCAAGTGCAAAGCTAATTGATAAACCTCCCCACGATGAAGGCACCAGGTTAGCAGTGTTACTATTGAGCGAGAAGATTTCGCGGTCAGACAATACGTAAGTAGCGCCGCCGCCGGTAAACTCTGGGGTGTCAATAAGGGCACTCGAGATCGTGAGCGTGTTGAAGTAAGCAGAAGAGAGCTGAAATGGTGGATTATTTTGCCCAGCCCACAGATTGTACAGAGTAGGGCTGGTAACCGCGTGCAGAACGCCACTGTCCATGACGTAAAAGTTTGAATTGCCACTTTCCGAAACATACGGTGTAATCTCACCTTTATAATTAGCAAAGCTAATCAGCGTTTCAGATATATAGGACAGCGTTTGGCCGGGAAAGTTACCCCAATCATTGGCATCATTTGCCGAGACATAATAGACGTTGGAGTTGTCCGCAAAATAATTTAGCCCGGTTTGGGCATTCACGGCGTAGCGGGTTAAGGCCGTTGATGCGGTCGGTATGGTGTTAAATAAACTTGGGTCTAACTGGGTTACCGGTAAACCGTTTAAGCCCCAGGCATCGAGAACATCGATGCTCGGAATGCCTTGCTTTTCTCCATCGTAAAACACATAGATAGTAGAAGTGCCAGTCTCTTCACCAAGGTAGACGCTGGTATCTACACTTGGCCCAAACCAGGTATTAAAGTACCACCAAAAATTCCTGTTTCCATAGGCTGCACAAGAGTCATTTATGGCCGGTCCTGGTCCACTGGAAGAGCCAATAGGATTGGTATAGTTTAAGACGTTACTGTCTGGTTGATACGGTGTGTATATGTACAGTGCTGCCGTCGCCGCATTCTGAATGTTGACTGTTGTCCCAGCACAGCCTGGTGCATAAGCGATGGTGTTGGGTCCCAACCAGTAGTTAAAAGCCCCCGGGTTATTCAAGTAGTCCCTAAACTGCCACGCTGCGCCATCAACCTGCTTGTAGAAGTCCGCAGCCCCACCATTGCAAGAAGGGGTGCTGTCCGGACACTCATAGCCCATAGCCGCCTGGTATTCACTGTAATACGGCCAGTTATCTGTTACCAACCCTTGTTCTTTTTGCATGGTTGCCAGCAAGACCTCGGAGTTTATGCTGTACTGGGTGGCTGCATTATATATAATCTGAGCGGCACTAATACCTCCCGGAATAGAAGCCCCCGGGTTACCAAAATTATTCTGCAGTGTCGAGGTGTTCTCAACGTACTGGTTTATACATGAACCATTTTCAGGGCTGGTCGACTTTGCGCCGGGGGCAAAACAGGTACCTACCATATCATTGAGGAAGGTTTGGATTTGTTGCACCGACAACGCACCACCGTTGGTAAAGATATTGTTGTCAATGATATGGCCTGCTGAAAAACCAGTGGCCGCAGCAGAAACTTTTTGGCTATTTTTCGATAAGAATAACATTGGTGAGAGGAGGCTAATACCCAGGATGAACGCCAGGCAAATGACTGCTGATCCAACGTGATGAATAATCCTTTTCACGGGGTACCTGATAAATTAACTGGGTTATCGGCCCAAGTACTGGTTGTACTGGCTGTACCATTAGTCAGTGAAACCGAAACGTTCCACTCGCCGAGGTTAGGGAAGCTGCTCAGCGGTATATTAAAGACTGGACAAGAATAACTATTGTTTTGCAATGTCACTTGACTGCTAGCCGTAACAGTCTGTTGACCGGCTTGCGAAACTGACAGTTCGCAGGTGCCCGTGGTGCCATTTGATACCAAAGTACCGACTTGCAAGTTGCTGTTTACCACTCCAGCCCTGGTCACCGTTAAGGTACCTACGCTGTTACTGGAAGAGGCACCAGAAGACGTGCTTGTGGTGGGTCCATTATCAAGGGTAGTAGCCGGTGCAGAGCTAGCTTTTCGCTGGTTGTTTAGATCATTATCAGCGGGTGAGCTATGGGTCGCAATTCCAACACCTACAATTCTTCTTTCGTTATCCCGATGGACCTTCCAGTATACTAATCCAGCTACAATTACCACCACCGCAGCGGCCACCAGCAAGAAGCGTTTCTTTTTAAATTTTGATGGTTTAGGTCTACGCGGCATAATGCTTATATTTTAAACTTTTTTGATATTATTCCATAGTAGGGTACAGTCATATTATCTTAATACAATCAACTGATTTTGTAAACGTAAACACTATACATTTCTAAACCAATGAACCAATGAAGAAAAATATTATCGCCAGATGCAATGCCCACAGCCTATTCGTAGTAATTGCCTTGGTCTTTGGGCTGGTATTTGTATTTGCCACACCACTGCTCTGGGGAGCCGATGAAACCACGCAACTAGGTCGTGCCTATCAGGTTTCTGAAGGACACGTGCAGCCAGAGTTCTTCGGAATCTTTCATGGTGGCGGTTACGGTGGCCAAATGCCCGCTGCCTTCATCAAGCTGATTGACTACGTTAACAACGATATCACTCATCCTAAACCTAATGCGCTTGGCATTCACCAAGTTAATAGCACTGCCGCCTATAAAACACTGGGCGCCCAAAAAATAGGTCCGGCTACCACTCCATACGTATTCTCGAATACTGCACCATACTCGCCGCTTGCCTATGCTCCCAGTGCCGTCGGGTTAGATGTGGGCCACTTACTGCAGCTGCGTGTCGGCGAGGCGATTCACCTAGCCAGATTATTCGGTCTCCTGGTATATGTCGCGCTTATTTGGTTTGGCCTGAAAGTCCTGCAGAAGAGCCGCGTAAAATGGATTATCTTTACGGTTGCACTACTTCCCATGTCGCTGTTTCAGGCTTCCATGATTACGGCTGACTCGATAACCATTGCTATGTGTCTGTTACTCGTAGCCTTGGTGCTCAAGGGACTGTTTTTAGCTGGTCCATTTAGGAGAGCCGATATAATTATGCTTTGTCTAAGTGTGGTGACCGTGCCTTTATTGAAGCCCACCTACTTACCACTTATCTTCTTAGCCCTGCTCATACCTGATGCCAAACTAAGTATCAAAAGTTCACTAGCTCGTTTATTAAAGGGGGCACCTATCCTGGCTGGCTTACTATTTTTTGGTCTATGGTCGTTCGAGACCCGTCACATTACCGACACCTTGCGCTTAGTGATACCAGGAACAGTATGGAGTACCATCAATCCAAGCTTGCAGGAACACTTCCTGATAAGACACCCATTAAGCTATATGGGAGCGATTGTGCGGACGTTCATATTGTATGACAATGCTTACTTTAACCAATTCTTTGGCTTACTCGGCTTTAATTATATTCAGATTCCGGCTGTCAGTATTGCTGCCAGCTTCCTGAGCCTAATAATGGCTCTGCTGGTATCGGAAAATGTGCGAGAAAAATTGTCGAAACTTAAAGTGGCCAGTATCTTTGTTGTCGTTCTAGCTAGCGTATTGTTCATGCTGACCACTTTTTATATCACGCTTACTTCAGTCGGTGGTGGTACTATCGGTGGACTTCAAGGTCGCTATTTCATTCCCTTGGCCGCACCCCTGCTCCTCGGCATAGCACTCCTATTACCGAAACTGAGAATAGCCTATACGAAGGTTGCCTATCGTCAGGCCGCCTCATTGCTTGTGGCGTTGGTGGTCGTATCGCTTACG
Source organism: Saccharimonadales bacterium (SeqCode) (assembly GCA_035510355.1). Classification (GTDB taxonomy): domain Bacteria; phylum Patescibacteriota; class Saccharimonadia; order Saccharimonadales; family UBA4665; genus DATKHF01. The sequence goes on along the minus strand of DATKHF010000020.1, from coordinate 16,428 downwards.
ATATCAATGATCAAGTACTATTACTTTACGTTTTAGTTCGAAAAGCGATGCTTCAGTATCCACCAGGCATGCGATATGCCCGTCTGAAAGTATTTTTGATGTGACTCACCCCATCTCTGATGCTGAGCGATACTGAGCTCACCAAATTTTATGCCCGCAGCAGTAGCTGCGTTAATCTTAATTTGCGGACTAAGGTTCCAGTCACCAGCCGTCAGGTGCAGCTTCTTTCTTACGGAACGTTTAAATACCCACATACCAGATAGTATGTCTTTAATTCTAATGCCGTATAAGACGTATACTTCGGTGTTAAGCAAAAAGACACCAAGACGAAGCTTGAAAGGGATCTTGGTTCCATCAAGTGTGGGATAACGATTACAAGATATAAAATCATAGTTTTCATCGATGAGTTTATCGATAACTTCAGGTAGACTTTCGAACGGATAGGTGCCGTCACCATCTGCACCCATAATAATATCGCTGGTCGCGGCTTTAATACCAGCAATATGCGCGTAACCATAGCCAATGCCGTTCAGGGTATTGTTTTCTTCAATTACCTTTACCCCCAGTTTTTTAGCAACCGCTACGGTATTATCAGTCGACTTATTGCTGACGACGATAATCTCATCGACAATCTTAGGTACTTTTTTTATAACTTTAGACAGGTGGTTACCCTCATTACGACACGGCAGGCATAAAGTTATTGTCAGGTTTCTGTACAAAGTAGCTGTGGTTTCCTTATGAGCCCGTGATGCTTAACCGCGCATTCGAATGCCGGGCACTAGTATTAGATTCTTAAGAATGGTCGATGTAGGCAGTTGCTCAATATTCGCCGTCTCATTATAGGTAGGTGTCACTATTCCAATCTTCACTTCTTCCGTTCCGTCCTGTAGAATACTCAGTGAGTAAGTATGCTTAAAAAACTGTGGAATTACAAGAAGATAAGGTACCTATGTGTCGGTTCGTTTAACAGTCTAGCCGATCTCACCATCCTTAATACATTGGTATTTGTGGGCCATTTCCCGGTGTGGTTAGCGAATGTAGTTTCTGTCAGTGTCGGAATTACCCTCTCATACTTCTTAAATCATTTCATTGTCTTTCGGCACGAACACAGCCCCAACCCAAAGTTATTTGCAAAGTTTTTCATAGCTACTGGTATCGGTGTAATACTTATTCAAACGATAGTGATTTACTTCACCAGACCGTTGTATACCCACCTTATCCAGCATACGCACCAACTGAGCCTCATAAAAATTGAGAGTAAGGTATCACTGAATTTGGCAAAAGTGACCGCCATTTTAATCGGCATGGTCTGGAACTATATGTTTTATTCTCGAGTCGTATTTAAGAAATCGCCAGTCGATAGTGAAGCCAAAGACATCGCTAAAATTGTATAGATAAGCCAAAAACAACACGCCAATCCAGTGTGCTATTATTAATCCAAGCGTGAAGAGACAACGACTAAAAAAATACCTTGAAGCAATTGATTTGCATGATGAAAAAGCCAGAAAGTGGGCCATATATGGCTGCTTTGGCCTGCTGTTTGTGCTGTCAATAGTAATCCGCAAAGGCTTGATTCATTATCAAAACGGAGACTTTCTAGTATTCATTAACTGGTATAATTTTGCAAAAGCGCACGGCTTTCATAGCTTTAAGTACGGCTATTCTAATTACAATCCGCCCTTTACCTATTTCATATATATTGCGACTTTACTACCAATATCTAAAGTGGTTGCTCTTAAGGGAATAATGGCGGCCTTTGATGTCATTCTCGCTGTTGCAGTCTACTTTGCCGTCAAGGTTTTTAGGCCACAAGGAAACACACCGCTGGTTGCCGCTCTCACCACCATGTTTCTGCCAACCGTATTAGTTACCGGGGTTATGTGGGGACAGTTTGACCAATTGTACATAGCTGGAGTGGTATTTAGCTTGTATGCCGGCCTGCGCAACAATAGTAGATGGGCCTGGATATGGTTTGGGATAGCCATTGCAGTGAAGTTCCAAGCCATCTTTTTCTTGCCCGTACTGCTCATAATGATCTTCAAACGCATACGTTGGTATGACGCAATTTGGGCAGTCGGCGCTTTTCTGGTGCTAACCCTACCTCCAATGATAGCCGGCAGATCACTGCATTCACTGCTTAACATTTATCCGGCCCAGGCTCAAGTAGGCAGCGGCTATTTGACACTTAACGCGCCTAACCTATATCAGTGGTTTCCAGCTAGCTACTTTCCGCTTTTGTATCATCTGGGCATAGGCGTCGCAGTTGCCGCTTGTTTATTCATTCTTGTCTACACTCTGGAACATAAGAAATTCTCTAAAGCCGAACTGCTACTATGTACCTCATTGGTACTCTATGTTGTGCCGTTTCTATTGCCCGAAATGCATGAACGCTACTTCTTCCCAGCGACAATAGGCAGTCTCATATTAGCGTTTGCCTATCCCACCAAATTGTATGCCGGTATCGCAGTGGTTGCCCAGGTAGTGGTCATATTTTCTTATGGACCTTTCCTGTTTGGCTATACTCCTGTGCCGTTCACCTATTTGGCGTTAGCCGTGCTGGCTATTATATGTGCCTTAGCCTCAAAATATTTTATGCTGCCTAAAACAGAGTTGATTGCAAAAACCAGTACCTAAGGACTAAAAACGTTTACTTAGCCTTTAGCTCAATAAACCAACCCGCTGGATTCTCCGGAATAGTTATGGTCTTTCCTGGCTTGGCTTTGGAAAGTTCCGCAAGACCTTTTTTATAAGCTGGTGTGTCATTGACGAAGCCCTTTTGAATAAAGAATGAACTATAAAGCGCAGAACTAAATAAGCTGAAACTTATGAAGAGTAACAGGAACCAATAAAGTGCCTGGCGTTTTATATAGAGACTGGTGGTGAGGCCAAACATAAGCAACATGCCAAAAATGCCATAAAAGAAATAGCGATTACCAAACTGAGCCGTATCCATATATTTTAAAATGTTAGCTGGACTCAGATGACCGCCAACCAGCGGTCCAGTAAAGGCTGAAACAGTGAATACTGCTAAGAAAAACAGCAGATATTTTAAGCTTGGCGTGGCGTGCCTCACAGCTACGTAGAACAAAAAGCCAAGTAACAACAAGCAGAAAAGAAGCATCAGTAAAAAGTGGTGTTCCGAAATGGTGGGGCTTACATCAATTCTGGTGAAGCGAAGAGCGGGAGTGACAATCTGATTGTAAAACTCTATTACGGTGTAGCGTGAACTGGCTAAGGTAGATATTGGAATAGTTTGTCTTTGGTAGGTAGAAAAGTGATGTATCAGTAGTTGTATGATGCTACCCAGGGCGCTGACCACCAGAAAGAATAGTTTTCTTTGTTTTCTCCATAGGGAATCGAATAGGGCAATCAGAATGAAAAACCAGGCGAAGGGTAACGTGACACAAGTAACCACAAAGAGCACCTTCTCCAGCACTCGGACAGCTCGATTATTGGATGGCTTGGCAAGATATATGCAAAGACCTATAATTCCCAGCAAGAAAACAGAGTTCGCAAAATTAAAGAAAAATTCACTAAAGTTGGCGATTAATCCTAGTGATAAGCCCATGAACAGGCGCTGGTAATTATTGGTTACAATCTGCAGCCGGGTAGAAAATAGGTAGTAGCAAAGCAAGACGAAGAGGAGAAAGCCACCACCATCAAATAATAACGGTGCATAGCTCAGGGGAAATAGCGTGACAAGGAGGGCCCATATACGTTCAGCAGTGTGCGCAAAGCCGTTATCGGGGGTAAAGAGCGACCGCAAGCCTTGGTTGTAGGCGGTCGTTAACCAGGTAGCCCCGTCTTCAGCGTAGAGCTGGGGGTTACTAATATATTGCCACGCTCTGATGACATACAGCACACACGGTACAAGGATAAAGCCAACTCGTAGATAGGGTTGTGGTAGGCCCCGGAGCGTGCTGCTCAATTTATTTTGTGTACTTTGCAACCATTTTTTTGCAGCCTGTAATGAGTCAGTGTGCTGTAGTGTTTTTTTGCTCGTTGTTTTCTGCATGATGTTTCCTAATCGGCATTAGCGACTGCTAGTAAGTAATGGCCATAGCCGGACTTTTTGAGCGGTTCAGAGATGCTTAGTAACTGATCTTTGCTTATGAAGCCACGGCGATAGGCAATTTCTTCAATACAACCTATTTTAAAACCGGTACGCTTTTCAATGACGTGAATGTACTCAGAAGCTTCCATCATTGAATCGAAGGTTCCGGTGTCTAGCCAGGCGCTGCCTCGTTCTAAGAGCGAGACTCTCAGTTTGCCCCTTTGTAAGTAGGCATCGAGTACCGATGTTATTTCAACTTCGCCACGTTCACTTGGCTGGACCTGTCGAGCGATTTCTACTACCTCGTTGTCACAGAAATAAAGACCTGTATTTGCAAAATTTGATTTGGGATTAGTCGGTTTCTCTTCAATAGATAACACATTATTTTGTTCGTCAAACTCATAAATTCCGTAGCCTGTGGGGTCCTTAACCCGCGCCGCATAACCGATCATTCCGTCAACGTCTCTATTTCTTTGTAACTGATCGCCCATGCCAGCTCCATAGAATATATTGTCCCCGAGGATCATTGCGACTTTCTCACTTCCAATGAATTCAGCTCCAACAATAAAAGCATCAGCTAACCCTTTCGGAGTTTCCTGCACGGCATAACTAAACTGACAACCGATTTGTGAGCCATCTCCTAGTAGTTTCTTAAACTGTTCCTGGTCATGTGGCGTGGAGATAATCAGAATCTCATTAATGCCTGCCAACATCAGTGTGGACAGCGGATAATAAATCATAGGTTTGTCATATATAGGCATCAGCTGCTTACTGATAGCTATAGTAATTGGGTACAGACGGGTACCTGACCCGCCAGCTAAAATGATACCTTTCATGATACAAGCTCCTTTTCTATATATATTTTCAAATCTTCACGCCAGTCGGTAAACATAAAACCCATCTTTTCCATTTTTGATAAAGCTAGCGCACCATGGATTGGACGCTTATCAGCTATTGCTTTACCGGCAAAATATTTGGCTGCAGTTGAGTCAGAGACAACTAAACTATCGAAGCCAGCTTCCTTATATACAACACGAGCTAGATCTGCCCAGGTAACCACATCGCCACTGTTTGTCACGTTATAAATTCCGTACGGAGCTTGTTTCGTCAAAAGAAAATCAATACCTTTGACGAGCTCAGAAGTAAAGGTTGGCCGATCTGTTTCATCGGACACTACACTAGGTGAAATACCTTTCTTGCCCGCTTCGAATATTGAACGCACAAAATTTTTACCGTCGCCGATCACGGCTGATGAGCGGATAATGTAAAACTTATCAGCTTGAGAGGCAGCTACATCTCCAGCTGCTTTGGATGATCCATAACTGGAAAGCGGGCTTAATGGCTCATCCTCTTTATGCATATCAAGCGTGCCGTTAAAGACATAAGCCGTCGAGATGTGTACCAAGGTAAGGCCATACTTGTTAGCAATCTTAGCTAAGTAGCCCACAGCCGTAGCATTAACTTTCCAAGCAGCGATACGACCCTCTGGGTTTTCGGCCTCTTCGACATTTGTATAGGCAGCTGCATTTAAAATAACTTTTACTTTTGACCAATCATAGTTTGCGACTGAGCCTAGGTTAGTAATATCTAATTCACTAACATCAGCTGCTTGGGCGCCAGGATACTGGGCCTGCAAGGCAAGCCCGAGCTGACCTTTGGCGCCGACAATGAGAAACTCGGATGGATTCACGCTAACTCCACAGGCTTTACTTCTGAAAGCTTTGGATGATTACGATCGCGGTCATTCAAGATGGCTTTGTCGAGAGCTATTGGCCACTGGATGTGTAGCGTCGGATCTTCTAAATTGACGAAAACATATTTCTCATAGCCTGCAGCACTCCAATGAGCATTGACGCTGTACAAATAGTAGGTATCTGGTTCAAGCGTCTGAAAAGAGTTAGCTACGCCTTGCGGCAAAAAGACTGTTCTAGTTGGAGTAATCTCAACCGTTACCACTTTTCCAAAGCCCTCGCCCTGCCGTAAATCTACGTATGCGGCAAAGACACGTCCGGCGATAACTGAAATATATTTGTCCCAGGGTTCAGCATGCAAACCACGCGTAACACCACGCTCTTTGTTGTATGACAGGCTGTTTTGTACAATCGTAAAACCATCTGGCATACCGGCAGCTACGAGCTTAGCTTTCTGATATTTTTCCTGAAAGTAACCGCGATCATCGCCAACAAAGTTCACATCAAAGAACAGCAAACCTGGAATATCTGTGGTGTGTGCAACAAATTCGGTGGTCGGTAAGTTTGCCATTATTGTCCCTGCTCCCGTACTCCCGCTTCAGATTTCTGCTTATACAGGCCACTGTCTCGCTGTAAGTCAAATCGCTCAGCAAAAGAATTCCACCAATCAGTGTGTGTTTTGTACCAGTCGATGGTTTGACGAATACCTTCCTGGAACGAGACGCTTTGCTTCCAGCCGAGTTTTTGCTCTATGTATGTTGGATCAATGTCATAGCGCATGTCGTGACCTGGACGATCCTCCACATACTGCAAAAGAGTTTTAGGCTTGCCTAAAATATTCAGAATTGTTTCAGCAATCTGCACACCGTTACGCTGGGCTGCACCGCCAACGCAGTATGTTTCGCCAAGTTCACCTTTGTGGATAGCTAAATCGATAGCCGAACAGTGGTCAGTAACAAACAGATAATCACGGATAGCTTGGCCGTTACCATAGACGGGTAGTGGCTTGTCGCGAAGAGCGTTGGTTATAAACACTGGTATAACACGGCCGGGAGAATCCCAGGGTCCGTAATTGTTTGAGCAGTTCGTTATAGTGTAGGGTAAGCCGTAAGTCTCACCATAAGACCTAACAATGTGGTCACTGGAGGCTTTCGATGCTGAGTAAGGACTGCGAGGATTATAGGGAGTTTTTTCGTTAAATCTTTCCGGACTGCCAATTTCAAGCGTACCGAAAACTTCATCAGTTGATACATGGTGAAAACGCTTCACACCTTGTTTAATGGCTGCTCTGGCAACTGAATCAGTGCCGAGAACATTGGTCTGCAGAAAGGGACCCGGGTCAGCAATTGAACGATCGACATGGGTGTGGGCGGCAAAGTGCGCAACAATGTCGACATCCTTCATGAGCTCCACCATCTTGTCATAGTTGCAAATATCAGCTTGAACAAACTGAATCCTATCTTCAACTGCAGCTAACCGACCACGATCGCCGGCATAGGTAAGGGAATCGACGACAATAATTTCATAGTCAGGATATGTATCGACGATATACTGCACAAAGTTCGAGCCAATAAATCCAACGCCACCGGTTACAAGTAGTTTATTCATAGCCTGCCTATATTCTACAATATAAGGAGGATATGAGGAAAAAAGCTGGTAATATTACTACAAAAGGAGACATGTATGCGAAAGAAACTATTAGCCTTTGACCTAGACGGGACCCTAGCTCCGAGTAAAGCACCGTTACCTGATAGAATGGGCGAGCTGTTGGACAGGGCTCTCAAAACGTTCCAGGTTTGCATCATCTCTGGAGGTAAATACGAACTGTTCCAACGGCAAATACTCGCTAACTTGCCGAGCGAGCCAGCCCAACTTGAAAATTTACACCTGATGCCAACGAGCGGTACGCGCTATTATGCCTTTAGGCCGGGATCCGGCTGGCAGCAAATCTATGCCGAGAATCTTACCAAAGACCAAAAGACTAAAATCATAGCCGCACTCGATAAGGGTTTTAGTGAGTCCGGTTGGCGATCCAAAAAGCCTTGGGGTCAGTTAATTGAAGACCGCGAGAGCCAGATTACATTATCAACGCTTGGACAAGAAGCACCGCTAGAGGCCAAAGAAGCTTGGGACCCAAACGGAGAGAAAAAACAGAAACTACGAGCTATCATTGCCCCGATGATTCCAGAGTTTGAAGTAAGGGCGGCCGGTACTACCTCCATTGACGTCACAAAACCTGGCATAGACAAGGCTTACGGCATGCGTAAACTTATGAAAATAACAGGAATTGAGAAGGGTGAGATCCTCTATATGGGCGATAAACTGGTCGAAGGTGGTAACGACTATCCAGTGAAAGCCATGGGTATCGATTCAATTGAAGTTTCACACTGGGAAGATACGGCCACGGCTCTGACGGGAATTTTAGAAGCTGCAGGCTAGCCAACCGGCTTTAATCGAGGTTGCCCGCCATATTAAAAGCCTGCCCGTTCTCCCTCAAATATGTCAGGGTCATCAAAGGATGGCTTACCAGTCATTCTATGATGAGGCTGACTGATATCCCGCTTCTCAAACGCAATGATACTGTCATAAGCATGTATGCTGTGGGTAGTTTTGGTAAAGTCATCTACGTAAAAGCTTTCAGGATCCTTCGAATGCCAGGCGTTTAGTTGGTCGATCTTATCTTTGGCGTATTCTATAAATGTGCCCTGTTTTTTATAGCCACCACCATAATCCCGCCAGTAGCTGGTATGCAAATCTTCAATCAGAAATACACCACCACTTACGATGTGCGGATATATTTCTTCAAAAGTGGCAATCTGTTGACCCATAGTGTGACCGCCGTCTTCAATAACTACATCTATTGGTCCAATCTTCTTAGCAACCTTCTTTAGAAATGACCGGTCTTCTTGATCGCCAATGAATATTTTAGTCTGCTTATCCTCAAACTTTTTACAGATAGGATTAATGTCTACCCCATAAATCTGAGCCTTTCTGCCGAAATAATCACGCCACATGTGTAACGACCCGCCATGGTACACGCCAAACTCTAGAATGGTAACCTTCTTGTTCCTATATTTGCTAAAGTGATGCTCATAAATCTCAAAGTAATGCATCCACTTATGAATGAGTTCTTTGTCATTCTTCTCAAAGTATTGAACAAGACTTTTTGCCATTTTTTTACTCCTCGCAGTGCAGTTAATAGCTATGCGCACAGTTCGCTGTAGAGAATTATAGTCGATATGGTCGGGAATGCTAAACAGTCTTATGTATCTATATGCCGCTTGTAGATTAGCTGGTAATTAAGCAAGTAACGTTGTCCTTATCCTTTGAGACGGTTACCTAATATAGTAATCTGTCTTAATGAGTCAGAAAGGAAGCGAATGAAACTAGCCATTATTGGAACTGGCTATGTTGGACTGGTTACCGGTGCCTGTTTTGCTGAACACGGTAACATGGTCACGTGTGTCGACATTGATGCCGACAAAGTAAAACAACTCCAAGCTGGTAATATACCGATTTATGAACCAGGCCTCGGTGAGCTGGTTACGCGTAACAATAGCGAGGGACGCCTGAGCTTCACAACTGACTTGGCGGTTGGTATCGCAGACACAGAGGTCATCTTTTTATGTCTGCCGACACCGCCCGGTGAAGACGACTCAGCTGACTTACACTATATAAACGAGGTTGCTGAACAACTCGGCGAGCACCTTAGGCAATATAGCGTCATCGTCGATAAAAGCACTGTGCCAGTTGGTACTGCTAGTAAAGTCCGCGAACTAATTCAAAAGAATGCATCGGTAGCATTTGATGTGGTTGCTAACCCGGAGTTTCTGCGTGAGGGCTTGGCGATCGCTGACTTTATGGAGCCCGACCGCATTCTGATTGGCACCAGCTCCAAGAAAGCTCAGCAAGTTATGGGTGAGCTCTATGATCCCTTTACGCACGGTGGTACGCCAATCCTTTTCATGGACGAGAAGTCTGCTGAAATGGCGAAATATACTGCCAATGCCTTTCTAGCTATGAAAGTTAGCTTTATGAACGAAATCGCTAACGTCAGCGAACGCGTTGGGGCTGACGTTGAAAAAGTCCGCCTGGCAATTGGTGTCGATGATCGTATTGGAGAAAAGTTCTTGCGTCCCGGACCTGGTTTTGGCGGTAGTTGTTTTCCAAAAGATGCCCTCGCGCTCGAGCGCATTGCCAGGGACGTGAACTACGATTTCCGCTTAATGGCTGCGGTGCGCAATATTAATACTCAGCAAAAACTAGTACTGCCAGAAAAGGTCAAGCGCTATTTCAAGGATGGCCTCACTGGCAAAACTTTTACAGTCTGGGGCATTGCTTTTAAACCAGACACTGATGATATCCGTGAAGCTCCTGCGCTGACCATTATTAACGAGCTGCTAAAAGCCGGCGCCAAAGTTCAAGCGACTGATCCAAAAGCCCTGGCTAATGCCAAAAAATATTTCAAAGACCAGTCAAACGTTACGTTCTTTGGTGATCAGTACGAGGCACTTATAGGAGCTGATGCCTTACTTATTGTCACGGACTGGGCAGTCTACAAGGCACCAAACTTTGTGGCTATAAAACAGAAACTGAAAACTCCAGTCATCTTCGATGGTCGTAATTTGTACGAACTCGAACAGCTCAAGGGCAACGGAATATATTACGAAAGCCTGGGCCGGCAGATTGTCAAGATCGAAGCCTAAGGTTATGGTTATTTATCTGGTAGGGAAGTGAGAAAGTCTTTTAATTTCTCTTGAAAGGCTCGAGCGGAAAATTGTTCGCTCGATCTACTGATTGCTGCGCGGTCAAAAGCTGACGGAGAAAAAGTTTTCAGTGCTGCCGCAAGACTGTCCTCAGTTTGCTCATCAAAGAATAACCCGGTCTTCCCAGGCTCGATATAATCCAGCGCACCACCAGCTTTATAGGCAATAACCGGTGTACCAGCAGCTAAGGCTTCGACTGGTGCAATACCAAAGTCCTCATGTGCTGCAAACAAAAAAACCTCGGCACTGGCTAGCTGGGCTGGCATAGCCTCATCAGAAACGTCCACGAGAAATGTGGTGTGTGCTCCGGCCATAGCTACCAGCTGCTGATGGTCAGGCCCCCGGCCGATGACTTTGAGTGGCAAGCTAAGTTGATTACAGGCCGCCACAATAAGATTGGTGCGCTTATACGGCGCCTGACGGCCCATAGTCACACAACCTGACCTTGTCGGGTTAGTGGCGGCGGCACGAAAGCGGGCAACGTCCACGGGTGGGTGAATGACCACGGCGTCTCGTCCGTAATACGTTTTGATGTCGTTCTGAATATGCGTAGAGTTGGCAATAAAGTAATCAGGACGTTGGGCGTAGGTGTAGTCACGGCGGCGCAGCGGCCCAACCAGTAACCTGAGACCGAGGCGAGCCAGCGGATCCATGGCGCCAAAGCCCGGAAACTTTAGGTACTGATCGTAGTGTCGCCAGTAATAGTGAGTCGGAGTATGACAGTAGCAGACGTGAACGGTACCCGAAGGCACCCGCACGCCTTTAGCCTCACCATTACCCGAACTGCTGATGACCAGGTCGTATCCCGTAAAATCTAAATGACTAAACCACCAGCCGCGCAGAACGGGTAGAAATTTGCGAAGCTTGGAAAACGGCCAATACTGCAAGTAGCCAGTAATCACTTTGCCGTCTAAGGTAGCTTGCCAGGTCTTGGTGGCGTAGGAGGTATAAATCGGAGCCTCTGGAAACATTCGGTGCAGCTCCAGCACTACTTGCTCGGCGCCACCGCCGATGAGCCAATCATGCACGATGGCTACTCTAAGCGTAGAGAGATCTTTCATGAAAGTCCTCCTCACGAACCTTCTAGGATCACGCGGATAGTCTTGATGAGAATAATCAGATCAAGCCAAAACGTCCAGTTCTGTACGTAATACAGGTCCAGCTTACGTCGTTCCTCGAAACTAATGTTCTTCCGTCCCGAAACTTGGGCTAGACCGGTGAGACCTGATTTGACACTTAATATAGTATGACGTTTTTCATAGACTGATAACTCCTGGCGGATTAATGGCCGTGGACCAACTAAGCTTACGTCGCCTTTAACAACGTTAAACAGTTGCGGCAACTCATCGAGGCTCGTTCTTCGTAAAAATCGGCCAAGTGGCGTAATGCGGGGGTCATCTACTAAAAAGTCTCCGTTTTCTCGGTATTGCCTGGTAAGCTCGGGTTTGCCCATACGCTCAAAAGCCTCTTCCGGAGTGGTGCCGTCATAACGTTTATATTGCGAGCGGAACTTGAACACTCGAAATTCATAGTTAAAACGCGTGAGACGAGCCTGCCGGAAAAATACCGAGTGGCTACCGCTTAATAACTCAGCTATGGCAATAAGTACCATGAATGGTGAAGCAATAACAAGTAAGATACCACCAACGAGTATGTCAAACAACCTTTTTACAATCCGGCCCCAGCCAATGAGGGCAGTTTGATGAACCGCAATCACCGGCAGAGAATTACGAAATAGCTCAACCTCTATGTTGCCCACAAACAGTTCGGTATTACCCGGTACAAAACGGTATGCAATATGCTCAGTCTGGGCAAATTCTAAAATCTCGCGGTTCTGCGACTCATCGGCATAGAGTTCGGTTTGAATAATTGTATGGATGGGCACATGTTCGTGAGCCAGAGCTTCTTGAAACGAGGGAAACAACCGAACCCGTTGATTGTCACTGGAAGCCTTCTGACCGCCAACTACAGCCACGATCTTGTAACCAGACCTACTGCTATCGTGCAGTGATTCAACCAGTTCGTGAGTCATGGCAGTGTTGCCGACAATTAAGACATGATTCAGGCCCACCTTATAGGCAAACAGTTTGGTACGTGTAAAGCGTGCCAAGTTTCGGAAAATTACCAGCAACACAAAAGCTAATATGAAGCCATAGATTGGTACCAATTTGGCCGGAAAAATCGGGTTGACTGACACAAAGTTCCAAAAGATAACGAACAGTAAACCCATGAAAGAACCCATAAGCAGTCGGCCGAGCTCATTGTATCGCCGCTCATAAATCTGGTGCTTATACAGGCCGAGCAAGCCGAAGATAATAATCCAAAAAGGCAAAATACTCAAAAATACCAGCAAGTACTCTTTAGAATGAATGGGATAGGCGACCGGCGCACTGCTTAATCTACCTCGTAACAGGTACGCACCAACGAAGGCCAGAATCAGTGACAGAAAATCGCCGACGACTAAAAATAAGTTGTAAATAACCGAAGCATTATTTTTCATAAAGGTTTTTTAAGCAGATTTCCTTATAATTAAGATTGTACCACTTATGAACCAGTCATTTACTGCCAAATTAACCCGCATTATAAGTCTCACGATTGCCGTGATCTTAGTTCTACTGCCGTTTCACGCCTTTCTGAGCGTCTGGTTGGCGAGTCAAGTCGGTCATTACACGGCACTGCGTCTCTGGAAAGAGTATCTGCTGGCTATTATGGGGCTTATTGCTGTAGTTTTGCTGGCTCGGGATAAAGCTTTGCGTACCCGGCTGGGTGAACAGCGGCTCATCTGGATCATTGGTTTGTATCTGCTACTCGAACTATTCCTCGGCTTTACCTCATTCACGCATCACCAGGTGTCGGCTGAAGCCGTAGCCTATGGCCTGTTAGACGATACCCGTTTTCTGTTCTTCTTTGTTCTTTGTGCTGTCATTGCAGCTCGCGACGACTGGCTAAGGCGGCACTGGCGGCCGATTGTCCTTATTCCTGCCTTGGTTGTGGTAGTCTTTGGGCTGTTGCAAGCCTTTGTGCTTCCTCATGACGTGCTGCAGCACTTTGGTTACGGACTGTCGACCATTCCGGCCATTGAAACAGTAAACAGTAATGCTCACTACTACCGAATCCAATCTACTTTGCGTGGTGCTAATCCTCTCGGTGCATACCTGCTGTTTGTTATTTCCATACTTGGTGTATTACTCATTAAGGCTAAGAACAACCGCAATAAGTTAATCTATGGATGTGGTGGTCTGGCAACACTGGTGGCTCTCTACTTCACGTATTCTCGTGGTGCCTGGATTGGGGTTGTTCTAGCTGGCATCTGTACTTTGGCAGCCACCATTAAGTCTACTCGCGCCAAACAGCTGACCGCTATTAGTCTGGCGGTCATCATCGTAATTGGGGGTAGTGCATATCTGGCGCTACGGCATAACACACGCCTTGAAAATGTTGTCTTTCACACCAGTCCGCATACCGTAGCTACTACTTCTGATGAAAACCATAGCAGTGCGCTGGTGCAAGGGCTACACGACATTGAACATGATCCCCTTGGCCGCGGACCGGGATCGGCTGGGCCAGCCTCAGTCTATAATCACGACCGACCGGCCCGAATTCCCGAAAACTATTTCGTTCAAATCGGCCAAGAAGTTGGCTGGCTCGGACTCATACTTTTCATATTGATAACGGTCCTAATGGCGCTGGCCCTTTGGCAGCTGCGCAGTAACCCATTGGCGCTCGCCCTCTTCGCCAGTCTTATTGGTCTGTCAGTTGTAGGCTTAGTTTCGCAGGTCTGGACGGACGATACCATAAGCTATCTGTGGTGGGGGCTAGCCGGAATTATATGGGCCCAGGTAATATCTACAGCCAAGACTGCGGAGAAGCACTAAATGCTGACCTTCATAATTCTATGGCTGTTTCCTCGTTCCGAGAAACGCCAAAAACAAGCAACCCAATTTGCCAAGTATTTAGTCGGAGGCAGTTTGTACTTTTGGGTGGGCTACGCCATCTTTGCCATTTGCTACTCAGGGTTCCATTGGAACTGGCTCCCTTCAAAAATTGTGGCGGACATTATCGGTTGGTCACTCAATTATCTCGTACAGCGTCTCTGGGCCTTTTCCGATCAAGTACATTTGAGTGAGATAAAGCATGCCAAGCGCTACGTATTTATAGAAAGCATCGGCTTCATCATGGATTATGCAATTATTGGTGGACTCAAAGCTATCGGCATTACGCCCTACATCGGCTTCTTCATTTCTGGAATATTCTTCACCTTCTGGAGTTTCCTGTGGTACAAATACTGGGTTTTCCCCGAGAAGCTTAGCGAGGTTTCCAAGTAGCCGATTGCCAGACTATGGCATAATAATAAGCATGAACGAAAAGCAAACAACCGCCGGCTCCATTCGGCCAACCATGAAACAGCGCGATTTACTGCAATATATTACTGAGTTCATTACCGAGCATGGCTACAGCCCGAGTTACCGCGAAATCATGAGCGGACTGGACTACAACTCGGTGGCTACCGTCGCGCTCCACGTCAATAGCCTCATTAAGCGGGGGCACTTACGCAAACGTGACCGTAGCGCTCGTTCACTCGAAGTTGTTGAGCCCGGGGAAACGAGTAGTAGCATTAAAAGTAACCAAGTAAAACCCGGTGAAGAAAAGTGGCTGGTTGAAAAAGTCGAGCATTTTTTCCAAGAAGTCGAAAACGGCGCCCATACACTCACCGACGTCGATCGCCTCTACGTGCTTGTCGGGGCCCTAAAAGTTCTAGGGCTGGACGGCGCTGCCCAGAGTTTTGTCTCTCGGCTCAGTAGCCTAAAGAAAGCCTCCGAGAGCGATTAATGCAAACGAACTTTTTAGCGTTATAGCTGGCGCAAATAATACTACATATGGTGCGTAGCGTTTGTGCTATGCTAGAAGCACTTAACAATACATTACCGGAATCAGGTGTAATTCCTGAGCTGTGCCGCAACTGTAAGTTCGTAACAATCGAATAAGCCAGACACGGTTATCTAATAAGTCTCCCGAGCAGGAGCAAAGAGTTTTCGGATTTTAAGCGCTTGCTCGAGAAGAAAAGAGCGAGCGTGCACGAGTTATCTCTACCACAATCTAGGTTGTCTAGTCCTGAGCTACAGGGAGTAGGTATAGAGCATTACCTGACTGAGGTTGATCATCTCGATCGTCTGCGGCGGCCAGATGGCAGCCATGATCTCGCAACACTTATTGGCGTTCGCCAAAACTTAGTGCCAGCAATCAAAGAAGCCGCCATACCCCACGCCGTATCAACAACCCATCAAGAGTACCGCGATGGTGATTTCTGGTGGCTAGATCAAACTGGCGTAGATGTAGCGAGGAGTGGTTACCGGTTTCACCGCTACCCTATGGCCGTAGCACGTGTCCAGGTGGAAATTGCTGAGGCCGACGACGTGAATAAAAACTTACGGCCTGGCATTATAAAGGTCTTTCTATCACCAAAGATGACTAGAAAGGATGCACCATATAGCGTTGCCAAACAAGAGCATCTTGCTGATGACGACATGCTGCGTATCCACATGCTGGATATTGATGAATACGGCAACACCCGTGGTAAATACATGCAGTCGCTGATGGTGCGGGGTATACCACTCGACGCTTGGGTACGTATGCTCAGTGACCCCGGAAATATATTTGGCAAGGCATTCAATATAGAAGATGAAGCGTCGGCGCTGTCGGTTATGAAACTACACCAGGAGCTTGAGTTGCCGGAAACAGCTTTACCCGAAGGGGTGATTAGTTTGGTGGAAGCGGTGTTACCCTATGCTGACAGTGAAACGCAAATAGTGCTTCAGGAACAACTGGCGCTCTTTCGTTGTAACCAGGCTGAGCTTCATCGTCAAGCTGAGAACATTGCTGATCGCTGGCTAGCCTTTGAAGTTGAGCTTGCTGATAG
>DATKHF010000019.1:0-36025 GCA_035510355.1 Saccharimonadales bacterium (SeqCode) | reverse complement strand
GTTCAATTTTTGGCACAGCACTTTTAGTGGGATCTTGGCCTTTATCAAATTTTGTCTGGCAATTCTTGCAAATACTGCATGGCCCTACTCGTGTTCTACCTGGCCTCGTCGAACAACTCTCCACAACACACACTCCGCTTTTCCAAGACCAATTTGCCCTACCTTTGCCGACATGCTCACTGTAACTATTAACGTTCAAACCTAGGTCTTGCGCTTCTTTAGTGGAAATGGTTGCCCCGCAGAAAGTTATCTCATCCCGCAAGTGGGCAGTACCCATGAGCAGTTGTTCCGCTTGAGCATTTTGACCCCGAGCCACTAAAATAGCAGCCTCATGAAATGCTGGGGCAGCTTTCTCGCCGAATGTCGTTTCAGCATAACTTGGCTCAAGGGTACAAATGGCTGCCAGGATTCTTTCTATTTCACCGTTAAAGATGTCAGTGCGCTCCTGGGCTGGGATCTGTCCTCGATCGACAAGATTATCGAGCTGCTCTTCCAGTTTGGCGAGTTCGTCGCTAAAACGCTCAATTTCATCTTCACGCCGCTGGGATTCCTCTCTTAAGCACTCATACGAAACATGTCTGGCCTTCGCGGAGCCACTGTCACCATATAACACCCCCTCACCTGAGTGTTGATCAAGTCGGCGCATAATGTCGACGGTCCCGTCTACATAATCATAAGTGTTGTATAGCATTGGTGTTTCCAGAGCAGCCAGGTCAGCTGCTTCATGGTCAGAGGATGGACTAATGCCACAGGCATCAAAGAAGTCGAACGTACTATCACCGGTTGCGTTACTCCGGCTGCCCTGCTCAATGATGAGATCGTATTGCCCGTTACCCTGATTGACCAAATGCGTGGAGCGTACCATGCCCTTTTTATTTTTATCTCGATAGCCGATCTTAGTACCGGCTAAAGGCTCAGGGTAATCGGAAATTTCAAGAATTGCAGTATTTTCAGGCAACTCACCGGCGACCACAGCTGCCCGCACTTTTTGCCCGTACAGTACGTTACACAGTTCTGCAAAACGACGATCTTTTTCGTGACCTGGAAGATTATCATCCCAGCCGTTTACTAATCGCCCTGTCATTTGGGCCTCAATATCTTTAAGACTACCGGAAAGTGTAACCCTGGAAAGATGCCCTGAGGCAGTCAGAGCTTCCATGATAGCCGTGCGGCTGTTATCTTTATATTCCTGAGACAGCACTGCCGGTTGGAAAACTTCTGCACGATTATTAATAAGCTCCCAGGCTTCATGCGCTATATCTTCCCGGGCAAAAAATTGATTAGCATCAATGATACCCTGATGCTCTATCGACTCAACTTGTTCCCATGTTTCGGCTGCGACGGCCATAGAAATACCCCTATACTCTACGGAGCAAGGGGCTTACAGTCACTAGGACTTTTAGTTTGCTCTTGCTCGAGAGACTGCTTGGACAGCTGTATCGGACTTCCCTTTACGCTAAGGGTTTACCGTTGCGGCACAGTTCCTGAATTACACAGGATTCCAGCATCTATTTGTTAACGTATGTAGTAGTGTAGCAGCTCGGCATGACACTAGATATAGTATTTATTACTGCGGATGCTGGTTTTTGAGAGCGTTTAGGCGTGGCGTAAAACTTTGGGCTGCACCCTCGAGACCAAGGACTTTCAGAGCCCCAACAAGTATGCGTAAGTTATCCAGGCTCGTTTCCAGTGCCTCACTACCAAGACTCTCAGCTTGCGTAAAGGCATGCTCGACTTTTTCTACCAGCCATTTCTCTTCACGAGCCGTAACCTGGTTGGAGGTAATCTTAGTTGCCTCGTGCTCAGTGGACAGTTCGAGCGATCGGGCCGAGTGATCACGTTTGCGGAGTTGGCCCCGCTTTATCAGATTGTTTACATGGAGGGAAACAGTGGCGACCGAGGTGTAGCTTAAGCCCGTCATGATCTCACGGTAGCTTGGACTATAGCCGTTCTGTGCAATAAAGGTTTCAATAAAGCTCAGTAGTTCTCGCTGTTTTTTCGTTGGCCGCATCATATATTGTGCTGGTGTTTGCTTTTCGTTCATATTTTAATGGTACTACATTTTTAGTTCTTTTTGGGGAAAGACCCAGTACTTGTACCAGAGGTAGCTCCATACTGTGAAAAAAGCTGCAGAAACAAAGAAGCCGATGTAGGGGGTGATGCCGACGGCTTTGAGAGCACCAATTATAAGATAATCGAGCACGAAACCGATGCTCTCAATGCTCAAGTATCGAGCTACGTGCTGCATCTCTTTAAGGTGGGGGTGGTTACTGGCAAAAGCCCAATAGCGCTGAACAACATAATTCAGTGTCCACCCCACGATATCGGCAGCTACCTTTGCCCACAACCACCATAGGTGTAAAACTGAATAGCCGACTGCGAAAATAGCATATCCGCTCCAAAAATATATACTGCCTCCAGCTAAGTATTTAAGGAACTGGGGTGTAGTTTTATGTGGCATCTTTTTTTGATGCCCCGGGTAACGGTGCCATTGCGACGCCCGCCAGTCCCCACCACACGTAGGCAAGCGTGGGGTCAGCCCAAGCATGAGAGAACATATTGATGAGCGTCAGGCCAATAAGGCTGGCGAATAGACTAAGGGCCAGAGGGTCGGAGCGACGGAGCCATAACAAGTACCCGACGCCAAGATTAATCACTATAAACAAATACAGGCCGAGCCAGCCGGTTTCTTGGCCAATCTGAACATAGAAGTTCTCAGCAATACGTGGGGCATGCCCGGTATTGTAAACACTCGCCGGGCCGGCGCTGCCAGGACCACGTCCAAGCGGATCATGGCGCAAATCATTTAGGCCGGCTCTAAGAGCAGAGGCATGACCCTGATCGGAGGTAGATTTAACCTGCGAGTTGCTCTGGGTATGAAATACAAAATTCTGAAAACGGGCGTTGTGAGCAAATGTGATGAATATGCCGGCTAGTAGTATGAGTAATACGCCGCTCCCTACTAGAGTAAGTTGTCGTATTTTTTGAGATTTGCTGCTAATTACCAGAATGATACCAATGCTCAGGGCGGCTCCGATCCAAGCGCTCCTAGAAAAGCTATAGAACAAGACAACCAGGGCGGCAACAAGAAACAATGCCTGACGCCAGTTACGCTTCACTCTTGCTAATTGCACGGTCAGTAAACTGATCGGGATAATAAGGTAAGCTCCGAGGGGATTTGCACCTCTGAGTGTTGAGGCAATACGTAAGTACTGCGGATTATGATTAATGGTTTCTTGTATTGGGATGGTGCTCGGCCCATAGCCGAAGTGCTTTAGAAAATCGTGCGGCAAAATAAAGATTTGCAGTAGGCCAAAAATCACCACGATGAACGCCGGCCAGCTTACGAGCCACTGCCAGTGGGTGCGCAGACGTGCCATACGGAGTGCCACCGCCCAAGTAACGAGAAAAAAGACCGGGAAACGCACGTCAACAATCAAGCCATAGCCAAGTGCCTTGGCGGTCACAGCATGCCTGTTGTAGGCTATGGCACCCCAAATAAGATTGATGGCAATGTAAGCTAAAATTGTCCAAACGAGACGACGGGATAACGTGTGGGTACGGATTTTATGATCAACAGCTATTAGATACAAAACTCCGACCACGCAGAGCACGAGCAGTCCTTCCTGCCAAAGCCTGATAGCTGTGTAGTGGCCGAACATACTGCCAGCCCAGACAGTCAAAAAACCATAGAGGGGCATGAGCAGCAAAATGAGCATAGTGAAACCACTAACCCAAGATAAAACTGTGTATTTAAGCGCCGATGCCTTCATAATGCTACAATTTAGTATAGCTTACCCTAGCAGTAAGACGTCTTTTACAAGAGATTGTCTTTAGCTAAAAAGCTTACCAAAAAAGCCTGTATGAAAAATAACGCTTCGCTCGTCTTTAATGTCTGTTTAATCATTGGTGATGCTCTCGCGATCACCGTTGCCTTCACTGTTGCCTATATTTTGCGGGTTACGCTCAATCACCAGCGCCTGAGTGCAAGCGTGCATGCGCATACCTATATAGCAATTCTCGTGAGCCTATTGCCCTTCTGGATTCTCATTTTTGGTCTGCTTGGGCTATATAACGTCCGGGTTTATGACAAACGCTTCAGCGAACTCGGTCGCCTGCTGGTTGGATCGTTCATTGGCATATTATTCATCATAAGTTTCAGCTACATAACCAGTACTGTCATCTTTCCAGCGCGACTGGTGACCGTTTACGGTTTTGGCTTAGCCTTTTTCTTCGCGCTAACCTTTCGCACGATAGCCCGCGGTTTACAGCGCGCTCTATTTAGCTACGGATTTGGAATAAATAATGTACTGATCGTTGGCAATACCAAGACCACTGGACGCCTGATTGATGCGCTTGATAATACTTCCGTTACCGGCTACCGCGTTCTTGGTGTCGTTGGCGGACTCAAGCATAGTCTGCACAAAAGTAGACCATGCCGGGAGTATCAGAGTTTCGCCGAAGCCATTGATGACCTAAAGAATAAGCAGCTACACACCATTATCCAAACCGAGCTGTACGCTGCAGGGGAAAGTAATGACGAAATATTAACCTATGCTCAAGAAAATCATATCGCCTATCGTTTCGTTCCCGGCAACAGCGAGCTATTTGTTGGTAACCTCGAAGTTGATTTATTTCATGCCGTCCCGATTATTGCCGTGCACCAGACGGCTCTGATTGGTTGGGGGCGCGTGGTAAAACGGCTCAGCGATTTACTGATCGGAGGTCTGTTTCTTATTATTGCCTTGCCGTTTATGCTCGTTATCGCCATCATCATTAAGCTCAGCGATTGGGGCCCGGTTGTATTCCGTCACGAGCGACTGAGCCGCTTTAACACGCCTGTCCGGGTTTTTAAGTTTCGCTCACACAAACCGGCTTATAGCGGGTTAGAGCCCGAGGAGGCTTTTACTAAAATGGGTCGCCCAGAACTTATCAGCAAGTACCGAGATAATGGTGATCACCTGCCAGATGATCCCCGCCTCAGTTTAATCGGGGGTTTTCTGAGACGTTATAGTCTGGATGAGTTACCGCAATTATTTAATGTCGTACGCGGCGATATAAGCCTGGTGGGACCACGCGCGCTCGTACCCTACGAGCTGGAGCAGTCCAAGCAGAAGAATTTAATTTTAAGTGTTAAATCCGGCCTCACCGGACTCGCTCAAATCTCCGGCGTGAGTGACTTGAGTTTTACCGAACGTCGAAAGCTTGACCTATACTATGTGCAAAATTGGAGCTTTCAAGGTGATCTTGTCATTATAGCGAAAACGTTTTGGGTCGTATTATTTCATCAAGGTACCCGTGGATGAAAAGTCCGTCTAAGCTGCGTGTTGCTATTGTTTGTGACTGGTTAACTGGGGTTGGCGGTGCCGAGCGGGTAGTGCTGGAATTACACAAACTTTATCCCGAAGCTCCTATTTTTACATCGCAGTATGATCCGAACCGTATTGATTGGTTCGTGGACGCCGATGTTCGCACGACGTGGCTACAGCGCTTACCGACAAGCCTCAAAAAATTCTTGCCGATGCTGAGAGCCTGGACATTTAGCCGGCTCGATCTCAGCGAATACGACCTGGTGCTGTCTTCAAGCGGCGCTGAGGCAAAAGGCGTGAAGACCGGGCCAAACACCGTACATATTTGCTACTGCCATTCACCGACTCATTACTACTGGATACGCCATGATGAGTACTTGGACAACCCCGGTTTCCCTCTCGGACTTAACTGGCTTGCTCGGCTCGGATTAAAGTTGCTCATCGGACCACTGAAGCGTTGGGATCGCCACGCCGCCAAACAACCGGACTTTCTTATTGCTAACTCAACGCATACCCAAGCCATGATTAAGCGTTACTATCACCGCGAGTCAACTGTCATTTTCCCGCCAGTAGATACCAGTCGCTTCCAAACACGTGACAAAACTGCCCTGCGTCACGGCTTTGTTGTTGGTGGCCGGCAGACTCCCTATAAACGTTTTGATCTAGCAATCGCCGCCTGCAATGAGCTCAAAATACCCCTCGTCGTGATTGGCGATGGACCCGATCGTCGCCGGCTTGAAAAATTAGCCGGACGAAGCACGACATTCCTGACCCAGGTGAACGATACAGAAATTGTCGGGCACTTTGCATCGGCGCTCGGCTTTATTATGCCCAATATGGATGACTTCGGCATTGTGGCCGTTGAAGCCATGGCGGCCGGTACACCAGTTATTGCGTATAATAAAGGCGGGTCTCTGGATTACGTGATACCTGGTAAGACCGGCCTGTTCTTTGAGCGACAAACGCTGAAGAGCCTGGTGAGCGCATTGGAAGCAGCCAACAGTAAAAACTGGGACTACTCGGCAATAGCAGAGCAAGCAGAGCAATTTTCTGTGCCGCATTTCGTCGAAAATATGCAAAACTATATCAAAGACTGTTTAGCTGAAAGGTCGTAAGCAATAATGTGTGGAATTGTGGGCTATATTGGTAATAAATCCGGTAAAGATGTCGTCATGCACGGATTGGAGGCCTTAGAGTATCGGGGCTACGATTCAGCCGGCATGGCTATGGTTCAAGGTGATCAGAGCCAGGTCTTTAAGCAGATTGGCCGAGTATCTGGTCTTGCCAAAGAGGTTGAGGACGCACCGGATGACGCCGGACTTGTAATTGGTCATACCCGCTGGGCAACTCATGGCGGTGTTACCATTGCGAATGCCCATCCGCAAGTCAATAACGAGGGTACCATCTTTGTCGTACACAACGGAATTATTGAAAACTTCACCGAATTACGTGAGCGTCTGCAGGCTGCCGGTTACAGATTCGCCTCGGAAACCGATACCGAAGTTATGCCGAACCTTATTGATTACTACCTGAAACAGCTACCGAATTTTGAGGCTGCTTTTGAAGCAGCGCTCAGAGATGTACGAGGCGCCTACTCTATTGTCGCTATTTCCACCCGTGAGCCGGACACTCTGTACGCGGCTCGTCTGTCTAGCCCGCTTGTTATCGGTGTTGGCGAAGACGAAAACTTTTTGGCGTCCGATGCTTCGGCCATTATGGAACACACCAAGAAAGTTATTTACTTGGAGGACTACGACATTGCAGTACTCACTTGTACCGACGTGTCCGTGCGTAATCTGAAACAAGACAAACAGACTGAACCAAAAGTCGAGTTACTGGATTATGAGAACGAAGAGGCCCTGCTCGGCGACTTCCCTAATTTTATGCTCAAAGAAATCTATGAGACACCAGGTGCTATACGATCAGCCACTCTGGGACGGGCTGTGGTTGATCAAAACCTGGTCAAGCTTGGTGGGTTGGAAAGTGTTCTGGGACAGCTTAAGTACATTGACCGTATCGTAATCGTTGCCATGGGCACATCCTATTACGCCGGTCTCGTCGGCGAGTACTTAATAGAGGAACTGGCCGGTATACCGGTAGAAGTCCAGCTGGCAAGTGAGTTTAATTATCGTAAAGAGCCCTTTTCGCGGAGTACTGCTCTCCTCGTCATTTCCCAGTCCGGCGAAACAGCCGACACCATTGCAGCATTAAAGAAAGTTAAGGATTACGGAGTGCTCAGGCTCGGCATTGTCAATGCCGTCGGCAGTACTATTGCACGTATGACTGACGCCGGGGTCTACTGCCATGCTGGCCCGGAAAAAGCCGTGGCCAGTACTAAAGCCTTCATCGCCCAGGTGACGATTTTACTGGAGATTGCTTTGAATCTTAATGATGGGCGCAGTAAGCGTTTTAAACCTCTTATAGAGGAGCTCAATGCGCTACCGGCCAAGGCTCAAGCCATTCTGGATCAAGCTGAAAATATTAAGACTGTTGCTGAAAAATACGCCGACTTCCGAGACTTTTTGTTTATTGGCCGTCATAACGCTTTTCCGGCGGCTTTAGAAGGGGCCTTAAAGCTCAAAGAGATTTCCTACATGCACGCCGAAGGCTACGCTGCAGGTGAAATGAAGCACGGCCCGCTGGCAATGATTGATGAAAACTTTCCAACGTTTGCCATTGCTACTGACTCTCCTCTGCTCGAAAAAACATACTCCAATATTCAAGAAATTAGGGCCCGGAAAGGTCCGGTTATCGCTCTGGCAACAGAAGGTAATGAAACCATTAAAGATCTATGCAGCGACGTTATCTACATTCCTGCCACAGCCCCAGAGACTCAGCCTATTTTACAAGTTATAGTTATGCAGCTGTTTGCCTATTATATTGCTACAGCCCGCGGTCACGACGTCGACCGACCGCGTAATCTAGCAAAATCAGTTACTGTCGAGTAGCGTCTTTACACTACGTGCACTATAGCTTCTACGGCTACGGCTGTCTCTTTCCAGTGTGATATTTCTATGCTGTCCACGCCCATAGCCTTGACGGGGTAATCATTGCCGCCTTCTTGGAGCCGATCGCCGATAAACAGAATGTCTTCCTTACTAATTTTCAGTATCTCCGTGAGCTTTTTCATGCCATAGGCTTTGTCGATGCCAAGCTTTGTTACGTCAATGGAAGTAACTCCGCCAACTCTTACTTCAAACTCTGGAATAAGCGGTGCGATATAGTCACGAAGTTCAAGTTTCTTTTTGTTGTCTGGATCCCATTCATGCTTGAGTCGTAGACCTTCCTTGCCTAGTTCATCCACTATGTCCTGTCCCAACACCGAAAAAGTAATCTGACTGCCTCTGTCTTCAATGCACTCACCATAAACTTTTTCTTCACGGTATCCTAGATTGTCGAAGCCTTTGTTCAAAGCATCAATAATCTTTGTCTTTTCGTCCTCGGTGAAATTTTCGGCGTAAACTTGACGCCAAGATTTGTCGGCAACGTCATAGGTATAGTATCTTGTGCCGCAAGTAGGCATTATGTGGAGACGTTGCAGCAGCTCCGGACTGGCCTTGAGGTTGCCAAGGATCTGCTTCTCGAACTGCTCAAATTTACCTCCAGAGATTACGCAGACCTGAAGTTTGCCTAATAATTCTACGAGCAGTTCTGTCATTCGGTCATCGGCCTGTGACTTGCTCTCAGCTAGTGTTCCGTCTAGATCAAATGCGACTAGTTTCTTCATGATTTTGCGGCTATCCTTTTACTTACTACTCCAACTTCCTGGGCCATATCTTTGCGGGCGACCAGTAGACCACTCGGCGTGTTGACTACGGCAACATTATCAAGCCCTATAACGGCGAGAGGTTTCTCGTCTAGATTCTGCACATAGGAGTTAGTTACCCCCTCCAGCTCAACATTACCATGGGTATGATTTCCTTGCTCATCGCCGCCAATGGCCTTATGTAGATCACTGAAGGACCCCAAGTCCATCCAATCGAAAGAAGCCGGTAGCACGAGAAGGTCAGGTACTTTTTCCATCAGGGCATAGTCTATGGCTACATTTTCGAAGCCAAGATACACGTTTTCGTAATCTTCGGATGATGCAGCCGCTAATTTTTGATAATTGTCGAAAAGATCTGAAGCGTGTGCCTGCATATTAGTTTTGAAGGTATTAACAGAACCTATGAAGTAGCTGCAATTCCATAAGTAGTTACCGCTCTCAACATAAGTCTTAGCCACATCGAAATCAGGCTTCTCTTTGAAGCTGTGCACGTTATAGACGTCTTTTTCTTTGCTCAGTAACTCACCCTTCTGTATGTAGCCAAAGCCTGTTGCCGGGTAGTCCGGTTCGACACCAACGAGAACAATGCGCTTTTCTGAGTCAGCAACTCCATTAGCTAACTGAAAGCTATGAGTGAACCCAGCAGTGTCACGGATATAGTGATCAGCAGCTATGGAAGCTATGGCATCATCATGATCGTGACGCTGACCGATATACACCAGCGCCGCAACTATACAGTTGGCGGTGCCCCGACGTGCCGGCTCAACGATAAAGTGGTCTTCACTGAGTTCGGAGAGCTGATCACGCACGTGATCTATATGACTGGCATCAGATACGACATATACTTTGTCTGTTAATTGCTTGGCACGTTCATAGGTGTGTTGGAGTAATGACAAGTCATCCCCATTAATCTTGAGCAAGTGCTTCGGGTAATCAGGGGTTGAAAGTGGCCAAAGACGCGTTCCAGACCCGCCTGCTATTATTACAACTATCATCGCTACAATTATATCTTATCGGGACAAAACTACGTACTGTAAAATTGAACAAAAACCATCGTCGATTATTTAATTTGTTATATTTGCACCGGAAACTACTGCTAGATAGAGCTCTCGTAACTAAACATATTCCTGCTTAGTCTCTTCGGTCTAAGCATCAAACTTCCTTTGGTCAGAAGCTGGGTTGCGTGGCCTATGGTGCCATATTATGCTCTTATTAACAAGGAAATTCCATGTGAGACCCACGACTGCGGCCAGAGCCAAAGCCAGAAAATGGCCAAGAAAAATTGAGAATAGAGCAAAAAACGCAACCGTTAATATAGAGGCAAATGAGTTACTTATAAGATACCTTCTATACCGCTTTGTGATAATTAAATTATACTTATAGGTAGTCTTATCTATTCTATATGTCCAATTATCATGAAGAATAAACGTTATCTGCAATGCTACGACGGCTCCCAAAGTTTCAGCTAAAACACGGTTTAAAGCCCAGGCATTGATACTGAATTTCAATATCAAATAATTACACACAAAGCCGATGCCGCCAATAATACAAAACTTAGCCGTTAATTTTCTGTTTTGACGTATGTAATCAATATGGTCTTTCAGGTGCTCTTCCCGAATCTATACTTAAGAATCATATATGCACAGTCTATACCGTCTTTAACACCGATTTTTTTACCTTCTTTTTTAGAGCGGCCGTTGTAGTTGATTGGTACTTCATGTATGGCGACACTTCTTCGTAAAAGTTTACTGATTAATTCGGTCGCGTAATCAAAGCCCTCGGAGGACATTTCTAAATCCAGCATCAGTTTGGTATTAACCAATTTATAGCACGTATGCATATCGGTAATTGAAGTGTTATACAGTCGGCGCAGCAAGAAGTTATAGAGCCGATTGGCATAATTATTAGCGAGTGGCATGCCTTGTATCTTTCCCATAAAACGTGAGCCGTACACAACGGTGTGGTCATCTTCGATTGCCGACTTTAGCAAATCTGGAATGTCGGCAGGGTCATATTCTAGATCAGCATCTTGAATTATGAAATACTCGCCTTTGGCTAATTCTAAGCCAGACTTTATGCCAGCTCCCTTACCGCTATTCTTGTCATGAGTTAGTATCTTAAGTTTGACATTGGGTTTATTGAATTTCTGGCTAAATTTTTCGATGATTTCTTTTGATTTATCTTTTGATTTATCGTCAACAATCAATACTTCGTAGTTCTTAATCGGTAAAGAAGTTATCTTTTCGATGATTTCTTTTATGGTTGCTTCTTCGTTATAAACTGGCACTAAAATACTGAGCAGAGGTTTAGATGAATGCTCAGTATTATTCCTAGGGTTTTTATTTGGCATCGTTTTTTGCCACTAGCACCACGTTTTTACCAAGTATATGCTTCAGGATGGGCTCAAGCAGAGTACTGATTGGAAAGACTATCGTGTCATATAATTTAACTGATTTTGCAGAGATTATCCCAGTGCTGTTTCGTGTAGCATTAAAAGCTAGGGCAGCCGCAAATCCAACTGGATCACAGTAATGTAGTTTAAGAATAGTCATATTGTTGTTGCTAGCCATGTGCCTGAGCCTAGTTTTGCGATAACGACGGTGGTGACCAACAAGTTTGTCCATAGAGGAGAACAGGCTTTGAAAAGCCGGAACATATATTAGGATTATGCCATTTTTGGTGAGTGTTTTTGTAAGCGCAGCAAAGTTGCCGTGATCATCCTCAATATGCTCAAATACGTTAAGTGCATAAATTAGATCGTATGACTCTGGCTTAAGGTCATTAACATTGTTTAATACCTTATAGCCTTTCTGAGATAGAATTGTTCGCAACTTTTTGTCAGGCTCGAGACAGTCTACCTCAACACCTTTTTCTTTAAGCATATCGGCATAAGTGCCCGAGCCAGCACCAAAATCCAAAACTTTAATTTTCTTGGTTTTTTTATCTGGCAACTCTTGAAGAATAAGCTTAATTAAGTAACTATTATAATTAATAGCCTCGGTCATGGCTTCCAAGTTTTCGTGCCCAGTATATACAAATGTTTTTTTGCTCAATACTGCCTCTCCGCGCAGACGCCTTGCACAAATTGTAACATTAAGCTTTAGGCAATACGTCGTCGTCAGACTGCTTACTGTTTTTGTTAAAGATTACAAACTGGTAGATTAAGAAGTTCCAGATCATTGCAACTAGTACAGCAAGGAGCTTCGCGAGGTTAAGATCGAAGGCTTTAGCACTAAGGGCAATATGCAAATGCCGAAGGAGGCTGACCACTGCAGAATGTTCATGAGCCAGAAAATGTGTCATAAGGTAAATGACTAAGCTCTGAATGGCTAATATGCCCAAGCCGGTAACGGCAAAAAAGTGAACGAAGCGCATTACACTGTGTTTTTCTTTACTTCTAAAAACAATGTGATGGTTTAAGAAATAGGATACTGCCATGCTCGTACTTGCCGAGACTAGGTTTGCAGCGATTGCCGGTAGATGACCTACAAACACCAGCGTATTAAGAATCGTAAGGTCAAATACTGTATTGAAAACACCGACACTTAGGAAGCGTGTTATTTTAAAGGTCCAGATCTTTTTCAGCATGTATACTTAAGTATAATGTACTTTGATGAAGCTTGATGAAATTAGCCATTGCTGTTCCTACTTATAATGAAGCTATCAACATTAGTAAGTTGCTTCCTGCTATTAAAAAACACGTGATTAATTATCAAGGTCTGGAGTGCACAGTCTTTATTATAGATGATAACTCCCCTGACGGCACAGCTGATATCGCGACAGCTATAGGTAAAAAAATTTCTGATAAAAAGTTCAACGTGCGTGTTCTGAATCGCGCTAAAAAGGAAGGTCTGGGAAGAGCCTACGTCTTTGCTTTTCAGCAGATAATACCTGAGAACTTTGATTATATTTTGCAGATGGACGCCGATCTGTCACATGATCCAAAATATATTCCCGAGTTTTTAGATCAGACAAAAAATGCTGATTTTGTAGTGGGCTCACGTTACATAAAAGGAGGTAGCACTCCGGACTGGCAGTGGTACCGCAAATTACAAAGTCGGGGTGGCAACTTTTATGCACGGTTATTTCTTGGCTCAAAAATTACAGACTATACGGGAGGATATAATTTATATTCCCAAGACTTACTCAAGAAGATTAAGTTAGAAACCTTGCAGGCTGGCGGCTACGGCTTTCTGATTGATTTAAAACATAAGGCCCTCATGCACTGCAAAAACGCTGTGCAAGTTCCTATCGTTTTCAAAGACCGCCAACATGGTAATTCAAAAATTCCTAGAAGTACAATTATAAAAAATTTCTTGTTAGTCCCTAGCATAAGGTACAGAGGGTAGTAGATTTATGCATCAGCTACTCAATGAGCTTAACAAAATATATCAGAAGTTACCTCGGTTTCTACAGTTTGTTGTTTCTGAAATGTGGCCGATATTAATCTTGCTATTTGCATTCGTTGTTGAGCTTGCCCATATTGAAAACTCTAGCTGGCTACAATTTTTCTTGTATTATGCCGATTCCCTCACTTTTCCGTTAGTCCGGGAGTCAATTGCCCACAAAGAACCTTTTCTTTGGGTATTTTCATCACAGTTCGGCCTTTTCCCTGAGGGTCTTTTTTATACAGTTAGCAGCTTCTTCACTCACAGCGTTAACGCTTCCTTGGTTTTCAACGCAACTCTCAATATTACAAGCTTTTATGTGCTTATTAGGTGGGCCGCCGGAAGTTTTTCAAAAGTTTCAAAACATCTACATCGTGTCTTTGCTTTAGGTTGTAGTCTGCTCCTTATTCTTTACATGGT
This sequence comes from Saccharimonadales bacterium (SeqCode), assembly GCA_035510355.1. GTDB lineage: Bacteria > Patescibacteriota > Saccharimonadia > Saccharimonadales > UBA4665 > DATKHF01. The sequence continues at coordinate 22,142 of DATKHF010000019.1, read as the reverse complement.
GCTCGAGAGACAGGCTTACGTTAACTCAAGATCTATCGCTACTCTATACTTGCTCACAACCTACTACTACGGCATGGTGATCTCTAGCGCATTTTTACTCTGCCTGACACTCGTGCAATTTAATAATCTTGGGTCGCTCAAGCAGTCCAAAAAATGGTTACTAGTGGCTATTGGGTTCTTAGTGGCCGCTCTTACCGCATTCTCCGATCCACTATTCTTAGTCGCCTATATATTGCCGTTTTTAGTCGTGTTGGTTTTAGTAGTTATCTACGGCGGGCTCAAGGTGAAGCAGGCCCTACAAATCGGTTTACCGCAACTACTCGGTGCCGCTATTGGCTACAAGCTCATCTTGCATTTTAAAGATTTCGTTGGTCAAACACTTGGTGCTCATGTATCGACTCAGCAGATTCCGGCAACATTAACAGTTTTCCATAGCTCGCTGTCTATCGCCATACATTCTAAAACAGGTCGCCTGGAATTGGTGCTGATTTTTGCAGTTATATTATTTTCGCTTATTTACTCTATTTGGTGGGTATACGTAAAGACTCATGACAACACACGCAAGCTTGACAGCAAACTGTTGATGCTCTGTCTATTTTCCATTACCGAGCCAATCTTTATCATAGGATTTTCCATAGCTATTGGAAGTACGGTCACACGATATTTATTACCCATGATAATCCTACCGCTGTTCGGCTTACTACCTATCATGGTTAGCAAATTAACGCAGCAACTAGTAGACCGGTTTAAGAATGTGCTCATTGGCTTTGCGGCTGCAGTCGCAGTAATTATCTTGGTAGTTGGATCTTTATCCTGGGCCAGTGCTACAAAACTTTTGTCATCAACACCTTATAGTGACTCTGCGTGTCTTGCCAATACACTTCATCATCAAGAGGCTTATGGGGCCGGAGAATACTGGACGGTCCGTCCTTTGGATGTGTATGATCAACCTGACGAACAAGCCGTTCAGGTTAACTCCAGCTTTTCAATTTACCCTTGGCAATATAATGTCGGCGCCTACAATCATACCTACAGTTTCGTTATTGTTGACACCCAACCAAGCTTGCAGGGGATTACGGCCAGCGACCCCTACTTGCCGGCTGGTCCCTCAAAGATAACAAGTTGCGGCAATATGTATATCTATCAGTATGCCGTTAATAGTCCTGGCTATCTTCAGTTAAACAGTGATATTCATACTTCTTATGAGTACGTTAAGCAATTAAGGTCTGAGGGTAAAGTAGCCAAATATTTAGCAGCCTGTACTTTCATAATCCCGGGGAATAAAATATCACCACTATGCAAAACTTAAACTGCCGAACATGTTTTTGGAGATAATATGATAGCGAGTAAGGAATTAACGGATGCAGCCAAGAAATTAGATGTAACCGCTATTGAGTTTATTTCTAGTTTTAAGAAATTATTGAAAAAGCACCCTGTATTAAAAGTCCTCCTTATATATATCTTGCCGTTCTTTATTTACTTGGTCTTTTCAAAATTGTTTTTTGGGCCGCCGACTTTCAGCGATTTTACCAAGGAGTCATTGATACCGAGCCCAGACACGCAAATCATAATATGGAGCTTGCATTGGTGGCCTTTTGCTATTTTTCACCATCTGAATCCGTTTGTGTCTAAATATATCTGGTCCCCCCAAGGCTTCAATCTGGCTTGGGCTACTGCTGTCCCAACTTTAAGTTTTATATTGGCCCCCATAACCTTAACTTCCAATGCTGTTATTTCTTATAATATATTGACCTTTGCCGCACCGGCTCTGTCGGCTTTAGCTTGTTTTTACCTTGTCTATTTTATAACCAAGAAATATTTCCCTTCAATCCTGGCTGGTTATATATTTGGCTTCTCAAGCTACCAAATAAGCCAAATGGAGGGCCATGCAAGTCTATATGTGACGTTTTTAATTCCTCTGTTAGTACTGGTCTTCTTATTGCGCTTTAGGGGCAAGCTAAGTAGAACAATTTTCGTAATCCTTTCAGCCATATTGATTGTCCTGCAGTTTGGTATATCGAACGAAGTTTTGGCTAGCTTTATGATATTTTCGTTCCTTGCATTGTTATTGTTTTATTATTTCTCAGATAAAAAAGCACGTAAACTCTTACTGTCTACGGCCATCGAGTTCTATGGATCTTTTATTATTGCACTAGTTATATTATCGCCATACTTATATTACATGGCTGTTGGCTTAAGTGGCGTGCCGGCGACCATTAATAGCCCGACGAATTTTTCAACAGATTTGCTCAACTACGTTATACCAACTCCGGTTACGTATTACGGAAGCAGTTTAACATCGAATATTGCCGACCATTTTACAGCTGACTTTGCTGAATCAGGATCGTATATCGGCATACCGTTTTTATCAATACTAATTTATTTCGCGATAAAGCATTGGAAGAAAAAATATGTTAAGGCTTTAGTTGGCATACTGCTAGCAACCATGCTGCTATCTCTGGGCCCGAAGTTGCATATTGACGGTATACTTCATAATAAAGCTCTATTGCCTTGGGCTTTAGCTGCTCACATGCCTTTGCTAAAATCAGCTCTGCCAGTTAGATTTAGCCTATATATATTCCTAGTCATTGCCATTATTGTCGGACTACTACTATCATATAAAACTTCACGGATCATGACCCTGATTAAATTCGCCGTGGTTATAGTAGCAATTGTCAGTATTGCCCCAAGAGCTTCCATTTTTCAGTGGAATCAACTACCAACGCCAAAGGTATTTAGCGCAAAATACGCGATCGATTACATTCCTAATGGATCGGATGTTATTATTTTGCCTTTCGCCTATCAAGGTAATAGCTTATATTATCAATATACTTCCGGCATGGAGTTTACCCAGACGGGAGGCTATATAGGCTTCATACCCCCAGATCAGCTTAGCAATCCAGTCATCTATTCCTTTTACACTAATGTGCTTCCCCCAGATTATACTCAACAATTAGCTGCCTACTGCCACGATAACCATGTGGCCGAAATCATTTACGCTAATAATACGTCCCCTGTCTTAATTAGGGCTATTAATAATTTGGGGTGGAAAGAACAAGTTGTTCAAAATCAGGTGATTGTAAAAGTACCTCCTAGTTTGCGCTTAAGTTCTCATTAATTATTTGTTTAAGTTCCAGGGCGTGTTTTTCCCAAGAATAGTTATTCCTCACATGGTTCCATGCTTTGTTACCTATACTAGTAGCAAGTTCGGGATTCTCTAGAAGCCGCTTTAGCAGCGTACAGATTGTTTTTGTGTCTTTCTCTTTTGTGTAAAAACCGTCTTCGCCATCAATAAACAAATCACAAACACCCTGGCCACGTGGAATTATAAATGTAGTACCGCATCCAGCAGCCTCCATGGCTGGCATACCAAAACCTCTATCATCATTCGTTTGTAACAATACACGGGCCTGTGCATAGTACTTAAATAATTGAGATTCACTAACCGCACCGACAATTTCTATCTCTCGGTTGTAACCTTTTTCCTGCACTATTTTCTCAAACTTCTGGCGGTAGAGCGGATCTGTCCACTTACCGACCATTTTAATATGTATACCCGGAAGCTTCTTAATAATTTCAAAAATGTACTCCGGATCCTTGCCGTCTTTCCAGGCAGTTACCATCAAGACATAGTCATCCTTTTTTAGTAGCCGCTTAAGCGGATGAACTGCCGGGTATATCGCCTTAATGGGTTTATGCTGATTAATTCGACGAATAAAGGCATTGTGCGCTGAGCCACCAACTAAGACTGTATCCATACTATTAATGAGGAACTTGTCCAGGGTATAGGCTATCTTCTTTAGCAGCCATAAAAGAGGCGCAAAGAATTTTTTGTTATAAACCCGAGTCAGAATATAGGAAATCGGATCCCAAATAAAAGCAGAAAATTGTATCTTTTTAATTTTACTAATAGTAGCCACCGAAAAGCATGTATATGTTCCGTGTACGATAAAGTAGTCAAACTCTTTTTTCTTGACAACAAATGGCAGGAATAAAGGATACGTTATATGAAATAAAGAGAAGAAACTAAATACGGGAAACGGGAAAGAAAAACGGAGAAGTTTGGGTAAACGTTTATCTAAGTAAACGACTGGAACATCATGTAAAAGATCAGGGAAAGCATTCTGTACAACCGCCTTCTCTCTGAGGACGACAAGCTGAGCGTCTTCTCCTAGTTGCCTCAGAGCTATGACTTCTTCAATGGCAATCTTCTCAACACCACCTACGTTTAATCTATCAATCACAATTCCAATTTTCATAAGACGTATGTATGCATTAACTTACTTATCGTGTGAATATTGAAAGAATTTCTTCTTTTTCACTCTTGTTCAACTCGGGATTATTACCAAAATAGAGACCTTGTTCATGTATTAGCCCTGCGTTTGATTTTTCGAGCACAGCATTTTTTGCATACTTTTTAAAGAACGGCTGTTTGGTCATATCCCCACCGACTATTGGTCGAAGCTCTATTTTGCCATTACATTTTGCCACTAGCTCGTCGCGTGTCTTTTTAGATTTACAGATAATTGGAAATGCAAAGTTAGAAACCAGGTCAATATGGTCATAGCGTATCGGGTAAAAACGGTCTGTTTGCGAGTAAATCTTGCCTGCGAACTCTAGGAATGAATCTTGTCGCTTCCGTATAATTTCATCCAAGTAAGGAACCTGCGTGTTACCAATAAAGCCATTAATCTCCGTGGGTCGCATATTATACCCCAAGTCATAAAAGGTATAGCGAGAATAAAAAGTACTATTTACCTTGTGCTTACTCCTGATTTTTTGTTGATGTTTTTCGGCGAGGTTACGGTCCCACCCATGGGCACGAACAAGACGTAGCATGTTAGCTATGGCTTCATTATTTGTACAAACAGCCCCTCCTTCAATTGTGGACATATGATGACCGACATAGAAAGAGAATGTACTCGCGGCGCCATAGTTCCCTAGCTTCTTACCTTTGTAAACTGTGCCCAGTGATTCGCAATTGTCTTCAATGAGAATAATCTTCTCTTCATTACACACTTTAAGGATTTCATCTATGTCATCGCAGAATCCCAATAGATTTGTGATGAAGAGCATTTTAATATCGTGTCTCCTGAGTGTCTTTTTCAGCTTATTACTTGAAACGTTAAGTGTGTCAATCTCAACATCAATAGGGACAACCTCCAGCCCAAGTTCAATAAGTGGCATGATATTGGTAGACCAAGTTAAGGCCGAGAAACCAATCTTATCGCCTCGTTTAATTTTGCCTAGGTTAAGCAACGTTTGAATGATGGCAAGGTTCGCCGAACTTCCGCTATTAAGAAAAACGCAGTGCTTACGTCCTTGCCACTTAGCAAACTTTTCTTCAAATTTACGACATTCTGGGCCAAAGCTCATCATAGATGTATCTTTAATGAAATTGGCGAGCTCCTTCTTAGTTTTTGCCTCGTTATAAAAAGTCGATTTAATTAGTTTGATCATTTCTTGAATTATATAAGGTGCTTGATAAAATACATAACGCTATTACTTTTCAACTCCGCTCATGAGAAAGCTTTTTAGCGTAATTTCAGCCGGCATATAGAGACCCTGCATCATTTGGTGTCTTCGCATATCTAACCTATTATGAATAGCTAGTGAACTCTTCAAGACTATCTAATTTTTATGTTCGCTCTGGACTATTTGGTGTGCTGTCGATTATAGGCGCTCTGTTTAATTACAGCCTCTATCCAGTCCTGGTACACATTCTGAATACCCAAAACTTTGGAGATTTTGCAGTAATTGCTGCTCTTTCTAATCAATTATTAGGTGTTCTATTAGCCTTTAATATTATTTCGATTTACTTGGTTAAAACCCAGTCAGAAGAAAAGGCAAGAAGCCATGCTCAAATTATTCAAAAAACTCTTATTTGGTTGTTCTTGCTTGCCACTGTTCTCATTTTAATAGCCTCTCACTTCCTCAACCATCTATTGAAAGTCCAGCACGTTAGCTCATTTCTTGTGCTGGCATTGATCTTGTTAGCAGCCGTTCCGGGAGTTATTTGGACAGGTTATTTACAAGGACATAAGGAACTTGTCCGAGTTGGTGGTTTCAACCTGGTTGCTGCCCTTGGAAAGCTTATCTTAGCAACTCTGCTGGCTCTAAAACTTGGCACAATTGGCGGGTTACTCGGTATGTTAGGTGGAGCGGTAATTGGACTTATATTTTTGTGGTTCATTCCTGGAGTTAAGCTTCCCAAATTAAGTTCACTTTTTAGCAAAAGCGATCCTGAAGAGAGACAGTTCCTATTCAGTTTAAAAAAATACTTCTTAGAGTGTTTAGTTGTCGTGGGTGTACTCGGTTTTTTGCAAAATTATGACATTACTCTGGCAAAAGTTCTGTTTAGTCCTAAAGCTGCCGGTATTTACAGTGGTATTAGTATCTTAAGTAATGCCCTCTACTACCTGTGCTTCCTGTTGATATGGATAATCCTGCCGGAAATTAAGATCAATGACCCTGTCACTAACCATAGGATCCTGCGTACCGCCTATAAGTTATTAGGCCTGCTCGGCATCGTCGTCTTGGTAGTGGAGCTAATTTTAAAGAACTCTATTGCCCGTTTACTATTAGGGTCCCGTTTCGGCGGCCAAGGAGAGGTACTAATCTTCGCAACTCTTTACCAGCTCACTCTAGTGGCATTAACGCTTTACGCATACTATTTACTAGTCACCCGTCGGCGCCAGGTAGCCCTTCTAGCTATTGCTGTGACACTCAGCTGTGCCGTCTTGCCGTTACTGTTCATTAGCACGCCACTTGCTATGATTCGCTTGCTATGGCTGTCTCTGCTAGTTGGTCTATGTATCTACTGGACACTCCTTAAGGTGGTTCGACGAGTTAATTCCCGCTAAGTTTACTCAGGCTGTACGGTTTCGGCGCACATAGATATCAAAGACTGCCGACCAAATACCAAAGCCGTACAATAGCGCAAATAACGGGCTCAATCCAAAAAGACTTAGAGCATCGTTGGCTGGTACTTTCAAGAACAGAGCAGTGAAAAACTCAAGCACCCAGACAATCGCCAGTAGTACAAATGCCGTGACTATATATTGCGGGAAAACTATTAAATAAACAGGCACGGCTACCGACAAGACCAAGAAACCAATTAATGGCCAGAAGAACCTATTGCCGTCACGCCTCAAAAAACCGTCCACAAAGACTTTTCCTCTGTGATAGACGTGTTTTGAGTATTGTCTGAGGTCTGTTCTCGCATGATAGGTACAAAAGAAGTGAGGGCTTAGATTAATAGAATGGTCTTCGGCAATGTGCCGGATAAGTAAAGTATCATCATTTGAAGCTTTGGTGTTTTTGGTATTTTTCTTAAACCAATTATTGGCTTCAAGGATTATTTTCTTTGGGACAAAAAAACAAGTGGTGCCTTTAGGATAATAGTCAAAATCCTTAATCCCATATGAGCAATCTCTCGGATTTGCAAAATACTTTCTCCAAGAGATAAATGTAATAGCTTCCCAGAATCTGGCGTATGGATTACCTTTCTTTTCAATCATTACATGACTTGTCCAGACTAAAGTATCCGCTTCAACATCTAGACGATCCGTAATATATTGAAGCGCATTTTCACCAATAAAAATTCTAGTATCAATGAAAAGCACGTAGTCGTAGTGTGCGACCTCCACACCTTTACAACGAGCGAGGAAACGACCGCTATTTTTCTGCGAGACAACTTGAAGGGGATACGGGACTTTCAGCGTCCTGGCTACTGCTACAGTATCGTCCGAAGAGCCGTCATCTACAACAATTATTTCAGCTTGACTAATATGCGCATTCTTAATCGCTTGAGCAACTTTGGGCACCGATTGGGGCAGCCATAGTCCTGCATTATAGGCGGGAATAACAACAGATAGTTTAATGGGACGCTTGATAGAAGACATTTCGAGGTATTATAGCGTTGTTACAGTGTTTTACTAAATACCGCTCTGCAGTATAGTATGGGGATAAGAAGAGAGGAATAATGCGTCCTAAAAACCCATTAGTTAGTCTGGTCATCCCTGCGTATAACGAATCTGGTAACTTAGAGTGGCATAATTCTAAGATTATCGAGTTTTTTACCAAGCATAGTATTAATTATGAGCTTATTTATGTGGATGATGGCAGTACCGATAATTCTTTAGCTATCATCCAGAAACTTTCGGCCAAATATAAGGCTGCAAAATACATCAGCCTATCACGTAACTTTGGTAAAGAAGCAGCGACTTCTGCGGGTATTAAGCAAAGTGCTGGTGATGTGGTAGTTATGATAGATGCCGACGGCCAACATCCTATAGAACTTGTTAATGACTTTTTATCAGAATGGTACGCTGGATATGACGTAGTTGTTGGCGTGCGTAAGCGCAACAAAAAGGAGGGGCTCATTAAACGCTTTGGGTCTCGGCTGTATAGTATAATCCTCGGGTCCTTGAACGGCCGCAACACACCCCGTGGATCCACCGATTTTCGACTCATTGACCGTAAAGTAGCTAATGAGTTCAACGCTCTCACCGAACACAATCGTATCACGCGCGGATTGATAGATTGGCTTGGCTTCAAAAGGGCATACGTTGAGTTTAGATCTCCGGCACGACATAGCGGTAAGGCTGCTTACAGTTTTAAAAAGCTGGTAGTGCTGGCTCTTCACTCTTTTACCTCACAATCGACAAAGCCATTGCAGTTCACTGGCTTCTTAGGCTTCATCGTAACCGTTGTCTCAGCTTGCTTGGCAATTTTCTTGATCATTGAGAGGTACGCACTGCATGACCCTCTTCACTTAGCAGTTACGGGCAGTGCTATCCTGGCCCTGTTTATAAGCTTCTTGGTTGGCCTTGTATTAATTTGTCAGTGGCTCCTCGCCCTCTATGTAGAAAGTATTCATAACGAGACTCAGAATCGGCCGCTCTATATAGTATCTCAAAAATCCAAATGAACATAACCTGGTTTTCTTGGAAAGATATCAACCATCCTCTCGCAGGCGGGGCCGAGGCAATTTCGTGGGAAATAATGTCACGGCTGGCCGAAAACGGTCATAACGTGAAGTTAGTCACAGCCCGTTACGCCGGGTCGACTGCACATGAGGTCATGAATGGCGTGGAGATTTATCGTAATGGTGGAACGTTAAGCGTCTACCCTAAAGCCTTTGTTCTTTTCAGGAAAAAGCTCGCCGGATGGTCGGACATAGTTATTGACGAGATGAATACCCTTCCCTTTGGTTGTGCTTTTTATACACGTAAAAAGAGTGCACTACTCGTTTATCAGTTGGCACGAAAAGTGTGGCTTTTTCAGGCCAAGTTTCCATTGTCCGTTGTTGGCTATGCGATTGAGCCCTTGTACTTGTTCACGTTGTCCAGAAGGTACAAAACAATACTCACTGAATCCGAAAGCACTCGCCAAGATCTTACGAAGTATGGATTTTCTGCAAAAAATATCCACGTGTTTCGGGTTGGCATCGGACTAAAACCCCTACAAGCCCTGAATAAGAAACAGAGCCTGGATACCGTTCTTATCTTAGGTGCTCTGCGGCCGATGAAGAGAACCCTGAGTGCCGTTAAGGGTTACGAACTAGCCCGTGATAAAAATCCTGACTTAACATTAACAATAGCCGGCGACATAACTGATCCTTATGCTAGCAAAGTTCTCAAATACATAGATAATTCCAGACATGTCGGCTCAATTAAAGTCTTGGGTAGAGTAAGTGCCGATGAAAGAATTAAAGTTATGCGCCAAGCCAGCGTTATTTTAGTCACCTCTATTAAAGAAGGCTGGGGCTTGACGGTTACGGAGGCCAACAGCCAAGGTACACCAGCAATTGCCTATAATATTGACGGTTTGCGTGACAGCATAAAAGACAGGGAAACTGGCATACTCGTTGCGTCCGGTGATGAAGAGGCCCTCAGCCGTAGCATCAATGCATTGCTCAGTGACAAAAAAGCCTACGCTGTCTTACGAAACAACGCCTGGCAGCTCAGTAAGCAATACACCTTCGATAATTCCTATACAGACTTCTTGGCAGCCGTTGACATTGAGACCGCTCACTAGGGACCGATAGCCTCTGAGCTCATATTAGTAACACCGATCGAACAGTCGATGGTCTTGATGTCGAAACTCTTATTGCTGACTGTTAACGCAACGGGATTTGGTGCGGTGTTCACGGAACCCGACCAAATAATTTGACCTGACTGTGAGATTGTAACGTGTGCATTGACTGGGCAGACTGAATTGAGGTCAAAGCCAACAGTATACTTTTGGGCAAGGCGACTGAAATCTACGCTCGCAACACCCATGGTCGCCTCACCGGTAATGTATCTATGGCTTATCTGTCCTGCATCGACCGAAAGAGACTGAGCTCCGTTTTTAATAACTAGTACGCTATCTCGTGGCGTTACGGCATTGCTTATCTTGTAAGAATATAAGGATGCAGGAATATTAATTTTGCCGTCTGCTCTGCGGACAGGCTGAGTGACATAATAGGTCGTTAGGTTCGGATTATTGGCAGTGAAGCCGTGAGTTATTATGACGCTAACGTTGAGTCTTTTTAATACGCCCAAGGTCTGGGCATCGTCGAGACCAGCAATGCTTGAATCAAATGGACCTTCTGAGATATCGCCATTGTTGGAGTTCAGCAAAGGCTTGTTATATACCGGTTGAAAAGTAAATATCTCTGGCGTGTATACAAAGCTTGCCAAAGGATATTCCGCTACTAACTTTACACTCGGATCCTTCGCCAGCTGCTTATAAATAGGCGGCGCATTTTTGTACAAGTTACTCGTAGTGTGCAGCGGCGAAGGTAGATACTCCAAAAAGAGTAGTAAGCCGCATACAGCAACGATGGCTAGGCGGACATACTTTGGCCTACTCTTAGTTATCATGTACAGGCCCAAGCTAGCCAAAATCACCACCAAAGGATCTATGGCCAAGAAAAACCTAGACAGAACTCGCCAATCCCCAGTCATTTTCACCAGTATATCTACTGGCGTATCAACGTTGTGCCCAAAAATAGTCACTACAGCTGGCAACGACAGCCCAAAACAAGCCAGAAAAGTAAAGGCTATGGTAAACATTAAGTCGGTGTAGGCAATGCCCCTAAACTTGACAAGCCTGTGCTTACGATAAAACAGATAGCACATGCTCACTATCGCTAAGACGATAACCGTGTAGCCTATATATAACGTGGACTCTGAGAAATTAGAATTATGAAGCTTGGTTGCTCTCCATTTTTCATAGTTGGTCCCTGATAGAAGTGCGTTATTATTGCTTGGTAACAAGAACTCAATAGGCCTTAGTCCATAGGTCTCTGTCTCACCCTTGATACTACTTCTCACAGTTGCTAGGGACTGGTCTATTTCGCTCCCACTTTTTACGTACGTGACGAGTATCGGTACAAGCAGCACGGCTAGGAGCAACACTGAGGCTAAGAGATACTTTGCTCTGAGAAAAGCTTTCTGCTTAATGTCTCGACGCTTGTCCTTGGCGAAGAGTCCCCGAATAAAATCAAGAACGAATGAAGATAAAAATAAGCCGCCGACAACGACTGCCGTTATTAAGACATAGTAGCCATCAAAATAGAATCCTATTGAGCTAATCACACTCAACAAAAGGGCTTTCTTAAGAGTTGGTTTGGAAATAAACCAGAGGTAAGCCCAGATTATAGCTATAAAGGGACTACTAAATACATAATTAATGTGGCTCGTTGCATTCTGCTGATGGAACGGTACAAAACCTGCAGCATATCCCGCAAAAAGTGCAATGTCGTTACGTTTTAATAGCCACCTTACTAATCCGTACATTACCAATGCACTCGACATATAGCCCAGCAAGGTCATTAAGTTTAACCCGCAAATGGGTGTAGATAATGCTGAAAATACTTTATAAAAAGCAATGAAGACGGTGGAGGTTATGTACTGTGGCGTTCCAAGAGCTTCGCCAAGTGGATAGTTGGCTACATTCGTGTGTCCCCATGACAGTCCGTTGCCACCCGCCCATTGTATCCAGGCAAAGCCTCCCGTACTGTCACTCTCTAAAGCTGCCGTATTATTGGAACAAGTGGTGATGGAATTGCCCATGTATAGCCAAGCGATCAGGAAAAAGAGTACAAATGCCAAAGCCCACTGCACCCAGCTCTTGGAAAGCCAAAACTTTAGGTTAGAGGGCAAGTTTTGGAGTTTGCTCATGATATATATTCTATACCGACCTGTTGCTGGAAGCGAAATGTCACAATAGGCTTAGGTGATCGCCCTGCCCTATCAACTGTAAGAAATTTATGGTATGATTTACATGGATGATCTTAAAATAAAAATATGCCCATACGACACAAACGTTCCGGTACCAATAAGAAAAAGTTACTTTTTGGCTTGCTGATTATTGTCCTAGTTATAGGCGCTGTTGCCATATATTGGCATTATCACAATAAAAACTTAAATCTTGCAGCCAATACGAGCAGCCAGACTGCACCCAAAGGTGCAACTTCAAAGGCCTCCCAACAACCCACCAAACAGTCGACCGTAACGAATACTACTACCGACAAGGGCGGGGTTATCGATCAAAATGGGCAAGCTACCGGTAGCTTACCGCCATCTTCTCAATGGGTCTCTTCGACTTCGGGGATCATCACCCTACAACAGCCTTCTCCTAATACAACGGTCAACTCAGGTGATACTTTAAGCGGCTTAGCAAAGGTTAATGATGTGCAGTTCATTCTTAGCGACGATTCTGTAGGCTTAATAGCACAAGGTAACTTAACGGTCGTAAATGGTAAATTCTCCGGCATATTACAGTTCACACCTCACTCCAACGGTGGAAAATTGGAAGTTTACTACCCTAATCCCACAAATGGTGCGGAAGAGGATATAATAGAGATAGATGTTAGCTTCAATACTTAAGAAAAACCTGACAAGAAAATACAAGCTGCTATACGCGGTTGTGCCATTCTTATGTTTGGTGGTAGTGGTCAGTGCATTGTTACCAGCAGCACAAGCCCACGCCTTCACGCCCAATTACAACGCCTCTAACCTCATAGATAATCCTACCTTAATTAATACTAACAGCATGAGTGCCGGAGCAATTCAGGCCTTCTTATCAAATGTAGGCAGTGGACTAGCAGGCTATTCTGACGTAGAGGCCTGTGACGCTACGATAGCACCTTACTATACGCATTGCGGTCAAACTATATCAGCAGCCCAAACAATTTACGATGCTGGACAAGCTTATGGCATTAACCCAGAAGCAATTCTAGCGACTCTGGAGAAAGAGCAATCACTTGTAACTGATCCTACCCCTTCGTCCTCTCAGATAAACTGTGCTATGGGCTATAACTCTTGTAGTAATTATGTTGGCTTCTTTACGCAAGTTGATAATGGCACGTGGGCCTTAGCCTATAACTATCAAGGGGCCTTAAGAACCGCTACGTGGCTTAGTTGGTCTCCGGGTGCTAATTACCCCTGCCGTAATGCGAGTAGCTTGTACAGCGCCGGCTTGTACCCTGGCAACGCCGTTACTTTTGCCAATCCGGGTGGCACGGCGGAAACAGAAACTTTAGCCAATGCCGCCACGGCATCGTTGTATTGCTATACACCCTATGTAGGGCCATACAGCATCACCGGTTATTCCGGCAGCTATAACTTTGTCTACTATTTCCAGTTGTGGTTTGGGGCGACCACGGTATCAACACCTTACGCGTGGGCCTACGAAGGCCAATGGGCCTACTCGGACTCCGCCCGAACGCAGCAGTTCACTGCAACCCCCACGGTTGCTCCAGGTGGCAAAATCTACATAACCCTAGAAGCTCGGAATGTAGGCTACCAGACTTGGAATCAATCTACTATGCACCTGGGGACTTCGAATCCAATGGACAGAGCAAGCGCCTTTGCAGACTCAAGTTGGCTGGGCAGTGGCGATAACCGGCCAACTCAGCTGTTGGAGAGCTCAGTCGTACCAGGTCAGGATGGTATGTTCGAATTCGAGATGCAAGCACCGAGTACAACTGGTACGTATAATGAGTACTTCAACCCGGTGGCCGAAGGGCTCGCTTGGCTCAACAATTTAGGTTTTTATGTGACGGTGAATGTGAACAACGCAGCCGCTGCGAACAATAGCAACGACTATAAATTAAGCTCCGGGCAAACACTTAGTGAGGGTAGCTACTTGTTATCACCGGACTCCCAATCAGTCTTAACCATACAGAGTGATGGTAACCTGGTATTATATTCGAATCTCCGGGCGAGTTGGAACAGCGGGTCTGCAGGAAGTTCTACGAACCATCTAGTTATGCAAAGTGATGGTAACCTGGTCCTATATAACCAATCTAACGCGGCACTCTGGGACTCGCAGACTAGTGGTAATCCGGGAGCGTATCTGGTACTTCAGACGGATGGCAATATGGTGGTTTACAGCACTAGTAACGCTGCACTATGGGCCACATATACCATTAGCAATCCCAACCATCTTTCCTATATAAACACTACGTTCGGCATCGGCAGATTATACCCCGGTCAGAGCATCAACACTGCTGATGGGCACTATAAGCTAGTACTACAATCCGACGGTAACTTGGTGCTATATGACAATAACGGTAAGCCGCTATGGGCATCGGGTACTAACGGTGACTCTACTGCTTTCCTAGCCATGCAAGGTGACGGCAACTTAGTGCTCTACGGCACCAACGGTAGCCCTCTCTGGTACAGCGGCACCAGTGGCAACAGTGACTTGCGCTTAGTCACTCAACAGGACGGTAACCTAGTACTCTATAACCCTGTTAATGTACCCCTGTGGGATACCGGCACTCAGGGAGACTAGTAAAATTTCTGGGTCAGTTCCCCTAATGACATAGCATTAAGGTATTCACAACCATTAACATTGATAGTTCTTATCTGTTACAATGAACTAACTTGGCAATGAAGCAGAAAACCATATTTATTGACGGCCTTGGCTTGGTAGAGGGTCATTTTAGCGGCGTAGGACACTACATACTGGGCATACTGCGCGGTATAGATGAGATACTCGAAGACAATAAATATGCTGGTGTGAACACCCCTGCCGTTGTTGTCATTATTCCTTATGATTCTGTTGCAAAGTTTAAGTTATTTAACTTCAAGCATATTGCTTTTAAGAAATTCCCTCTGTCATTTCGAGTAATGAGCGGGCTTTGGTACAGAGGCAAACTGCCCCCCATAGATTTATGGTGCGGTCGCGGGACTTATATATTCCCGCGTTTCGTGAACATGCCTTTAGCGTTCAGTGAGTCCGCATTGGTAATTTTTGACCTGTCTTTTGAGCTTTACCGCCAATACTCCGATGAGGGCAACGCCCAGTTCCTCTCAAAAAGAGTTAGGCAATCGGTGAGAAGCTCTAGAAAAGTTATAACTATCTCTCAAAGTGCGCAGCGTGAAATTACTGATTTTTACAACCTTAAATCATCGCAGGTTGTAGTGGCTACCCCAGCCGCAGATCCTGCTTTATTTTATCGTCGCAGCAAAAGCGAAATTGAACGTGTAAAAAATAAGTATGGAATTAGCGGAGATTATATTCTGGCTCTGTCCAATCTTGAACCTCGTAAAAATCTGGACGCCTTGGTAGAGATTTACTGCCAATTGCCCAAATCCGTTACCAATAAGACAGCTCTTCTGTTGGTTGGCGTCAGTGGTTGGAAAACCGAGAAACTATTTCAAAAGATAGTAAAAAAAGTCGAAGAGGGCTATAACATTATCCGTCCGTCTTCATATGTACTCGACAAAGATAAACCCGCTATTATAAGTGGCGCTAAAATGCTTGTCTATCCAAGCCATTATGAGGGCTTCGGCATGCCACCGCTTGAGGCGCTGGCATGTGGGGTGCCCGTCATCTCGGCCGATAACTCCTCCTTGCCGGAAGTTGTCGGTAGTGCCGGTATGTTAGTAGCGAGCGATAATAATGAAAAACTCCTGGAAGCAATCAAGTCCTGTATGGAAAATATAGACCATAAGACGGAAGTCGCATCAAAGGCAGGGCCTGAACAGGCCTTGAAGTTTAGTTGGCGCCGAAGTGCTCAGGTATTCCTTGATGTCGTACAGGAGATAGACAAATGACAATAGGAATCGACCTTTCGCCACTACAAGGCCCTCACCGGATGCGCGGCATAGGCTATACAGTTTTGAACCTGATAAACAACTTACCGGACGATATAAAATCCAAGCATCACTTCGTATTCTATGCCTTTCCTGATAAATACTCCCTTGTCAGTCCATTTGAACTACTCGACATGCAGGGATTTGACTATGAAGTGCGGGAATTACGGCCACGTAAACGCTTTTCTTATAAATTGCCTGGCAGGTTATACCTGTTAAATAGTGTAGGCAATCAATTAGTTGAACTAAAAGATCTGTATTTTGGCGATTCACGGATCAAAACGGTGAGAGGTCTGGATGTTTTTCTACAGACAGATCAATCCCAAAGCCTACCTCATCGTGGACGCACTAAAAAGGCCTTGATACTATATGACGTTATCCCTTATGTTCTTGAGTGGGAATATCTATGGTCCTACAAGACCGCCCGTAGGCAGTACGGCTTTTCGCGCAAAGCCGCATTTAGATGCCAGGTTCGCAGATGGCTGTACGCTCACAAATTGCGCGTTAATGTGCGCCGAGCGAAAGTACTACTATCAATTTCAGAGCAGACTAAAAGCGATTTTGTGCGTCTGCTGTCTACGCCCGCGAAGAAAATTATCGTGACTCCATTAGGCGTTTCTAAGCCGGGTAAACATTTCGCCGATACACCTACAGATCTTCGGCACTATAAGAAAACTAGCTGGGGATATCTGGAATACCCCTTAGAACTTGATTCAAAAGTACCGTTTCTGCTATTTGTAGGTGGTGCTGATAAGCGCCGTAAGCTGGGGGACCTTATCACGGCATTTAACAATCTGCGCGCACAGGGGCACGAACTCAAACTAATATTAGCAGGCGATAGCATGAGAGGTCCGGGAAACATCTCTACCGAAGAAATCCAAACGGCACTAAAAGATTCATCCTATCTGGACGATATAATCTTCATGGGCTTTGTGAATGACATTGGACGCGACTGGCTATATAAGAACTCGCTCGCTTTTGTATTTCCAAGCCGCTATGAAGGCTTTGGTCTGCCGGTTTTGGAAGCTATGATTCACGACTGTCCTGTCATTAGCTACGAAAACGACGCCGTAAAAGCAGTCGCCGAACAAGCCCCTCTCTATACTTATGGTTCTCGGGGAATATTTGAATCTGTAAAAATATTACTTGAATCTACTGACGGACAGCTCGAAGCTATACGCATAAAGGGTAGGGCTCAAGCTAAAAAATTTAGCTGGGAAAAGACATCGCAATACATACTCTCCAACATGATTGATATGCTCTAAGCTTCTATCCTTGGTTGTTCTTAAGTACGGTTAGCAAGGTTCTCATTTTTTGAAAAAACGGGCATTACCCAATCGTCAGCGTCCCCAATAATATGTTCGTAGCTGGTTGCTTTTGGCCTTACAAGATTGCCTTGCTTATCAATTAAATAGACGTAGCCGAAATCAGCCAGCATCTGTTCGTAGAAAGTTTTAGGATTATCATATCCATCTCTTGTGAATTCAACGAATAATGTAACATTAGGACTTGCCTTAATAATTTCGCGCATTCCTGCGTATGCTTTATCTTCATAGCCCTCAATATCCATTTTGATCAAATTGATTTCTTTGATTTTTTGTTTTTTGCAATAACTGTCTATTGTTACCGACTGTACGCTTATGGCTTCGCTTAACTCAAGATGCATTTTGTCATGCATATATGAGTCTAGTTTCTCGACTGTCTGTATCGATGAACTGCCGATATAGTCCTTTAGCACATTGAGTGTGACTGTACCTTCTGTATCCGAGACGGCAAAGTTCTCAACTACAGATTGCTCGTTATACCAATTTAGTGATAGCGTTTTGTTGATATATGGTATCAGATGAGGGTTCGCTTCGATGAATATGACCTTGGATTTTTTCTTGTTCGTCTTTTGCGCCGCAAGAAGGCCAAAGTAACCAAAGTTTGCTCCTACGTCCAATATGGTATCCTCCGGTCCTACCATTGAAAGCCACGCATTTGTAATTTGCGGCTCCCATATACCATCCAGCGCTAAGTGCGGAACGACTGCGATATCCCTGGTATCAAGATATATTTTTAATCCATTAAATATCTTAACGAGGATTTCATTGTTGGCTATATGGATGATTCCAGTGTTTCTTATTTGATCACTTAGCTGGACATGTAACTCTTCTTGCCGATTACCCGCCTGTACTTGGGCGTGTTGTAGTTCTTCAACCTCGGAATTAAGCCGCTCCAAGGAATGTGTTACCTCATTAAGTAATCGGTCTCTACTTTTCTTCACAATCTTTTTAGCAATATTAGGCATGTTGTCTCCTACGCTATCTAATCTTAGTGGTTACTTCTACTGGTGGCAATACTGCAGTTGTTGAGCGCTCTGTGCGTTCTACGCTGAAGCTGGTGACTCCTTCATACCAGTCTAGGGTATTGCCTAGATCGTCAATTAGGGTAAGCGTGACTGAATACTTACCGTCATTAAAGACATTAAGCATTTTCCATTTGAAATTTACCTTTTGGCCTGGCATAAGTTGTTCAATGTCCGGGACCAGCATCATACGATTGTTCATCGCCGTAATCTCAGCTCCGTCCTGCCCTGTAATGTGCAGGCCATAGACTAGCCTATTAAGCTGCTTATGGACTGAGGCTTCAACATTAACGACAAGTTCATTATTGACAAGCGAAGCCTTTGTACTCGTTATCTTGACGTCTCCATTTCCCCAGCGTTTTTTATTATCTTGCCCGTCTTTATCACTGTTGGATTTTTGGTTATCGATAAATAGCAGCGAATATTCTCTAGCTACATCATTTGGCGTGCCTATTAGCTTCAAGCTATTCTCATCAATTAGCATTGCCCTGTCGCAAAACTCTCTTACAGAGCTCATGTCATGTGTTACAAAAACTACGGTCTTCTTATCTGCCTTAAGCTTTTTAAAATACTTAAAGCACTTACGCTGGAAGTCGGCATCACCGACAGCTAGTACCTCATCAACTAGCAATATATCGGCTTCGGCACGGACGGCCATCGAAAAAGCCAAACGGACCTGCATGCCCGTGGAATAGTTTTTAAGCTTCTGGTCCATGAAGCGTTCTAGTTCGGCGAAGTCTACTATTTCATCATACATAGCGGCCACTTCCTTCTTAGAAAATCCCAACATAGCACCGTTCAAATAAACATTATCGCGCCCAGTAAGCTCTGGGTTAAAGCCAACACCTAGTTCAATGAATGGTACGAGTTTACCGTATGTCGATATTCTTCCTTTTGTTGGCTGATAAATAGCGGCTAGAATCTTGAGCAACGTACTTTTGCCGCTGCCGTTGCGTCCGACTATACCAAAAAATTCACCCCTCCTAATTTCAAATGATATATCCTTAAGGGCGTGTTGTACTTCCTTCTTGCTTGTAGCATGGCTAAACATACCGGTAAAGACGCCTTTGACACTCCCGACTCTTTCGTGGGGCAAAATAAAATCCTTATAAACGCCCTTTGACCTAATTACTATATCGTCCTCCATACTAGACCTCCTCCGCGAAGAACCTGGAGCGTTTTCGAAAATACGTAGCAGCTATGAACGCAACTATGACAGTAATGCCTACGGGTATGCCCCAAATCCATTTATCGCCGCCGTAGACTGTGGCGATTGTCTGTGTCTCATGGGTAATAAGTACATATCTCGAGTCCTGGATAATTTGAGCAAGAGGGTTCAGAATTAAAAACTTTGCAGCTACGTGAGGAATGCGGCTCAAAGGATACAGTATCGGCGTAGCGTAAAAGGCACCCTGAATTACAACCTCCCATATGTATGAAACGTCGCGGTACTTTACAAAAGCAGCACTTATGAAAAAGGCCACGGAGACAGATATTACTATGAGCTCAAGAATTAGGGGTATGAGTAGTAAGGCTTGCCACGACACTGCAACATGACCCACAATCATAAATATAGCTATAACTATAGAAGTGAGGGCAAGATTAATAAGTGCTGATAGGGCTACTGACAAAATAATTACGTATTTCGGAAAGTTAATTTTGCGTATCAGGTCGCCTTTACCAACAATTGCGCCGACGCCGCCAATAGTTACTTCAACAAAGAAGTTCCAATAAAGAATACCTAGAAGTAGATATACCGGGTAATGTGCAGTCCCAGTACCTATTTTCAAGAACTTAGTAAAAACAAGGTAAAGGATCACAAAAATCAAGAGGGGTCGTAGGAGAGACCATACGTAGCCCAGTAATGAGTTTTGATACCTTATTTTAAAATCTGTCCGGACAAGCTCCCGAAGCAAAATCACTGAATAGCGATAGCGCTGTTTTATATTATGCATTACCTGTAATTTTAACTTAAAACAAGGAAAACCGACAATTTTAGATTGTGTTTTACGCTTTGTCTATTGTAGGCTTGTTACGTATGCAAACAATACTTGTAACCGGCGCCAATGGCTTTGTAGGACAGCATCTCGTTCGTGAGCTATCCGAGCACGGCATGACCGTAATAGGCGTTGGTGGCCCGATTGGTACTTCTAAGAAATCGCCATACATCTCAACTTACTTTGAGCTTGACCTAACACGCGCAGATGATGTGGCCCGTCTAGAGTTCAAGGGTGTTGATGGCGTAATACATTTGGCTGGCTTAGCGGTCTTAGGCTCTTCCTTTGATGATCCCATGCGCTACATGAATACCAATGTTGGCATAGAGGTTAATATGTTCGAGGCCGCACTTACACAACATGCTAATCCACGCTTCATTATCATTAGCAGCGGCGCACTATATGACCCATCAGCACACTTACCATTAACAGAGGCTTCCCCTGTACTACCCAGCTCACCGTACGCAGTCAGTAAGATTGGACAGGAAGAAATGGCACGATATTACGGTAGTCGTGGCTTTGAATCTATTATCGTACGCCCCTTTAACCATATCGGGCCTGGTCAAGGGCCCGGTTTAATTGTTCCTGATCTGGCTCAGCAAGTAGTTGCCGTAGCACAGGGCAAGGCTAGCGAGGTAAAAGTAGGCAACCTTGACGCCAAACGTGATTACACCGACGTCCGTGACATCGTCCGGGCTTACCGATTGCTGCTCGAAAAGGGTCAGCCCGGGGAGATTTATAATATTTGCTCGGGCACGCCGCGCAGTGGCCACGATATCTTATCCGGTCTTACTAAAGCAGCGGGTGTTGAGCCAAAGATTGTAGAAGATTCGGCAAAACTGCGTCCTTCTGACACTCCACTACTATATGGTGATCATCAAAAGCTCACTACCGACACGGGATGGCAACCTGAAATACCTATCGAAACCACGCTCACCGATGTCATTGCCGACTGGCAGTCTAGGTCCTAGACTTTTTTATACAGAAGCAGATTCAAGACCAATATCGTTTTGCACCATGAGCTTAACAAGCCCAGGAAAATCGACTTGGCGCTTCCACCCGAGAACTTGTTCGGCTTTAGTTGGGTTTCCGAGTAAAATATCGACTTCAGCAGGTCGCATAAAAGCTGGATTCTGCTTAACGTAAGGCTTCCAGTCATTGATACCAATTTCTTTGAAGGACAACTCTAGAAACTCACCTATTGTATGAGTCTCTCCGGTAGCCAACACGTAATCACCAGGCTCATCTTGCTGGAGCATGCGCCACATGCCTTCTACATAGTCACCAGCGTAACCCCAGTCACGTTTTGCCTCTAGGTTACCGAGCTCGATGTGATCTTGCTTACCAAGGTGGATACGAGCTACGGCATTTGTTATTTTACGCGTCACAAACTCAACTCCACGCCGCTCACCCTCATGATTGAACAGAATACCGCAGCTGGCATGCATATTGTAACTTTCGCGGTAGTTCTTCGTGATCCAGTGGCCGTACAGTTTAGCAACACCGTACGGGCTACGTGGATGAAATAGTGACTCTTCGTCATAGCCCTTGCCCGGCCGGTTATAGTCAAGACCGCCAAACATCTCAGAAGTTGAGGCCTGATAAAAACGAATGGTTTTCTCTTTTCCGCTCAAACGGATTGCCTCGAGCATATTCACGACACCCTTAGCGGTGACGTCCGCTACCAGTTGTGGAGTT
>DATKHF010000018.1:0-27051 GCA_035510355.1 Saccharimonadales bacterium (SeqCode) | reverse complement strand
TCTCTCAACCGGTTCAGAACAAAACATAGCTCATTTAAAAAACCAGCCCAATTTTCATTTTATAAAAGCAGATATTACAAAGAACCTACCAAAAACGCTTACCGCCAAAACCTATAATATCGTGGCAAACCTAGCTTCTCCGGCCAGTCCGCCGCATTATCAACGTCTGGCAATCGAAACCTTAATGGTTGGGGCGCAGGGGACACTACATCTTTTGGAATTGGCTCATGCCTCAAAAGCTCGTTTTTTTCAGGCGTCTACAAGTGAGGTATATGGTGATCCCGATGTACACCCGCAACCGGAGACCTATCGGGGCAATGTCAATTGTTATGGGCCGCGCAGTATGTACGATGAAGCAAAGCGATTTGCTGAAGCGCTTATCTACTCGTATCGCGCGAAATACCACGTTTCAACGACCATTGCTCGGTTTTTTAATACCTATGGACCGCGCATGGATCCAGACGATGGGCGAGTGGTATCAAACTTTATAACCCAAGCTCTAAAAAATAAACCACTGACCGTATATGGAGATGGTTCGCAGACCCGTAGTTTTTGTTATGTTGATGATTTAATCGCCGGCATAGCCGCACTGATTGACTCAGACCAAGAAGGCCCCATAAATCTAGGCAATCCAAGTGAATTTACTGTACTTGAGCTAGCCCAAATTGTTAAAAAGCTGACAAACTCAAAATCAAAAATTGTCTACCGATCTCTGCCAGTTGATGATCCGCTGCAGCGAAAACCAGTTATTGACATTGCCAAGTCAACACTCCACTGGGAACCAACAATAGATCTTCACCAGGGTTTAATGGACACAATAGACTACTTTAAGAATCAGCCAACGGCTTCTTCTTAATAAAAATAACATCTCGGTATATAAAGTAAGTCCAACTCATTGAAATTGCTACTGCTAATACTTTTGCCAAGCCATAGTACATGACATGACTAACCAGTCCAACAAAAATAACCGTAAATAAATAATTAAAACCAAGCAGAACTGCATAGGGAATAAGATGTTTGTGCAGACTGTCTTTTTCGGAGGCGCTAAAGCTCCACCATCTGTTAAGGCAAAAATTATAAATAATAGATGTCCAGTAAGCGATAGTGGTTGCTACGGCTAAATTAATATGAACATGACCGTGCAAGAAGATTAGAATACTAATATCAATAATGAAAGTTGTTCCTCCTACCACAACGTACCGTGCAAAATGATGTTTATATATTTTTTGTATTATTTCCATAATCTAGCTATACAGTTAGGGACAATAGATACTCACCGTAACCACTTTTAATCAGTGCTTCTGCTAGTTTTTCTAATTGTTGCTTATTAATAAATCCCTGCCGCCAAGCAGCTTCTTCGATACAACCTACTTTAATGCCTTGACGCTCTTCAATAACTTGCACAAATTGGGCTGCTTGGTTCATGCTTTCAAACGTTCCAGTATCAAGCCAGGCCGTTCCACGATCCAATAAGCAAACTTTAAGCTTACCTTGTTTAAGATAGGCGTCAAGAATGCTAGTTATCTCAATTTCACCTCGTTCGCTGGGCTGAACCTCTCGGGCAATCGATATAACACTATTATCACAGAAATATAGACCAGAATTGGCATAATTAGACTTTGGTTTATCAGGCTTTTCTTCAATAGATAGTACATTCATATCCTCATCAAACTCATAAACACCATAACGATCAGGATTCCGAACCTGAGCCGCAAAACCAACTGCACCATCAACCTGAGCAAATTGTTTCAGCTGACGATCCACCTGGCTACCGTAAAAAATGTTGTCACCGAGTATCATGGCTACATTATCACTACCGATAAAGTCAGCGCCGACAATAAAAGCATCTGCCAAACCCCGAGGCTTTTCCTGTGGTTTGTAACTGAAGTTACAACCAATTTGAGTACCATCACCAAGCAGTTGCTGAAAGCGCGGTAAGTCATGTGGCGTAGAAATTATCAAAATATCTCGAATACCAGCGCTAATAAGAGTACTGAGCGGATAATAAATCATTGGCTTATCGTATATAGGCATTAACTGCTTACTAATGGCCATAGTGATCGGGTATAAACGAGTCCCTGATCCACCGGCTAAAATAACTCCTTTCATGAACTCATCTCCTTTTCTATATATGCCTGCAAATCAACCTGCCAGTCATTTGGCACAAACCCTGTTGCTTTAATTTTAGATAGGTCAAGGGTGCTATTAAGCGGTCGAGGGGCAATACCAGTTTTACCCTTATAATAGTCAATGGTTGTTACGTTACTGACACTATTGTTTAGCTTAGCTGCTTTAAAGATCTCGCGAGCAATATCAGCCCAGCTAACCGGCGTTCCATTATTACTAACGTTATATGTTCCAGCAGGAGCGTGGCTATCAAGTAAATGATCAACAGCCCGAACTAGCTCACTAGTAAAGGTTAATCGACCAATTTGATCAGAAACAACAACAGGATTTATGCCTTTTTTTGCTAGCTCAAGCATGGTTCGAACGAAGTTTTTACCTTCGCCTATAACCCATGATGTTCGCAGAATATAATGATTCGGTAGGAGGCTTACGAGGATATCACCGGCAGCCTTACTAGCTCCATAAACACTCAACGGGCTAAAATCCTCATTCTCAAGGTGAGGACTATGGGTACCATCAAATACATAGTCGGTAGAAACATGCACTAAGGTTAGTTTGAACATAAGAGCAGTTTTTACTAGATTACGCACTGCGGCAGCATTGGCTTGCCAAGCTGAAACACGTCCTTCGTCAGACTCTGCGCCGTCAACGTTAGTATAGGCGGCAGCATTTAATATAAGCTTTGTACCAGCCCAGTCATACTGCTCAACAGCGTCAGCATCGCCAATGTTCAGTGTATCAATATCAACGGCTTGAGCCCCTGGGTACTTTGCTTGCAAGGCTTTACCGAGCTGGCCATTCGCACCAATAATTATTATTTCAGAACTGTTCATTTAACCTCCATTGGATGTATCCCAGAGAGTTTTGGATGACTTCGATCGCGTTCGGATACAATAGCCTCAGATAAACTAATCGGCCAACTGACTTTCACTTCGGGGTCGGCTAAATTTACAAAGCAGTATTTATCATAATTGTCAGCACTCCAATGGGCATTTACACTATAGAGATAATATGTTTCAGGCTCAAGGGTTTGAAAAGAATTGGCTACTCCCTCCGGTAAGAACACGGTCCGGTCGGGAGTTATTTCAATAGTTACAACCTTACCAAATGTCTTCCCGCGGCGTAGATCAACGTAAGCCGCAAAAACCTTACCAGTTACAACTGATATATATTTATCCCACGGTTCAGCGTGGAAACCTCGAGTCACGCCCCGGTCTTTATTATAAGATAGGCTATTTTGAACTATGCTAAAACCCTCGGGCATGCCGGCCGCAACTAGCTTAGCTTTTTGGTATTTTTCCTGAAAGTAACCCCGATCATCGCTCACGCGGGAAACATTAAAAAAAAGTAAGCCAGGAATTTCGGTCGTTTGACCAACGATCTCAGTTGTTGGGGCAGCCATTATCGTCCAATCTCCTGATACTTGGCTTCAGTAATGTTTTTTTGATGCTTCCACCAAGCTGAATTCGTTTTATACCAGGCAATTGTGTCAGCCAGACCTGTCCGAAAGTCGGTATAGTTTGGTACCCAACCAAGTTCAGTGCGGATTTTGCTGGCGTCGATAGCATAGCGTAAGTCATGACCAGGTCGATCGACTACATGTTCATACGAGCTTTTATCTTTGCCCATAAGTTCTAAGATAAGCTCAATAACTTCCTGATTATTTTTCTCACCATTCGTACCGATAAGGTACGTTTCTCCAATTTTACCTTTTTCTAAAACCGCTAACACACCTGAAGCATGATCTTCAACATGTATCCAATCACGAATATTATGGCCATTACCGTATAGTTTCGGTGTCCGGCCCTCCAATATCTCCGTTATCTGACGGGGGATAAATTTTTCTACATGCTGATAGGGCCCATAATTATTCGAACAGTTAGATAAGGTAGCCTGAACACCAAAACTACGAATCCAGGCTCGAACCAGCATATCAGAACCGGCTTTGGTACTGGAGTACGGGCTGGAAGGATTATACGGTGTGTCCGGCGTAAATTTATGAATGTCATCTAAGCTCAAATCACCGTATACTTCATCAGTTGAAATATGATGAAAACGTTTATTGTGTTTGCGAACAGCCTCTAATACGCGAAACGTTCCAACAACATTGGTTTGCACAAATGGCCACGGACTATGCAGCGAGTTGTCATTATGAGACTCGGCGGCAAAGTGAACAACGGCGTCACAAATAGCTACCGCTTGATCAATTGCAGCTTCATCACAAATATCGGCTTGGATAAGTTTGCAGCGAGTTTTATCCAAACCATCCAAATTTTCTTTATTTCCAGCGTAGGTTAAAATGTCATACACCGTTATAGACCAATCTGGCCGTTCTCGATACAGATAGCGTACAAAATTTGAACCGATGAAACCAGCGCCGCCGGTCACTAAAATATTCATAGTTATCCCATAATTATACTGGAAATCTTAGATAACAGTTTATCAAGTTGAGATTTAGTTTTGGCTTCAGCATTCAGGCGCATAACTGGCTCAGTATTACTAATGCGGATATTAAACCAATAATCGGGGTAGTTGACGGTTAATCCGTCTAATTCATCTTGCTCACCATCTTTAAATGCGCGACGTAGTTTCTCTAGTACCCGAAGCTTATTAGTAACTTCGAAATTCACCTCAGGCATCATTACATAACGTCGATACTCATTAACAAGCTCAGATAATTTTTTATCACTATTACTAATTGCTTGAACAGCAACGAGTGCCGCAATAAGCCCAGAATCGGCATCATAATTTTCTTTAAAGAATAGATGACCAGTGGTTTCGCCACCAAATGCAGCCTTATGTTTGCGCATCACTGTTCCAATAACCACGCGACCAGCTTTGGTACGAACTGGCTTACCACCCCATTCTCGGATAAGTTCTTGGGTTGCACGGCTTGTCCTTACTTCATGGATAATTTCACTGCCAGGATACTTTTCTAAGTACAGCTTTGCGACAATACTGATTAAATCTGTACCGAGTACAGGACGACCTAGATCATCAACGAAACCAGCCCTATCACCATCGCCGTCAAAGGCAATACCAAAATCGAGCTTTTCACTGACCACTTTATTAATTAGGTCTTTGAGATTTTCAGGTTTCTGCGGATTAGCTTCATGGTTTGGGAACGTACCGTCTAGATCAAAATAAAGTTCCTCCACTCGCAGAGGCAGCATTGGAAGAATTTTCGGCAATATAGCTCCTGCCATCCCATTGCCGGCATCAATTGCTATATGGAAAGGCTTCAAGGTGTCAATAAACGTTAAGCAGTGGTTAACCCAGTCTTTTGTTATAGAACGTGGCCCTAAACTACCAATTTTTTTTGCCGCTGGTTTAAACTGCTTCGCCAGAGTGGCATCACGGATTGCCGATAAACCACTATCAAGCCCTATGGCAATAACTTTGTCTCGATATAGCTTAATACCGTTATAAGCACCAGGATTATGACTAGCGGTTACGACTGCACCGCCAGCTAGATTATACTTTCCAACCGCAAAGTAGATCATATCACTCGTCACTTGACCGATATCCCAGACGTGACGGCCTTGTTCTCGTAGTCCTGCGATAAGTGAATCAGCCAATTCAGCTGAGTCTGGTCGCATATCTCGGCCGACAGCTACAATACCAGGTTGGGGCAACCAATCAGCGAAAGCTTTACCAATATCATTAGCGAGGTCTGGACTTAACTCGCTACCAACTTTTCCGCGGATGTCGTAAGCTTTAAAGATATTGTCGAGATTTTGATCCATACTGTACTACCTAGCCTAACAATCTTGACCCGCTAACTGCAAAAGAAAACATATTAAATAGTTGTAAAATTTTAAAAAGCTAAAACACACTGCTTAGGTATGGATTATTACTGGCGTACCAATCGGTGCCCAATTATAAACCCACTCGGCTTCGGGCACCTGTACTCCAACACAGCCATGTGAGCTATTAACATTGCCGAATATACTGGCTGCTCGCCAGTAATTACCATGGATAGCATCACCTGAATGATCAAAATAGTTTATCCATGGAACGTTCGGCTGAACGTAACCGGGGCCAGTCATGGTTTGTGAGGTAAGTTTATCCCAGATATAGAATTGTCCAAGCGGCGTAGGCGTAGATGGTTTGCCGGCGCTGATGAGGAAAGTGTTAACGAGCTGGCCGTATTGATAGGCGTACATTCGTTTAGTAGTGACATTAACCTCAATCCATTTTGGCCAATTGCCAGCTGTGATAGTGCCGTACGTAGCGGTCGTTATAGGTAAATTAATTTGTATACCTTTATTGGCTAAAAGGGTCTGAACAATTGTCGTAACAGCTGTTTGCTTGCCGCCGACAGCCACCCCATCAGATCCCTGTACTAATATACTTGTGCTACCATCGGCGTTAGTGACATTAACTTGATCACGCGACGGGTGAGTGTCAGCACCTGATACCGTATTGATATACGCCATTACAGCACTACTACTGACAGCAATAGACACGGTTTTAGTTTTCAAGTTTGGAGTAAGTTCAATCCATGCGGCAATATCGGCAGGGCTTGGAGTGATTGTTTGCCCATCAATTGTAAAAGTAATGTGTTGTTGCAAAGTCTGCTTAAGGGTTGTTTCTGAGCTGGTGAGTTCTGTACTGGTGAGAGTCGGCTGTACAGCTAATAACTTTAATGTAAGTGGGGTCGTTTGAAGACTGTCCGCTTGACTAACGATGAGCTGGCCGGCATTTGCTAAACCATATTCCTTACCAGCAACAGCACTCGCCAACTGAACGGTTCCGTTTTGAACCGATAACGAGGCATCTTTCGCCGGCTGCACCACAACATCAGCATGGGCTGTAATAAAATCGTTTAAATTAACAGTACTTACTTTGGTGGCTAGCTGAACGGGGATTGGTCGCCACCAATGGAGTCGATTGGCAAGGCTATCTTGCTCATGTCGGAGAGCTTGTACTGAGGCTGATGTTTGAACATTTACACCGACGGCTGATAGCGTGAAGCTCTGCTGTCCACCCTTAGGGTAGGCAATAGTTAGATGATACTGACTAATAGAGGTAGCAATAGCGTCCTGCAAAGTGCTATTCGATGCATGGGTCGAAATCAAAGAAGTACCAAGTTGAAAATGAGAATCGTAATTATTACCAATAGCCCAAACAACGAGTAGCAACACAGCGATAGCCGCCGGAACAATAGTTACGACTGGCCGCTTAAAAAGTTGCACCCAAGATTTTTTGGTTGGTGGCTTTTGTGAAGGTGATGGTTCTAGTGAAGCATCAAGCTCAACTACGTCCGACTGTTTCGAGGCTGCATAAGCCTCGGCTACCGCTAGGAATAACCGCTGTGCTGTCTCAATGTCTGTTGACTGATTTTGTTTTTCCATCACGTTGTTGATTTCGCACAAATACTGAGATTAGTATAACACCAATACCCAAAAGCATAAATGTATTGATTGTTAACCCAGAAAGCTAAATGCCATTGTCTTCAAAGAGAAGCTTTTATAAAATTACGCATTGCGCTGGTGAAGGTTTGTACGGAAAAACGCTGTGCTTCATGGGCAATCGCTCCTGCATCATACTTTTCGGGTTTAAAGCCTTCAAGGGTTTTCACTAAGTTTTTCACCGTTAGTTTATCGAAAAATAAACCAGTCTTATTCGGAATAATATAATCCTTAGGGCCACCTTCTTGATAGGCAATTACTGGTGTACCGGCAGCCATTGCTTCCACAGCCGTAACTCCAAAATCTTCAACGTTCGTTGGAAAGATAAAGCCGGTAGCTGTTTGGAAGTGTTCGGCCATTTCCATGTCGTTAACATTGGTAAGAAAAATAACACTCCGCCCAGCTAGTTTCTCTAGCTTTTTATGTTCTGGCCCATTACCAATAACGACTAAAGGTACATTGAGCTCACTGCAAGCTGCCACCGCTAAGTCAATTCGTTTATAAGGAGTTTGTCGACCTGCAGTCACGAAACCATGACGCTGTTTTTCGGGGCCAGTCAGCTTAAAACGTTCCACTTCCACTGGCGGGAAGATAACAGTCGATGTTCGTTTATAGTATTTTTCGATCATCATCTTCGTGTGCGTGGAGTTGGCAATTAAGTAATCTGGCTGTTGAGCAGCATGAAAATCCCAGAGTTGCATGGGCCGAATTAATAATTTCAACCCAAGTCGTGCCAGCCAATTAAAGCCTCTCGGGAAGCCCGGATGTTCGAGGTACTCGTCGTAACGAATCCAGTAATAATGAGTAGGTGAGTGAATGTATGAAATATGCGTAGCCTGTGAGCTGGTTTTTACGCTTTTAGCTTCAGCCCCACTAATCGAAATGACCAAGTCATAATCGGTCAGATCAAGATGGCTAAAGTACCAAGCCCGTAATACTGGCAGGAATTTTTTAAGCGATTTTGGCAATTTTTGTAACCGGCCAGTTCGAACATCGGCGTCTGCGAATTGCTCAAGTGTATCGGGATCATATTGCGAAGTATAGATCGGCGCTTCGGGAAATAATTTATGTATCTCGAGCACCACTCGCTCAGCCCCGCCAATGCCCGTGAGCCAGTCGCAAACGAGAGCAATTTTTAGTTTGGATGTATCTTTCATTTAGCTTCCTTGCAAGATAACCCGGATAGTCTTAGTCAAAATTATAAGATCCAGCCAAAATGTCCAATTTTGTACATAGTATAAATCAAGCTTACGGCGTTCCTCGAAGCTGATACTTTTGCGTCCCGAAACTTGTGCCAGACCGGTAAGGCCCGACTTCACACTTAAAATCGTATGACGTTTTTCGTACAAAGATAGTTCTTTGGGTACCAACGGCCGAGGGCCAACTAAACTAATATCCCCGCGGACAATATTAATAAGCTGCGGCAATTCATCCAAACTTGTTCGTCGCAGAAAATTACCGAGCTGGCTAAAACGTGGATCGTGAGGAATTTGATCACCATTCCTACGATACTCATCAATCAATTCCGGCCGGCCCATTTTCATAAAACCGTCTTCTGGCGAGAGATTATTATAGGCTTTCTTGAGCGTTCGGAACTTAAACACCCGAAACTCATTATTAAAGCGCGTCAGCCGTGTTTGACGAAAAAAAACTTGACCACCACTGAACAATTCGGCCAGAATAATTAGTAAGATGAATGGCGATGCAATGACTAGGAGAATGCCTCCAACGAGCAAATCAAATACCCGTTTGACAATTCGCCCCCAGCCAATCAAGGCAGTTTGATGGACAGCAATAACAGGGATAGAGTTACGAAATAATTCGACGTCAATATTGCCAACAAATAATTCTGTATTACCAGGTACGAAGCGGTAAGCTACATGGTGTGTCTGAGCATATTCCAAGATTTCACGATTACGGGTTTCGTCAGCATATAATTCCGTTTGGACGATCGTATAGATAGGGTCTTTTATATCCTTTAAAGCTTCGGCAAAATTATGGAAAAGTCGCACCTGTCGGTGTTCACCAATTGCTTCCTGACCGCCAACTACCCCGAGCACTTTATACCCAGATTTGGGGCTCTGGAATAACGATCCGACCAGCTCATTAGCCATACTAGTATTGCCGACGATTAAAACATTATTCAGGCCAATGTTATACGTAAATAATTTAGTACGAACAAAACGGGCTATATTACGAAAAATTACGAGGAAGATAAAACTAAGAACAAAGCCATAAATCGGTACGAGCTTAGCTGGAAAAATTGGTTGAACTGATACAAAATTCCAAAATATCACAAATAACATGCCAAGGAATGACCCCATAAGCAATCGTCCCAGCTCATTAAAGCGTTTTTCGTAAATAGACTGGTTATAAAGACCAAGCAAGGCAAAGATAATGATCCAGAAGGGTAATAAAGTTAGGAATATTTCAAGGTAGGTACGGCCATGAATAGGATGAGCGACCTTGGCTGTATATAGATGTGCTCTAATAAGGTACGCTACCGCAAAAGCAAGTACCAATGCCAAAAAATCTCCGACGATCAAGCAAGCGTTGTAGACGAGCGAGGCGTTATTTTTCATAAAACAGTTTAGGGGTATTGCTCATAATGTGAGATATACAAAATTATATGCCAAGTCCAAAACCCGCGTAGCTGAAAATAATAGCGGAAGTGGCGCAAAGCTATATAATAGATTGTAACATTTATGAACTAAACTGAACGATAAACCAGGGCTAGAAGTTGTGCTTTAGTCCTTTGTAACATAGTATATTAGCAATGATTACAGGCGCTGAACTTCGTAAAATAAAACGACGAGTTGCTCGTCCGATTTATCCCTTAGACGAAACACTTATAACAGCCGCCGCTGGTGCTGGCGGTGACATTTATGCAACTATTCAAAATCCAGCGACTCACCTTATTTATCGATACCTCAGTGAATTGGTGCTGGCAGTAATGGAGCGACAAACAAATCGGCCCATTAATGAACTCAGTATTTTAGATTGGGGCGCCGGGAAAGGTTACGTTCAATATTTTCTTACCTTAAAGGAGGCTAATATTATTGGTTATGAGACCGCTGAGTTCTCACATAAAGCGATTTGGGAAAAGTTTAATTTAAAGGTTAAGACATCGACGGGACATGCCTTACCTTTTAAAGATAATACCTTTGATGCAATTGTAGGTTTCGGTGTGCTTGAGCATGTGCCGTATGATTACGAAGCACTTAAAGAATTAAACCGGATTCTAAAAAACGATGGCTTATTCTTTTGCTTCAATCTGCCCAATAAGTATGGCTATATGCACAAAGTAGCATGGTGGCGCGGCGGGCGCTATCATGATCGACTATATAGTAGATCAGAAGTTCGTACTTTACTAAAACGAGCCGGTTTTAATACTGTTGGTAAGCCATGGTTCCGTCAACTTTTTCCAAAAGGCTACGTAACCTACCCAGCGCCGAGGCTGGTAGAAGAAATAGACCTAGCCCTTACGAACTACACTCCACTTGGCTTTTTGGCCACTAGCGTGGAATTCGTTGCCCGTAAACAGTATACCTACCTTTCTGTTCATTAAAGAGCGAAGCGATCTATAAGATAGTAGTTATGACAAAAATATCAATTCGACTCACCAATGTATTAATTGCCACTGTTATTGTGCTAGTACCATTCTATGCCTTTCTAACCGTATGGGCCTCAAGCCTAGTCGGACACTTCACCTTACTGCGTCTATGGGATGATATATTATTGCTGATTCTAGTTTGTGTAGTCGGTACATGGATTATTAGTAATAAACAATTACGCCAGCTTCTATTTAATAGTTTGCTATTTCGTTTAATTGTAGCCTACGTGTTGATAACCTTAACTTTTGGCGTTATATCATTGACAAAACACGAAGTCACACTCAAAGCACTAAGTTATGCAGTCCTTGTTAATCTTAGGTTTTTAATTTGGTTTCTCGCTGTTTGGATGGTCTCTATAAAAAGCTCCTGGCTAGACAAAAAATGGCGCAAACTTATTTTCTGGCCACTAGCTGTAGTTGCAGTTTTTGCGCTTCTGCAATTCTTTATATTGCCACATAATTTTCTGACACATTTTGGATATAGGAAAGGTACTACGTTCGTCCCCATAATTACAATCAATCAAAACACAAACACTATTCGCGTACAATCATTTTTACGTGGTACTAATCCTTTTGGCGCCTACTTAGTAGCAATGCTCGGCCTATTAGTTGCTTGTGTGGCAGTTACCTGGCGTCGCTGTTGGCAATACTTGTTGTTAGTCGCACTGGCAATAGGCGCGCTAATATTAAGTTTCTCACGCAGTGCTTGGATTGGTAGCTTTGTCGCTATTGTAGTGGCGGCTTGGTTAAGTTTACGCAACCACCGCACAAAATTACGGTTTGTAGTAGTAGCTAGCGTAGCAGTATTAATTTTAGCAATCGGTGCTGTACTATTTCAGCACAATAACGGAGTGCAAGATGCACTGTTTCATGTCAGCCCAGGTTCAACTGCACAGGTAACTTCTAACGCTGGTCATGCAAGCTCTTTACGCAGTGGCCTGCATGACTTATTGCATCAACCATTTGGTCGTGGTCCAGGAACCGCGGGTCCTGCCTCTAGGTACAATGCTCCGCACGCTCCACGTAATACCGAGAGCTATTTTTTGGAAATAGCTGAGGAATTAGGCTGGATAGGCCTTGTTCTTTTCGCGAGTATTAATATAGTACTTGGGTATGAACTCTGGAAACGCCGTACCAATCCACTTGCGCTTGGGCTACTAGCCTCATTAATTGGCCTGACTATAGTAAATCAATTTACGTACGCCTGGTCAGACGACACACTCGCCTTTGTGTGGTGGGGGCTAGCCGGCATTGCCTTAGCCTCAACAGTCAAACCGCACAAAGCAGTGCT
Organism: Saccharimonadales bacterium (SeqCode); assembly: GCA_035510355.1. Classification (GTDB taxonomy): domain Bacteria; phylum Patescibacteriota; class Saccharimonadia; order Saccharimonadales; family UBA4665; genus DATKHF01. The sequence goes on along the minus strand of DATKHF010000018.1, from coordinate 14,606 downwards.
AAAGATAGATCAAGATCAAAAAGTGAAAAATCACAAGTCACCTGTGGCATAATAGGTATGTATGAACGAAAAGCAAACAGATCAAGACAATCTCCGGCCAACCAAAAAACAAAAAGAACTACTCAGCTTTATTGAAAGTTTTATAGCTGAGCATGGTTATAGCCCAAGCTACCGTGAAATTATGAAAGGCCTGAACTATACATCTGTAGCGACCGTAGCCCTACACGTTAATAACCTTATTAAGCGTGGACAACTGCGTAAACGTGACCGAAGTGCTCGCTCTCTGGAAGTCGTAAAGGCCAGTGAAGTACCTAAACTTGCTACCAATCAAGTTCGGCCTAGTGATGAAAAGTGGTTAGTGGAGAAGGTTAATTACTTTTTCCATGAAGCCGAGCAAATCGCCAAACCAGAACAAACGCATATTGACCAACTCTACGTACTAGTCGGCGCCCTCAAAGTTCTAGGTCTCGACGGTGCCGCTCAAAGCTTTATCCCACGATTAACGACGTTAAAACAGCCAGTCGATAGCGACGACTAGTGGCTAGATGGTCGTAAATAATACTATATGTAGCGTAACCAGTGTGTGTTATGCTAACGGTACTTAACAAATAAAGCTGGAATCCCGTGCAAATCGGGAACTGTGCCGCAACGGTTTACCTCGCGCAAGACGAGGAGAGTCCGATACAGCTCTAACAAAGTCTCTCGAGCAAGAGCACAAGTTTTCGGATGTTGCCGCCTGCTCGTTTGAGCAGAGGATATATTTATGGCCGACGCAGCCGAAACACCAGAAATCATACACCCAGAAAACGAAGAATATGCTCGTTCACTAACTAAATTACGTGCAATAGGTCGTTTAGCAGTTGAAGGTGAGGAAGAGTTTACAGAATCATTTGATCCTGAAAGACAGGCCTTTGCTGACTTTATGAGTGGTGTTCGAGAAATGCTTAAAACGGATTCAGAATTTCGTGACAGACTTGATATTGACGAGCAACGAGAGCATGACATAGTCGACGGCAAAGCTCGAGATACTGATGGAATGCCGATAGTCGATATGATTGCCGATGGTCAACATATCTCCGAAACAGTTGCAAAGGTAGTACCTGAACTCAGGGCACAAGCTATTCGAGATAAAGGCTATCTCCAAACAGCCATAACTGTTGATGAACTAGAACCTGGCGAGACCTGGTTTGCGTTAAGCATGGAACCAAAAAAAGAGCTCCAAAAATACACAAAAACATATAAGAACTTAGGGTATCGTGAAGGGCTAACCTACCTACAGTGGCATTCCAAGGTGAGCGAAACAAGTTTGGTTGCTGGTTCATATTCAATCGATATGAGCGATGAAGAAACATGGCGAGAAATCATGGCTGAAGAGGGTGTCGCTATACCACCTAATGAATCACCAAATACTTGGATTTTACATGGTATAAAACGTCAAGGTGACCCAAAGCAAGCGCAGGAATACGTAAAGGCGTTACGCAAAAAATACTATGAGCGTCGCGGCCTGACTGGCGAGCGGCATTCAGTAAGTGAATATATTGATAATAATATGGATGTGGTTGAAGGAATCTTTAAGGCCTATTATCCAGCCCTTTCTGAAGCAGTGTATACACGCACAAACAATGAAACTCTACAAGGTCTGGCCACAGCAATGCTTAATATCGATTTAAGCAAAATGAAAGGCGAAATCAGAGCACAGTTACTGCGCGTTGGTAATGCAGAATCTTTCGATGACGAACTTGGCAAAACCATGGAGTCGATTATTCGTTATGCCGCTGTTGAAGTTCTGCGAAAAGGCCTGCCAGCCTTTATTAATAAGACTGAATCTAACACTGCAGTTCACGAAACTAATCAATCAGCAGTAAATGAATTAGTATATGTGCCAGGTGAACTTATTACTCACCAGTACTTAGCGAACCATGTTGAATCAGGCATACGAGCGGGACGGTCTTATGGTGGTTGCGCCGGGCAAGTAGAGTTAAGCAGTGAGACCGCAAACAGAAAAGCTGACGGCACCGTCGACGACAATCCGGACAATCCGCAAGCAGCTTATGGTGGCCTAAATAGTTATAATGAGAGAATTGGCAAAAAGCGAATCGACAAATGTGTCGTGCCTACATGCCCGACACGACCGCGCAAAGTGTGGGTTGGTGGTTGTGGTGTTTGTCTTGAACGTTGCCAAAAACTATTTAATCGAGGAAAAGACCCAACCAAGATGGTTGGCAAATCTAAAGAGTCCGATGAACCTTCCACAGAATTAACACCTATTACTTCACTTGAGCAGTGGCGCCAAGAAAAAGATAGGGAAAAGAAGATTGCCGAAACCGCTATCGCAGCGGCTGCCTAAATTTAATATAATGAATAGTATGAGCGACGACCTTAATCCGTATCAAGAACTGGTTAAAGAAAAGTCTCCGGCGTTATTTTGTGATGCCTGTGGGTTCTATCCCATAGAGCCAGTGCATGGTCATTTCGTCTGTCCAAGTTGTCATATGCCAACTAAGTGCTGCGAAGGAGGCCCTCTTGAAATCTAAGATTGGTATTTTTGCCGGCGCCTTTGATCCAGTACACGCTGGCCATATAACGTTTGCGCTACAAGCGGCCAAAGAGGCTAAATTAACCAAAGTCGTCTTCTTGCCCGAGCGACGGCCTCGTAATAAACCAGCTGTAGAACACTTTGGCCATCGCACGGCTATGATTACTCGGGCTATTAGGCCATATCAAAATCTCGCCCTTCTTGAACTACCAGACTTATCCTTTGATGTTCCACATACCTTACCCAAACTACAAAAGGAATTCCCTGACGCAGCATTAGTTTTTTTGATGGGTTCCGATGCTGCTCAAAAGCTTACGAGCCCAAGCTGGTCGCCTGATGAGCTAAGCACCTATTTACAAACTGCTGGATTAATTATCGCTATGCGTAAGAGTGATGATCTTACGACAATTCAAAAGACACTTGCTGACTTACCAGTTCAGCCTCGGAGTGTTCATAGTATAACGACTTCTGAGCAACACATTTCATCTTCAAAAATTCGCCAAGCCTTGAGACGTAATCAACCAACTACTGGCTTGCTGCCCAGTGTCTATCGCTATACCCGAGACCAGTGGCTCTACGCGTCATTAACTAAAGGATAGTTATGTTGCAAATAAGCTAGATGTCGTTCGCGGTAGTGTTTGAATTCACGTTTACTCAACCCATTTTTACGCAAGAACGTCCCAATTTTTTGACTACCAACGAAATGCGGTAGCATAACGTAGCTAGCCCCTTCTTTATAAAACTGCAAAGCGTGCTCTACGGTGTCAGCATGCAGAATAATAACGGCGCCCTCATTAATTTTGCCGAGTAACTCTAGTAAAAACTGATTAATTTTGTAATCAGTAATCGTTGAGATTACTAACTTGGCTTTGTCGAGACCTGCTTCTTCTAGTAGCTCAACGTCCATAGCATCACCATAGATAAAAGGAATTTTCTGATGCTCTAAAAGCTCAATGGCGTCTGGATCGTAATCGACAACAACGAAGGGTTTTTTTAGACTCTCAAAAACTTTAACAAACTCATGCCCACCTTGCTGGTAGCCAAAAAGAATCATGTCATGACGGTGTACTAACTCTCGTTCAAAGTTCTGGCGTCGTCGTTCAAAAATAACCAGGAAACGTTCTAGCACATGATAGAGCTGTTGATTATAGAGCACGAGATACGTTGATACTGCAATGCTGATAAGCGCCATGACTGTTAGGGCGCTGACCCAGCCGTTGCTTATTAAGCCCTGATGATTCGCCAGAATAAGTAGTACTAAGGAAAATTCACTAATTTGACCCATGGCCACGGCGGTCTTGAAGCTTGTTTGTTTGGTATAGCCCATAACCCCTAGTAGTGCCAGTACGATCAATGGCTTAGCTATTATTGCCACCAGGGTTCCAAAGATAATGATTGGCAGTAAATGATCAATATTGCCAAAACCCAGGCGTGTCCCTAGCGAAATAAAGAATACAATGACGAAAAAGTCACGAAGTGGCCGAAGCCGGGCACTCATTTCCTGAGTGTAGGGCAGTGAAGCCAATGACACGCCGGCTAACAGCGCTCCAACTTCGATACTAGCGCCGATCTTAGCAAACAGTGCGGCTGCCCCAAAGCCATACCCAATCGCAAACAGGAATAAAAATTCTGAACTGCCTGCAATTAACTTATGTAGTTTTGGTAATACCACCCAACCTAGCACGAACAGTCCTATGACAATGGCTAAACCTTTAAAACCTAAGACTTCGAGAGCATGCAAGGATACCCCGTTACCGCCTTGCAGAGCGCTAACCCATAGTAGGGCTGCCATGGCTATCAAATCTTGTACCAGTAGTAAGCCTATAGCGAGCTTGCCATACAATCGTGACTGTTCTTTTTTATCAGAAAGTAATTTCAGGATAATTATGGTACTACTAAACGATACAGCAATACCCAGAAGGATAGCTTCATTCTTACCGGCTCCGAGTAACGTAGCTCCAGCCCAGCCCAAGACCGCCGTCAGACCAACCTGCACAACGCCAATTATTGCTGCTACCTTGCCGACTTCTTTAATAACCCGAGGATTTAACCCCAAGCCAATGATGAAAAGCAGTAGGGCTATACCGATATCGCTAAAACTGGTAATCGTGGCCGGTGTTTTAATAAGGTGCAACACAGACGGTCCAACAATAATACCCGTCAAGATATAACCAATGATAAGTGGCTGGCGAATGAGGCGCATTACTAAAGCTACGCCAGCGGCCAAGGCTATCACCAGGCTCAGTTCAAGAAAGATAGTATCAGTTACCATGTTTATTTTAACTGTTAACTGTCTTTATTGTACAACCTGCGGAGTAAAAACGCCAAAATCCGGCGGTAACTTACTTCTGAACTGATTGACCAGGTGTAGCAGTCGAAGTGGAACTACTAGAGCTTGACGTGCTAGCGGGCGGTGTAAAGCCCTTCTGCTTAATCACAGCATTTATGGCTTGCTCGAAGCTACTTACGCTAGGCGCAGGTTGAATCTGTTTGCCGTTTAGTATGAATGTCGGCGTAGCTTCTTGAAGGCCCGTTTTAGCAAAGGCTGCTACGTCTGCATTGATGCTGTTGTTAACAGAACTACTTGCGTAGTCAGTATTAAATTGGCTTACATTCAGGCCAAGCTGTTGAGCGTACTGGTCAAAATAGGACAGGGGATCAGAAGAGCTAATCCAAGAAGCGATTTTTTCATTACTAGCGTAATATTCTACATTTGCCTCGTACAGCACATCATGCATTTGCCAGAATTGGCCCATTAAGCTTGCTGCTTCAGCGGCACGAGCTCCGGAAAAAGCGTTTGGGTGTAATTGTGTGAGTGGTAAATTACGAAATTGGAATTTAATATAAGGCGAGTACTCAGCTGCTACCTGCTTAACGGTTGTATAGTATTCACCGCAATATGGACATTGATAGTCACCATACTCTACAAGAGTTATTCCATATTGATTCTGACCTTGTACGTGATTTGTTGGTTGACCACTGTTGCTCGGTGCGTTAGCTTTGTTGCCGGAAGTAATCCAAAAAATACCACCCAAAACAACTACGACAAGAATCAGAATTCCCCAAAAACGCTTATCCATGACACTATCTCCTTATTCGTGCAATAAGTATAACATAGCCAATTGCTTTGAATTCCCTAGGCTTCCGGGGTAAGATTGGGGCATGCTTAATCTTACTTTTGCCATTACCCTAGCTGTTATTATGCTGTTGGCAATTGTTCTAAACAAAACGTACCATCATTTACCCCTCAAAGAGCTTAGGCGTCAAGCGCGCGAAGGACAGTATCCTGCTAAAACTCTCTACCGTGCTGCTGCCTATGGATCTAGCTTACAAGCGCTGCTATTTATCGTAATTGTCTTGACTGCTGCTGGCAGCTTTGTACTTTTCTCCGTAGCATTAACAGCCTGGCTTGCTTTCTCACTCACTGTACTTTTATTGTGGCTTGGCTTTTTATGGCTACCGTCGTCTCGACTAACATCTATAAGTAGCCATATGGCGACTCTATTCGCGCCACCACTTAGTTGGATGTTGCGCTATGTCCACCCTTTACTAGAAAGAGTTAGCGGTGTCATCCATGATCGTTACGGCATCAATGTCCATACCGGTATGTACGATAAAAATGATTTATTAGAACTTTTAGAATGGCAGAAAGAACAAACTGACAGCCGTATTTCGCTAGCAGAACTTGACTTTGCCGAACGAGCCTTGACCTTTGAAGATAAACTAGCACGTGATGCTCTCATGCCACGTCGAGCCGTGCGAACAGTTGGATCAAGTGAAATTATTAGCCCAGTTCTCATTGACGAGCTTCATCAAACCGGCTACATGAGTTTTCCTGTCTATGAAGGTAAAAAAGATCATATTATTGGTACCTTGTACCTGCAAGACCTATTGGTCGAAGCCAAAAGTAGTAAATCTATCAGAAGTATTATGAAACGCGACGTGCATTACGTCCACGAGGAGTTCTCACTTTACCAAGTATTACAGGCATTTCTTAAAACAAATCACCACTTGTTTGTCGTGGTTAATAAGTTCGAAGAGTTTGTCGGCATTATTACGATTGAGGATGTCCTAAAACAAATCGTCGGCAAACCCACTCTCGATGAGTTCGATCGCTACGGTGATCTTAATGCTGTAGCAGCTGCTCAGGCTAAGGTCGAGCCTGATGAACATGAAAAAACTGACGTCGAAGCTGAAGACGTGGTAGAATAACACCGATGAGTGATTGTTTGGTTTGGCCGAATATGAATCCCGGGGTCTGTAGCTGCTAAGACTAATGGCGGCTGTGTAGGCGACCCTTCATCTAAAGTCATTACCATAAATCTAATAAGAAAGATCCCTATGAGAATTCTTAGTTCCGAAGTAGCAAGTCATATCGGCGAGCAAGTCCATATCGAAGGTTGGCTGCACAAAAAACGTTTACTCGGTGGTCTAACGTTTATCAATGTACGAGACCGCTCAGGTCTCATGCAAGTTGTTGTTCAAGACAAAAGTGAAGTAGAAAAGCTACGTGGGCTACAAATCGGTACAGTTATAAGTGTAGACGGTAAAGCCGTCGAAGAACAACGCGCACCAGGAGGTGCCGAAATTCACGAACCAAAACTCGAAGTGCTCGTACCTGTGACCGATGAACCATTAATCGAAATCGATAAGCCACTAAGCCATAAGCCTGATAATCTAGATACCTTACTAGACAATCGTCCGATTGGTTTACGTAACCTTCAAGAAACTGCGATCTTTCGAGTTCAAGCAAAAGTTCTTGAAGCTTTCCGTAAATTCTTCAAGGAAAATGACTTCACCGAAATAAATAGCCCAAAATTGCTTGCTGAAGCCACAGAGGGCGGAGCAGAGGCCTTTAAACTGGATTACTTTGGCAAGACCGCTACGCTTGCCCAAAGTGCCCAGTTTTATAAACAGATGATGGTTGGAGTATTTGAGCGTGTCTTTGAAACAAACCCGACGTTTCGAGCTGAACCGAGCGCAACGACGCGTCACATGACAGAATATATCACGATCGACGTTGAGATTGGATTCATTGACTTCGAGGATTTACTAAACCTTGCCGGTAACTGCTTACTAAGTGTTATAGAAACCGTCAAAAAAGATTGTGCAGTGGAGCTAAAAATGTGGAATGTCCCAGAATTTGTACTTCCAAAGAAAGCTGCAGATATTCCACGCGTAACTATTCATGAAATCCATGAGAAGTTTCTTGCTGCAACAAAAGAAGATCATAGTGACGAAGATGATTTGGCACCTGCCGAAGAGCGTTGGGTTTGCGAGTGGGCTAAGAAAGAGAAGGGTAGCGACGCCGTATTGGTTGTCGGTTGGCCAAGTAAAAGTAAAACGTTTAAGTTTTATCATCGTGCTAATGCGGAGAATCCAGATATTGCTGATCGCGCTGATCTGTTATTCCGGGGCATTGAAATTGCCACTCTCAGTATGCGAGAGAACCACTACGATCGTCTTATTGCTCAACTCAAGGCTTCGGGTGGTGACCCCAGCAGCCCGGGCTACGCCCCACTATTAAGCGCTTATCGCTACGGTATGCCGCCTCATGGAGGCTGGGGGTGGGGGCTAGAACGGACCGTTGAAAAAATCCTCGGTCTAAATAGCGTTAAAGAAGCCACACTTTTCCCTCGGGATATTAATCGTTTAGCACCATAACTCTAATGTGCTTGGTTCTATAGACTAGCTGCTAACCGACAGTGTTTATAATCCGTTTCCGTCAAACATAACTCGAAGGCGTCTCGTGTGCTGTGCCTGCGTTCGCTCCAGTCTACGACCTAAACCATGGGTAGCTAGAACAGCATGCTCCGGCAATATATCTGGCACTCCCAATGCTTCCTGTTCGGGCACGTAGCGGGGTATAGCTGCTATATCGAAAGCTTCATTGATTACTTTATCTATATATTCTATTACGTCCGGTTTCATCTATGTATAGCCTCCTCAATCTAAAACCCCCCGTTGTTTAAGACGGGAGGTTATTTTGACTTTTTTTTGTTCGGCAAATTATTGCAATACAATACCCCCCTCAAAACTCATTACGAGTTTTGAGACGTAGCAATGCTCCACAAAACTTACCATACATGCAGGTTAATCCTGCATGGTAATGCTTGTCAATAGTAATGATTAAAACTATGAGAATTTTACGACAGTTCTGCTACACTATAAGTGAAGGATACGCATATGACTGATAAAACAGAAAAAAGTAATTTAAACAACAATACAAGCGATACCGACACTGATAATATACCCGAAGCATCTACAGGCACTGAGAACAAAAGTAGTTCAACGTTGCATCCAGAAAGTTTAAAATCCAATACTCAATCTGATTCAGAAAATACTGAAGTCTCAAGGCCAGAAGAACTTCAAACTGACCAGGCGATTGACGATGTCGTGCGACAAGAAGGCGATGAAGTCTTGGCAGCTGAAGATTCCGAGCTAGCCAAAGCCTTTGTGCCGGTTAAGCTCCCGTGGTATAAGAAAATTTTTGCGAAAAAGAAAATCTGGATACCGCTCACGATCCTTATTATCTTACTAGTACTAGCTGCTGTCCCGTTTAGTCGATATAAAATTCTTGGATTAGTTTGGAAGCAAAACATACCCCTCGTAATACTCGACGCACAAACCCATCAACCAGTATCCAGAGCTACTATTGTCTTAAGGAATGTTCAAGGACTTACTGATAGTGATGGTAAATTAACATTACGCGTACCAGTTGGTAATGCCACGGTTACTATTAGTAAACATTACTACAAGACCACCCAGCAAAAACTATTAGTGCCCTTGCATGATCCTCATACGTCTACCATTACATTGATGGCTACTGGTCGACAAGTTCCACTTCAGGTTATTGATGAGATTAGCCACCAGCCCATTGCCAACGCCACTGTAGTTGCCGATAAAACCTCAGTTCGAACCAATGAGAAGGGTACGGCCGTTATTGTTTTACCAGCCAACAAAAGCAGTGCGGTTGGGCAGATCACAACTCCAAGCAGCGCGTATAATCAAGCAGCGGTAACGATTAAAATATCCTCTAATCCCGGCTCTACTAACACTTTTCAATTAACTCCAAGTGGCAAAGTATATTTCCTCAGTAACGCGTCGGGCAAAATCGATGTAGTAAGCACTAATATTGATGGCTCTGATCGCCAGACCATACTTGCTGGTACGGGCAACGAAAGCCCAACTGCCACGCAATTTTCTCATTCAGCCGACTGGAAATACCTTGCTCTTCTAACTACTCGTACCTCGAACAGCTCAGACAACGGTACGCTATATTATATTAATCCCACAACCGGCCAAATAAGTACGATCCAATCCGGTATTCAAACGTATATTAGTATTATAGGATGGTCGGCCGACGACCACTTAATCTATACGGCTAGCAGCGCTACTCTCGGTAGTTGGCAATCCGGAGGCGAATTGCTCGAAAGTTATAATCCAGCAACCGGCAAATCAACACTACTTGATCAAACTACTGCTGAGGGTACTTCCAGCAGTGATTATGCTGCTCAATCGATTGAAAATGAATTTATCTTGCCAAATAATACGGTGCTGTACACTAAACGCTGGACATCAAGTTATCCAACAACTAGTGTCAGCTCGTCTGACAAGCAGATGGGAATATACACAATAAATACCAACGGTACCGGTATACAGGCTATAAAAACCTTTCCCACGGATTTCACAACGTACTTAAGTGTTATTGAGAACACTCCGGATGATTATTATATTGCTCAACAAAACATTCCTATTCCGGCCTACTACGAATTTATCGATAAAACTCTTAGAGTTGCGCCCAGCAGCGTCAACGCTCAGACTTTCAATAACTATTTTTCGGCCGCAACAACTGTCTACTATCTTTCACCGGATGCCACTAGCACAGTGTGGAGCGCGCTGCACGATGGCAATAGTGTCATTTACCGCGGAGATAGTAATGCCAACAATCCTAGCCAAATCGCAACCCTTAACAGTATGTATGGGGTAGCCGGCTGGTTTACTAATAACTATGTTCTCGTTGAGAAGAATTATAGTGAGCTGTATATAATGCCCAAAACTGGTCTGACCAGTAACCTCCAGCCGCTAAAGATTACCGATTATTTCACATCAAGCGGTGGCCACTAAGGTACTAATAAAATAGATAAGGTGCAATAGAATGAAAAAATCAGCTAAACATCCCATTTGGTTCCGCAAAGTTCGGGGTAGTTATCTGCCGGCTAATCGGCAAGGATGGTTGACCTATATACCCTATTTAGCGTATTTAATTGGTGTTCTAGTGTTTGTGCTACACGGTAACTATAGCTTCTGGTTAGCAGTTTTTATAGCGGTACCAAACTGGGTAGCTGCCAGTGCAATATTAAGCTGGATAGCTGCACGTAGGAGTTAAGATTTAGTATCATAGCTCCATGGGAGTAGTATCGCCAACCCAAATTGCTAGCTTCAAAACTGAATTACAGCCGTTTTTTGCTGAACATCGACGAGAGATGTCTTGGCGTACCCCAACACTCAAACTGCAACCAAACGATACACTTGATCCATATGCTATTCTGGTAAGCGAAATAATGCTGCAGCAAACTCAAGCTGGCCGCGTTGAACCTAAATTCAAGGAATTTCTGACTCGATTTCCTCGGGTGACCGACTTGGCACAAAGTCAATTAAGTGAAGTATTAACATTATGGCAGGGCCTGGGCTATAATCGCCGTGCTAAATTTCTTTGGCAGGCAGCGCAGGTAATAGAGAACAATTTTTCTGGGCACTTTCCGCAGACCAGCGAGGAACTCGAGTCGTTGCCGGGCGTTGGCGTCAACACAGCTGGTGCTACTATGGTCTACGCGTATAATAAACCGGCTATTTTTGTCGAAACAAATGTCCGCACAGTTTTCATCCATCACTTTTTCCAAAAACAACAAAATATCTCAGACGTAGATATTCGGTCCACACTTGCACAAACACTTGATCGAACTAATCCCCGTGATTTCTATTGGGCGCTCATGGATTACGGATCATATCTGAAGGGGACAGTAGGTAATCTGACGAAAGCTAGCCAAAGCTATAGTAAGCAATCTGCTTTTCAGGGTTCACAACGCCAAATTCGCGGACAGATACTACACTTATTAACTGATAAACCTCGTACTAGTCATGAACTCCGCAAACATATTGACGATGATCGTTTGATAACAGTACTTAAGGAGCTATCAGACGAACAACTTATTAGTTACTCCGCTAAAAGGTACATATTAGGCTGACCTTATTTCTCATGCTAAAATTGAACACGAAACAGTTAAGGAAATAACCATGGAACCAACTCAACCAGCCTCACCACAATCGCCAACCTACCAGCCGGACAACAACTTGCCACCTGTTACTCCACCTATACCTTCAGATCAACCAATAGATCCAACCATGCCACCAGTTCCGAGCCCAGTGCCGCCCGTCAATCAGCCTGTTAATCCCGCACCAAATCCGGTTTTTGTGTCTAGCCACGATGCGTTGCCTAATGTTCCAGTTCCAGTACCTACAAATCCAATGACACCAAATCCTCAGATTGCTATTCCGCCACAACCTATCGAACCAAAGCCAAAACGATCCTTGCCAAAAGGTGCCCTAATTATTGGCGTTGTTTTAATAGTAATAATCATTATTCTTGTTGTCTTTGCCGTTGCTAAAAGTAAAACTAAAAGTCCAGCCCCAACCGCTCCTGCTGGCAGCACAACAGTCATCAATCCCCAGTAGGTAGTTTCTTCAGTTAGCCGCTGCTATACTAACTCGCGGTTATGAGACAATTTACCAAGTTCAACCAAGAAGTAATTAATCTTATTAAAGCTGGAAAAATTGGCGTGATACCGACCGACACTGTCTATGGAATGGTTTGTCGAGCCACTGATCAATCGGCTGTGAAACGACTATATGCACTGAAATTACGCGATCACAAACCTGGTACAGTGATTGCGGCTAATATTGATCAGCTAGTTGAACTTGGTATTAAATACCGCTATCTCAAAGCCGTTGAACAGCTTTGGCCGGGTGCCATCAGCATTATTATTCCAAGTAGTGAAGAGCTAAATTATTTACATCTCGGTGCGAGGAGTCTAGCGATACGAATCCCAGATGATAAAAGTTTAGAGGGACTTTTAAAAGAAGTCGAGCCACTACTAACAACTAGCGCAAATAAACCAAGCGAACCTATCGCTAACACTATCGTAGAAGCACAAAAATACTTCGGCGAGCGAGTAGATTTTTATGTTGACGGCGGTAATCTTACTGACCACCCACCATCAACTATTATTCGTGTAGTTGATGATGCTATTGAAGTTATTCGTGAAGGGGCTGTTAAAATAGATGAGAATGGGAGGATTACGTGACATTTGATGAGTATCAAAAACGAGCACTTGAAACCGCATACACTAATCCTAAATATGTTGATACGCTCATGGATAAAACTATCTGGGTCATGGGTATTGCCGGCGAGGCCGGTGAAGTAGTTGAAAAATGGAAAAAAATCGTAGCCTACAAAGGTGGGAAAATCACCGCCGAAGATAAAGAAGAGCTTAAAAAAGAACTCGGCGATGTTGTTTGGTATATTGTGGTCTTAGCTGATAGCTTGGGGATTACGTTTGAAGAAGTTATGACTTTGAATGTTAAGAAGCTAGCTGATCGTAAGAAACGAGATGTCATAAAAGGTAAAGGCGATAATCGATGAACGTAGAGGAATTAGTCAGAAAATATACACCTGGCGTAAATATTATGCAACTAGCTACTTCAGTCAATAACCACCCCTGGATATGTACCGTGCATTTTTATTCGGATGAAGCACTCAATTTTATTTGGTGCAGTAATACAGACCGGCGGCATTCTGAAGAGCTAAAACAAAATCAACAAGCTGCAGCTTATATTCTGATCCATGAAAATACCCCTGATGAAGATTATGTAATCGGGGTATCGATCATGGGTGTAGCAGAACTAATTGGCTCAAAAATCGAAGAGAAAATTGGCCAAGGCTTTGTAAAAAAACTTCGAAAAGAGAAGAATTATTTAGAAGATATTGCAAGCGGCATTAAGCCGAGCAGGTTCTACAAACTTACACCTAAACTAATAGTACTTTTTGATAATAAGAATTTTCCTAATAACCCCCGGCAAGAATGGCAAATAGGAGAAAGTACATAAAGACAAAGATATTTCTCACTGGCTCAACAGGCTATGTTGGCACCAAGTTCATTGAATTGTATGGCGCCCAGTTTGATATTCTCGGGGTTTCTAAAACAGATAAAGAACATCCCGTCGATCTACTTAAATACGAGACCCTAAAGGAACTATTTGTAAGTTTTAAGCCAGACTTTATTCTACATCTTGCCGCAGACGTTGGTAGAGACACTACGACGAGTAACGAGATTACAATAACGAATCCGACTATAACGGAGAATCTCATAAAACTTGCACTCGTAAACAAGACACCCTTTCTTTTTACAAGTACTGAGGCGGTCTACGGTGGCAAAGAAAAAAAAGGAGAGTACATTGAAACAAATAAATATAAACCGAGAAACCCGTATGGAGCGTCCAAAGTGGCGTCAGAAAAGCTAGTTATGATGTCTGGGTTGCCCTATCTTATTACCCGTGGGCATCGTCATGTTGGTGTTAGTAAAGATTTTCATAAACCGAAACAATTCTCTGACGCCCTTCATAGTCTTATGAATGGGCGAGAAATACACCTTGATGCACGAAAATTATTCACGCCAGTACTAATTAATAATATTTGTGATATTTTTGCTCACTACATAGCCAATGATTTTGATAGGAAAATACTTATCAACGTTGGAGTCAATAAAAGCACTACCTTCTATAATTTTATGGTTGACGTTGCCAAGGCCTTAAAAATAAATGACAATTTAATTAAAGCAGACGGTGAAGAAACTGGTTGGCCACCTAACAGTACAATTTCCGTTAAAAAGCTTCACAAACTTCACTATCCAAGTGTGACTTACCAGGAAATGCTAAACACGATTAAGGTTGATTTAGATAAAGCATAATATGTATGACTTACCAAGCAAGACAGATACAGAGCTCCCACAGC
>DATKHF010000017.1:0-16472 GCA_035510355.1 Saccharimonadales bacterium (SeqCode) | reverse complement strand
GGTTAATATTCCCAACTGATTTTTCAAGCTCGCTAAATCGTTTTGGGCCGCTGGTTAAATCGCGCAGAATCAAAGCTGTCCATTTACTACCGATAATATCCATAGCATTTGCAATACAGCCGGATTTGGATTCGATTGGTTTGGCCAGAGTAGATCTCATACTTTACTTTATATAGTAGTGGGCTTATAATTATTACTATATAAAGTATATCATAAACCTAGAGGAGGCATAATGAAGCTGAAGATTATTATTGGAAGTACAAGACCTGGTCGAGTTACCGACCGGGCGGCCAAATGGGTGGCCAATGAAGCAAATAATTTATCAGATTCAGAGGTCGAAATTGTCGATTTAGCTGATTATAATTTGCCGTACCTTGATGAACCAATCTCGCCACAATATAATCCTGACCGTAAACCGAATGAAGTAGCCGAAAAACTATTAGCTAAGCTTGGTGAAGGCGATGCCTTCGTACTCGTTACTCCCGAGTATAATCGTTCATATTCAGCAGTGCTTAAAAATGCATTAGACTATATTGATTTTCAAGTTAAACAAAAGCCGGTAGCGTTGGTTGCACATGGTTCAACTGGTGGCGCTCAAGCTGTCGCACATTTACGAGGCGTAATCCCGGGGCTTCTAGGCATTACAGTGCCATCAGCAACTTTCTTGGTTGGTCGGGTAGGCGAGATGATTAACGAGAAGGGTGAGCTCGATAAAGAACTACAGGCAAATCCATACGGCCCACAGGCAGCAATTAAAAAGACACTAGAAGAAATCAAATGGTATTCTGATATCCTTAGCGCTGCACGTGCAAAAGCCTGAGGATTTCCTTTTACCAGGTGTTGCCATTATAATTGCTGATAATGATTGACAAGAGCGTTAAGCCGACGAGGTTGTTATGGGTGGATCTCGAAATGACAGGGCTGGATCCTGATAAGGATGTCATCTTAGAGGTAGCCGCAGAAATTACAGATTTTGATTTCAAAACACTAGCGAGCTATGAGGCGCGTGTACAGCAAAAAAAAGACCTTGTAGTAGACCGGATGCGGAAAAATATTTGGTGGGCAGATTATCCGGAGAACCGTGACGAGTTCGTCAATAAGCTTAATGATGCAAAGCCGAGCGATGAGGTTGAGCAAGATCTAATTGCTCTTGTTGAAAAACACTTCGGCAAAGAACCGGCAGTACTGGCAGGCAATAGTATCCATAATGACCGATTATTTATTAGAAAGTGGTGGCCTTCACTCGATCTGAAGTTACATTACCGCATGATGGACGTTAGTAGTTTTAAAATTTTATTTCAGGGTAAACACGACGTAGAGTATGAAAAAACTAATAGTCATCGGGCATTTGATGATATTCAGGCAAGTATTGCTGAACTACAATTTTACCTCGATTGGTTCAAAAGAAACCAATAGTGTAGATTTTTCGGGAATATAAGGCTTCTTCAAATCACTACTGGCGAAGTGATTTTTGGTACAATCAAACAATATGACCCATAAAGAAGTTGAAGCGTATATTCTTAGCTTGGCGAATACCAGGCTGGATTATCCCTTCGGTGAAGACGTAGCAGTATACAAAGTTGGCGAAAAAATGTTTGCTTTGATTTCAGAGAACACACAGCCTCTACAGATTAGTCTTAAGTGCGATCCGCAGCTCTCAGAAATCTTACGCGAAAAATACGAGAGTGTTATGCCGGGTTATCATTTAAATAAGAAACACTGGAATACTATCGTGCTGAGCGGTCAATTGCCGTGGCTTGAGATAGAGGGGCTTATTCGGCATTCTTATGAATTAGTAACCAAAAGCCATTGATATTTACGAACTCTGTAATGATGAAGCTGCGTTGCTAGCCTGGGCTAGCAATAATCGGGCTGCTTGATACTGCGTATTGAGCAGTTGTCGTTCGCTTATCACGTTCGTTGAAGCAAATACTTGCTTAAGAGTTTCAGCGTACGTAGTTAGCTGTTTTTGGGTAATTTGAATATATACTGCATCGAAATTACTAGCTGCTTGAGCATTGGCCAAGTCTTGGGTTGCGACCGTTGAGGTGCCAGCTGCAAGCTGCTTAGAACTAATCTTCTTCATATTTGCACTCTTCATGAAGGCTAGCAGCTGATTCTGATCAGTTATAAGGCTTAGCTGGATGGTTGTTGTTAGGTTTTGAGTGACCTGTTGAGTGGCCTGGCTACCAGCAGAAGTGGCAGTTGTTATCATCTCATTCTGTTGCTGAGCGAGCGAAACGAGGCCAACTGACGACGGCTTCTTATTGAGGATTGAAGCAAATACAATAGCAATGATTATTAGTAGAACAGCACCACCAAGGACAATCATAATTCGCTGCTTTTTAGAGCTGCTGCCTAATATATTCAGACTACGTGACGGTTTGGGGGCATCTGCTGTAATGAATTCATACGGACTTTGCTGCTGTGCGCTACTGGCTGGCTGAGGGGGCAGTAATGATCCGGCACTCATCTCATGTGGTTGAGTCGTAGAGTCGGTTGGTGGTGAGTCGGGCGCAAATAAGTTATTACCATTAAATGTTGCCTGAAATTGCTCGGATGATACATTGGAGTGATCGAGGCGTGTTAAATTTGGAATCGGTGGGCGCGGTTTTAAAGGAGCAGATGACGCAATAGAGGTTGCTGGATTCAATATATTTTGCTCCATGTAGGCGCCTGCATATTGCTTGAGATGGGCGGGTAGATTTTTCTCCATCTGTTTGGTCAAGGCTTTTTGGGCACGACCAGGTACAAAACCGCCACTACTCATGTAGCTCTTCATACTCCCTGGCAGAGTGTTTTGTAGGTGCTGGCTTATAGCCTGCTGAACATGCGGAGGTATGTACTGTTGGCGATTAATAGCTGATTGAGAAAGCCGTAACATAGTTTCATTAAACCATAAGCGGCTGTAGTACTCCAGAAGTAACAAAGCAATCGCAGTACTTGCTACTAGCTACTTTCTGCTAGATACTTACTAGTGTATGGATGCAGTGGAAGAAGTAAAAAACCGGCTGGCGATTGAAGACGTAATAGGCGAATACGTCCAGCTAAAACGTGCTGGCCATAATTGGCGCGGGTTGAGTCCCTTTGGGAATGAAAAAACACCGAGTTTTATGGTAAGCCCTGAGAAGCAGATCTGGCACGATTTTAGCAGCAACAAGGGTGGTAATATGTTCAGCTTTGTAATGGAAATCGAAGGCTTAGATTTTCGAGGTGCCCTTGAGCTGCTCGCCAACAAAGCTGGTGTCGACCTCGAGCAATACCAACGCAGTGCTGGTCGTGGCGACGCCAAACAGAAGGAACGATTATACGAAGCGCTTAAATTGACAGCAAAATTTTATCAAGCCCATTTTAGTAAAAATCAAACAGCCCTGGAATATATTTTAAAAGAGCGACAGTTTAGTAAATCCACGGCTCTAGAATGGCAAATTGGCTATGCGCCAAACAGTGGCACAGCTCTTTTAGACTTTCTAAAAAGTAAAAACTTTACAGATGACGAGATCAAACGTGCTGGTCTTAGCACGCAACGCTACCAGGGTAGCGTAGACATGTTTCGTGGACGAATCATGATCCCGTTAGCCGACCAGCAAGGACGAATCATTGGCTTTACGGCTAGATTGCTACACGATGATCCTAGTGCGCCTAAATACATCAACACTCCGCAAACGATTTTATACGATAAAAGTCGTCATGTTTTTGGCCTGCATTTAGCCAAAGAGGCAATTCGTAAGGCTAAGTATGCAGTGGTAACTGAAGGTAATCTCGACGTTATCACTAGTCACCAAGCTGGCGTACGCCAAGTTGTAGCAACGGCTGGCACTGCTTTGACTGAGCAGCACCTTAAGGCGCTTAGTCGCTTCGTCAATGATATTCGTCTAAGCTTCGATGCCGATAGAGCAGGTTTAAATGCCACCGAACGAGCTATCCCGATTGCTGGTAAAGTCGGTGTGTCACTTAGTGTTATTACGCTTACAACCGGTAAGGACCCGGACGAGCTCATTAAGCGCAGTCCCGGGAAATGGCAAAAAGCCATTGATGAGTCAGTTTATGCTCTCGATTGGCTAATAGAGTACTTCAAACAGCAATTTGATCTAGATACCGCAGCAGGTAAGCGACAATTTAGTGATGATATTATGCCAATCGTCCAAAACTTAACCGATAAGGTTGAACAGGATCATTACGTCCAAAAAATTGCCGAAATATTACAGGTGAGTCGTGAGGCGTTGTTAACAAAACTTAAACCAGAACCAGCCACGCGTTTAAAGCACAGACTGGTCAAACCGGAACCCGTAGACAAACTTGCAGCAGAAATGGGGAAGAACCAAGATCACTTTTTATCACTCGTCTTACAGCAACCCAAGCTACGTGATTTCTTAGAGCCAATTACTGAAGGCATGCTCAGTACGCTACCGGCACAACAACTTTTGCAATTTCTACGCGATAATCCGGAGTTTGCTGGCGACGTTGGAACGGCTATGGCCTTGGAACCTGTCGCCGAATATGTTAAAATTCTAGTATTACAATATGAAACACTCTATCAGGAACTAGACTTGCTAGAACTCCGATACGAGGCCGCTCACTTGCAAACTCGCCTGATAGAACGATATGTAAAGACTCAAAAACGTGAATTGTCATCACAACTCCAAACAACTAATGATGCCGACACTGATCGGTTATTAGCAAGAGCGAAACAATTGGATATATTACTTAAGCAAGCAAAGGAGTCTTAAATTATGGCTAAGAATGCACAACCTACACCTACCAACGACAATGAAATTAATTTAACACAAGCTAAACAGAAGCTACTCGACAAAGCCAAAAAAGAAAAGAAAATTACTCAGCAAGAAATTCTTGAGGCTATTCCGGAAGAAAATGTTGAGCTATTAGACGCGTTATACACTGATTTGGCAGACGCAAATATTGAAATTGTCGCAGCTGAATCGGCAGCAGGTAGCTTTGATAGTGAATGGGTAGCCGATGAAGAAGAAGAGGTTACTCTCACGGACCAGAATTATCTGGACGATATCGCTGACGACTCAGTCAGATTATATTTGCGTGAAATCGGAAAAATTCCACTACTTTCTGCCGAAGAAGAGCTGACCCTAGCCAAGAAAGTTGTCTCAGGCGATAAACGAGCTAAGGACCAAATGGCTGAGGCTAATATGCGTCTAGTTGTTTCAATCGCTAAGCGCTACGTTGGTCGTGGTTTGGATTTACTTGATCTTATTCAAGAGGGCAATACTGGTTTACTCAGAGCTGTTGAAAAATTTGACCCAGACAAGGGTTTTAAATTCAGCACATATGCTACCTGGTGGATTCGTCAAGCCATTACGCGGGCAATTGCTGATCAGGCTCGTACCATTCGTATTCCGGTACACATGGTAGAGACCATCAATAAACTATTGCGTACCCAACGTCGATTAACGCAGGAACTTAACCGTGAACCGACTAATGAAGAGATTGCTAAAGAAATGGAAATAGACATTGATAAAGTCGAACACATCATGAAGATAAAGCAGGATATTTCTAGCCTTGATGCTTCAATTCGTGATGACGAGGAAGAGTCAGTCTTGGCCGACTTTATTGAGGATGAAGATACTATTACACCTGAAGAATCAGCTACTGGACAACTACTCAAAGAGCAAGTAAAAGATATGCTTAGCGCACTAACCGAGCGCGAGCAAAAAATTATCAAGCTGCGCTTTGGGCTTGAGGATGGCAAGCAGCATACGCTTGAAGAAGTTGGCCAGGAATTTGCTGTTACTCGAGAGCGTATTCGTCAGATAGAAGCTAAAGCGTTGGCAAAACTGCGCAAACATAAAGATGCTCGCAAACTGCACGATTACATCAAATAAATTTCGTGTCTTTTAGAATCTTATCAAGTCTGCCAAGCATATCGTCAGATGAATTCTCATTTACGATAGTGTAGTCGGCGTTCGCTATCGGACCGCCTTTTTCGATATTTTCAATCTCAGCAAATTCACGAGCAGTAACTTCGGCATCAGTGAAGGGGCGGATTGGTCGATTTGCTAAACGTTCATGGCGAAGCTGACGCGGAGCAGCAATAGCAATAATTATCGCATTGTTACCAAATTCTTCTTTGAATGCTTTGTACTCAGTCCAACTATAAAGTCCATCGGCAACTACTTTAGTTTGACCTTGGTCTGCCAAACCCTTGATTTTAGAAATTATACGTTTAGCATAGGCGTCTTTACCTTCTTTAGTACGGATATCTTCACGTATAGCTTTCTCATTGACCTCATTAACTTCCAGGCCACGGGCTTTAACTTCGTCAACTGTAATACCGCCGAAATAGACGGATGGAAACCCCTTTTTCTCTAAGTACTCAACACATGAACTTTTACCTGCGCCGGGCATGCCAACAAACGCTACCACTTTGATATCTTCATTCTGCATATGTGCATTGTACTAAAATACTGCCCTTCTGTCATAATTATCGTTTGTATGGCATAGTATATTCGAATAAGGATAGGTTTTATAGGTATGTCGGAATCTTCAGGTGCTGTGCGAGCACTATGACGCGTATACTTATTACATGACAGATTCGAAGCAGCCAAAACGGTTTGTGATTATTGATGGTAAGAGTGTATTTTACCGAGGTTATTACGCTATGCCGAATCTTTCGACGAAAGATGGAACTCCAACGGGTGGTGTTTACGGCTTCGCAGTCATGGCGTTAGAAGTTATTAAGCGACTGAAGCCAGATTACGTTGCTATAGCGTGGGATAAGCCCAAAACAAATATTCGTAAGCGTTTGGCAATGTATCCTGAGTATAAGGCTGGTCGCAAGCCGGCGCCACCAGACTTTTATGAACAAATCCCTGTACTACACGAACTACTACAGGCTTTTGGTTGGCCACTCTACGAGCTGGATGATTATGAGGCTGACGATATCATGGGGACATTATCAACACAGGCTACCAAAAAAGGTATTGAGACATTACTTATTAGTAGCGATCTTGATATGTTGCAACTCGTAGATCAGCACGTTCACATGTATGCACTTAAGAAAGGTCTGAGCAATATAGAGTTATATTCACCCAAGAGCTTTGAAGCAAAATACGGTATTACCGTTGATCAATTTTTGGATCTGAAAGCACTAAAAGGAGATGCTTCGGATAATATCCCTGGCGTGCCGGGCATCGGTGAAAAAACGGCGACAGAATTACTTAAAGAATTTAAAACATTGGATAATATCTATAAAAATCTAGAGCTTGTTAAAGATTCTGTGCGCAAAAAGCTTGAAGCTGGCAGAGAACTTGCTGACTTGAGTAAAAAATTAGGTGCGATTTGGTGCGATGCACCTATCAAGCTTGATTTAAAAGCTGTTGATGGGAGTAATGTTCAGCCAGCTACCGTACTGCAATTATTACAGAAACTAGAGTTTCGTACATTAGCGCGGCAGTTACCTGAAATTATGCAGGTTGCTATTAGCGAACATGATGCAGCATCACCAAGTACTTCTCTAAAAGTAGGTAAAAGCGAATACATTAATACGAAAGCAAAGCTCACAGAGCTCAAAATCAATAACACTGAACAACTATTTGTTCATAGTTTTTGTGCTGGAAAACATGGCCGTAGGCCACTAATTATGGCACTCAGCAGTGATGGAAAGAATACCTATACACTCGATCTTGCGGCGCTCAGCCAAGAAGATGTAGTAAAAGCTCTGAGTAAAATTACTACTACTAAGACCAAACTTATCGGCTATGACGTAAAAGCTACACTTAAAGTACTCCTTGAGCTAGGGATTGAAGTGCCATTAGTAGAGCACGATGTATTGATTGGGGCATTTTTGCTGAATTCTTTACGCCGCGAGCAGAGCCTTACGGAACTGGCCACAGCCGATTTGGGGTATGAGGGCGCCGGCTTTGAAAATCTCGATCCCAAACAGCTCATTGGTTCAGAGCCAGAAATTATTGCCATCATAGCGGCCCTTTATGAACAACAAGCCATGGCACTTCAAGCTATACCGAAGTTGCTCAAGCTAGCACAGGAGATTGAATGGCCAGTTATCCCGGTACTAGCACGTATGGAATGGGTTGGCATCGAGCTGGATACTAGTTACCTTAAAAAGTTTTCAGTTGAGATTGATGATGCAATCTCTGACCTTGAGCAACAGATCTATGGTTATGCTGATGAACAATTTAATATTGGAAGTCCGGCACAATTGGCAGATATCTTATTTAGTAAATTACATCTCGCCTTATCAACGCAAGGCATAAAAAAGGGAAAAACTGGTTACAGTACGGCTGCTAGTGAATTAGATAAACTGCGTGGTACCCACCCAATTATTGATCTTATTTCTCTGTACAGGGAAGTCACTAAGCTTAAAAGCACATACGTTGATGCATTACCAAAGCTAGTCGATGAACATTCGCGGCTGCATACGAATTTTAAGCTCACAATCGCACAAACCGGCCGACTTAGTAGCACTGATCCGAACTTGCAAAATATACCAGTCCGTACTGATCTTGGTCGACGTATCCGTACGGCTTTTGTTGCGGGTAAGGATAAAGCTCTAGTGAGCGCCGATTATAGCCAGTTTGAGCTGCGCATTGCTGCCTATCTCTCAAATGATAAAACCCTCATTGAACAATTTAATCGTGACGTAGACGTACACACTATCACGGCTGCACAAATATATGATCGTGAGCCAGAAGATGTAACTAAAAACATGCGTCGTGAAGCTAAGGTAGTTAACTTCGGCGTTATGTATGGGCTGAGTGCGCATGGCTTAGTTATTGCTACTGGGATGAGCTACGAACAAGCCCAGCATTTTATTAAGCGTTATTTTGAAGTAAGGCCAAAGTTGCTTAGCTTCATAGAATCAGTCAAGGAGCAGGCTCGCAAAGATGGTTACACTGCAACGCTATTTGGCCGGCGTCGACCAACACCAGATATAAATTCTAGTAATTTTGCAGTGCGAGAAGCTGCAATGCGGGCTGCCGTGAATATGCCATTTCAGGGAACTGCAGCAGACATTATGAAACTAGCTATGACAGCAGTCGATAAAAAATTACATACAGGATTTCCGGAAGCAAATGTGTTGTTACAAATCCACGACTCACTGATCGTTGAGTGTAATAGAAAGGATAGTCAGCAAGTAGCTGAACTGCTTAAAACCACCATGGAACAAGCCTACAAATTGCCAGTTAAACTCACCGTTGATACCAGTATTGGGCAAAACTGGGGTGAATTATAGATAAATTTGACTAAACAATTCTGCGAATTAAGTGAGCTTACCGTATACTTAGCCTAAGTGTCTGAAGTTAATAAATCGAAAATAAAGAACCAGTTGGTAAAAGCTACGTCTATTGGTGTTGCTGTTGGGGTTGCAGACTTTGCGGCAACTACTGGATGGATGCATAGGTCTTTAACGCATAAGTCGTACAAACCAGTATCTCCGCTTGAAATTGCTGCACGTACTGTAATTTGGGGAACAGGAACTAGGCCACGAGTATGGGCTACAGTGCATCGGACTCATCACGAAAATGCCGATAGGACAGGCGATCCCCACTCACCGGCATTACAGGGAAGGTATGGTGTTGCAAAGTTATTTTTCAAAAATACACCACTATACAGTCGAGCCGCACGAGCAGTAGAAGAAGCGGACGTTTTTGCACCAGATTTACAGCCTGATAGGTTAGATAAGAAAATTTTTGACAGGACAAATCTTGGGTTGGCTGCAAGTTTGGCAGGGCATGTTGCCGTCAATAAAGCTGTCGGTAATCCGAGTTATATGGGTGCTGTATCGTGGGCGGTCGAAAAAGCTGTATATGTTACAGGAGGTAATTTAGTAAATAGTTTGGGTCATGGTGGCATACACCCATTCAGAGCCTTGGTGACGGGAGAAATCGAACCACACGCTGACGGCTCATTAGGTGCCGACTCATTAGCAGTCTCTGCACTTACGCTAGGGGAAGGAAACCAAAAGTATCACCATGAACACCCCGGCAGTATTTACTTTGGCGACAATCCCGAAGGAAGATCCTTGCCTGCTAGAGCAATTAAGGATCTTGGTGGTACAGCGGCTCTGAGTCTTATTAGGTTTGGGCTTGCTGAAGTAGGCCAAGAAGCGGCATAGGCAAACCGACGGTCGACAACAGGTTTATTGGCTCTATATACTATCAGCATGATCAAGGCCATAATTTTTGATTGTTTCGGAGTATTAACGAGTAGTGCCTGGAAAGAGTTTTGGTCATCTCTACCAACAACCACGATACAAGACCGTGCCCGTGAGTTAAATCGTGCCTACGATGGAGGTCTTATTACTGAAGAGGAGTTTTTTGGACAACTGCATGAGCTCACTAAGCGGCCAATTAGTGAAATCAGGAAGATACTGTTCGATAAAGACCCTGTTAAGAATACAGAGCTAATCAATTACATACGTACTTTAAGACCCCAGTACAAGACGGCTATTCTAAGCAACATTGCAACGACTTGGATTGAAGATTACTTACTTAGTGATGAAGAGAAGGAATTGTTTGATGACATGATAATTTCTTTTCAAGTCGGGCTAACGAAACCAGACCCTAATATCTTTAAGCTAACGGTTAAGCGTCTAAGGGTTAAGCCGAGCGAATGTGTGTTCATAGACGACATTGACCACTACTGTGCTGCGGCACGTGCGGTTGGCATGCAGGCGATTGTATATGAAGATTTTAAGCAAATGAAACGGGAACTAGAGCAAATTTTACACAAGAAAAAATAAGGAAAGCTGCGACATGAACATGAAGCTTGCGGGCTGTATTATTGAGAATGAGCATGGTGGGATTTTATTGTTACATCGTCAAACCACTAAACGACAGCAGTGGGAGATCCCGGGCGGCAAAGTCGAAACTGGCGAATTACTTGCCGAAGCAGCCATTCGAGAAATTGAGGAGGAGTTGGGTGTTAGAGTTACGATAGAGAAGTTATTGGGCAAAAAAGATTTTAGAGAAGATGATCGCATTATGCAATACAATTGGTATAGCGCTAAAATTATTCACGGTAAACCAAAAATTATGGAGCCAGAAACCTTTGATGGTTTACGCTATTTTTCGCCAGTAGAAATGCGCAAACTTTTTGATGAGCTATCACCGAACGCCCAGAACTTTATAAACTTTCTCAAAGCAGGGTAGCGTGAGCTGCTACATCATGAACTCGTAAATATTTTGCACCAGAAGCAATAGCAATTTTAGCGGCTTCTAAATTTGGCTTCACCTCCATGCGGTGCTCACCTAAAAAACGTTTACGTGAATAGCCAATCATTACGTCAATACCCGGTACCTCTTTAGCGAAACTGAGTAGTTCCCAATTAAGTTCCCAATTTTTGGCATCGGACTTACCGAAGCCAATGCCAGGGTCAATAATGATATTCTGCTCAGACACACCGTGATTTACTAGCTCTTGACGCTTGGCTAACAATTCACGGTTAACCTCCTCTACGCTTTTGGTTGGCATAGTTCTATGAGCTTCAGCGATCGAGTGAACGGCTGGTGAGAGGTGGCTAATAATGTAGCGTACCTTGTCTTTATACTGAACTGCTAGATCTATCATGGCTGGGTCACGAAACATAGTAACGTCATTAATAATAGTTATACCGTTTTCTAAAGCTTTTCTGGCAGTTTCAGCGTGATAGGTATCAACAGAGATCTTGCCCGGTAATTCTTGAACTAAAACCGGTAATACCGCTTGCAATCGTTGCCATTCTTCATCCGGTTGAAGCGGGCTTGAACGGGGATTAGTAGATTCAGCTCCAATGTCAATGAAGCTAGCACCTTGCTCAATCATTTCCATAGCTCGAGCTATGGCTTTAGACGAGTTTACATAATCACCACCATCACTAAAACTATCTGGCGTAATATTTAGAATTCCAACTAACTCAACCATCTCCGTAGTATAACTTTTCCTGTTACAAATGAGTAAACCTAAAATATGTCGCTAGAGCTCGTCCGATTTGGAGGGTTGGCGTCGGCGACGAGCTCGAGTCGAAGTAACTACTCGACCACCTTTAGCTCGATATATCCTCCACGCTAATACTATTACCCATGCGGCAAGCAATAGATCAATAAGACTCGTGACGGACCCTAGCGTGTTTGCGGGGTGCTTTAGATTGAATAGCTCTATAACAATGACTGCCATCTCAGCTAATATCAATAAGCGTGCTAACCTTCGGCTATGACGATCTTGGGCTACATAGCCAATCATCCATACAGCTCCAAACCAAACAACCACCAAAATCATTAAGGTGATTGAGCTAATACTGTTACTGACACAATCGCTTGACTGACCGTGACAGGTCGAAACAACTGATACCAGTTGGTTAATGAAATTCAGGATAGACAAGACAATAAACTGGATAAAGGTAACGATGCCAGTTTCATACTTTAACTTAAACATATTCCCAACAACTTTCTATTAGCCTATTGCCATAATATTATAGCGAAGCCATACCCGCAAGAATATTTTGCATAAATAACATATATGTGATATTATATGTTAGTAAAAACTAATCGTGAGGATGCATGCGATATTTTGTCAGTTTTTTAATTGCAATCGGGCTGATTGTTCTAGTATTCATTCTGATACTCAAAAGTTTCGGCGGTGGTAAGTCTGCGCTTCAGTCACAGGCTAAGCCACTGGTTGATTACTCAAACACGAACGTGGTGGCAGAGTTTGATATTCAAGGTCCTGTTGTGTACGATCAATCTTACCAGGAAATCCATATAAACGTTGATCAACAGCAAACGCAGATTAATATTCAGCAAGGCTATCAAGGTGAAATTGTAAATACACAAGCTTTTCCTAGTAACCAGAATGCCTATGCGGTCTTCTTGCGGTCACTTGATCTCCTGGGATTCACAGAGGGTAATCCTGATCCAGCTGATACGGATGATCGCGGTTTTTGCCCGTTTGGGGAGAGGTATGTATACCAACTGGTTAATGGTAGTCAGACAATCCAGCATTACTGGGCAACCTCATGTGGCGGGCAAGGGACGTTCAAAGGAAATGTTAGTTCAGTGAATACTTTATTCGAAGCACAGATTCCAAATTACGGTCAGCTGACTAGCAGTATCGTTTTATAAATAGACTCGAAACATTCTATTCACTAACTAGTCGAGCCAAAGAATTAACTTCCAATTCGAAAAATTAGTTTTTTAGTTGTAGCTGCAGCTTCTTGTAGCTGAGGAGTTTTTAGACGTAACGTATTGGCAAGTGCCGCGCTTTTAGCGACGATTATGATTGAATTCTGTTGCAGCTGAACACCAACACGTGTTTTATATTGTCGCTCGACGTAGCTTTTGATTGCGGTGATCTCGGCTGGTTCGTCGAAATCCTTCTTAAATAAAATATCGTTTAGAGAGTCCATTGCACCTATTATAGCTGATACAATGTATGAACTATGCCGGAACTTCCTGAGGTTGAGACCGTTCGAATTGGCCTAAGTAGCCTATTGCCAGGGCTAATCATATCGGATGTTAGTTTTGATTGGGCTAAGAGTTTTCCGAACTCAGCCACAGATGTAGAACAATTTTTAGTTGGCGCGAAAATAGTAACAGTCAAGCGACGAGCTAAGGTTTTATTGATTGAGCTGAGCAGTAAATACAGCTTAATTGTTCATTTAAAGATGACCGGTCAACTGGTCTTTCGCGGTGAACACAACTTTGGCGCAGGGCATCCCACTAATTCACTTGTTAGCAAACTGCCGGACAAATCTACACGTGTAGTTCTTAGCTTTACCAGTGGTGAACAGTTATTCTTTAATGACCAACGCAAATTTGGTTGGGTTAGGTTAGTGCCAACAGCTGAAGTGTTAAATATTGATTTCTTTAAAAAAATTGGGCCGGAGCCGTTGGCTGCAGACTTTACCTGGAAAGATTTCCGAGAACGCTTGCTTCGACGGCCAAATAGCAATATTAAGGCAGTTTTACTTGATCAAACAGTGATTGCCGGCGTCGGCAACATTTATGCTGACGAGAGTTTATGGGGCGCAAAAATCCATCCAGCATCGCTTGTTCGATCTCTATCAAACCAAGATTTCAAAAAGCTGCATGATGAGCTGGTCTATATTTTGAAACTAGCGATTAAGAAGGGAGGTAGTACAGATCGTAACTATGTTAATGCTGAAGGTAAGAAGGGGAGCTACTTGAGTTTTGCTCGTGTTTTTCGACGCGAAGGTAAACCTTGTCTTCGCTGTGGCGCCACTATCGTGAAGCTACGGGTTGCGGGAAGGGGTACTCATATTTGCCCGCAATGTCAAAAGGGAAAGTAGTATCATGAGTTATATGGATAAAGAATTGTGGCACTCCACTCGTAGAGCTATTATGCGCGGGTTGAGTTTATATTATAAAGATTGGTCTCGATGATATTTACGGTAATCGGTGAGAATGACTTTGCGCGGTCCGCTGAGCTAGAAGGGCTTGCTGCAGGGTTTATAGCTAAATATGGTGATATGGGGCTAGAACGTCTGGACAGCGAAGAAGTTGAGTTTCAGAGGATCTATGATGCGTTAACGAGTTTACCATTTTTAGTAACAAGAAGAATGATAATACTGAGAAACCCGGGCGCAAATAAAGAATTTAGCGAAAAAGCCGAACAACTCCTAGGGAGTTTACCGGAATCCACGGATGTAATTTTAACTGGACGAAAACTTGATAAACGCTCTAGTTTATATAAACTGCTCAAGAAAATTACTGACTTCCGAGAGTTTAATGAACTGGATGTTACTAACCTTGCGCAGTGGTTGAGTGAACAGGCAAAAACTAAGAACGGTAGTTTAAGTGTTACTGATGCGCGATTTTTAATTGAGCGACTGGGGACGAATCAGCAACTTCTACAGAATGAACTTACTAAACTGCTACTGTATAACCCAAAAGTTACGCATGAATCGATTGTACTACTGAGTGAACCAATGCCCCAGAGCACAATATTTGAGTTACTTGATGCCCTGTTTGCCGGCAATCTCATACGAGCTTCAATGTTGTATGGTGAACAGCGAGCACTTAAGGTTGAACCGCAGCAAATCATTGCTATGCTAACATGGCAGCTACAGATACTAGCGCTTCTCAAAACGGCTGGCGAGCGTAACCCAGATCAAATTGCCAAAGAGGCTAAAGCCAACCCTTATGTGATACGTAAAAGCCTTGTTATTGTCCGTCATTTGAGTCTAGTTAAACTAAAAGAATTAATAAATAATTTGCTCATATTAGATATTAGACTAAAGACTGAAAGCATTGATGCTGATGAAACACTACAATACTTCTTGCTTAATCTTTCAATGGGTTAATAGACTAACTCTTTTTGGTAGTCGTTTTTTTAGCTGGAGGCTTTTTAGCAATGGGTTTTTTGCTTGTAGTTGTGGTGACTTTTTTCGGCGTAGCTCCGACAGTGACTCCAGCGGTTTTAGCAGCTTTGGCTAACTGACTCTGTTTACGAGCAACTTTATTTTTGTGCATGACATGTTTTTTGCCGGCTTTGCCAAGCTCGCTTTGAGCCCTAGCTTGAGTCGCAATGACTTTTTTCTTATCACCATCAAGACTTTTATGGAACTCCTTTACGGCTGTCTTGAGCGTACGCTTTGTTTTGGCATTACGTGCCGTGGCTTTACGGGTAGTCTTTACTCGTTTTTTAGCAGATTTAATAATGGGCATTAATGCGGGTCCTTCGTGGTTAATTACACTATCGGAGTTTGACTATACAGATGTCAGGTGCATTTGTAAAGTGAACAACCCTGTTAAATAATGCATTTTTTCTAATGAAATATGATAGACAAGCGTAAGCGTATGTGTTACGATTCTGACAGAACGACTAAAATAGAAACAATGGACAATGTAAAACAACAAATTATTGAGCGCATAAAACAGGCTAACAATGTCCTGGTAACGGTGAGTAATAATCCGTCTGTCGATCAGTTAGCGGCCTGTATCGGACTAACTTTAATGCTCAATAAGCTTGGCAAGCATGGCACCGCCGTTTTTAGTGGCTTGGTCCCATCGACGATTGAATTTTTGCAGCCAGAAAAGACTCTAGAGAAAAACACTGACAGTTTGCGTGATTTCATAATTGCACTTGATAAGTCCAAAGCCGATAAACTACGTTATAAAGTCGAGGATAAAGTCGTTAAAATCTTTATCACGCCCTACAAGGCTTCCATTTCTGAAAAAGATTTACAGTTTAGCGAAGGTGACTTTAATGTAGATGTCGTGGTAGCACTTGGCGTGCACAATCAAACTGAGCTTGATCAAGCTATTGCTGCGCATGGTCGTATTTTGCACGATGCCACAGTTATTAGTATTAATAATAAAGCCAATGGTAACTTAGGTACGTTGAACTTACTTGATCAGACTACTAGCGGCTTGAGTGAATTAGTGGCCAGCATGGCCGACCAATTAGATAAATCAATACTCAATACACAGATCGCTACAGCACTACTGACAGGAATTGTCGCAGAAACTAATCGCTTTAGT
>DATKHF010000016.1:0-49575 GCA_035510355.1 Saccharimonadales bacterium (SeqCode) | reverse complement strand
GTAATATTGTATAATATGTATATGAGTGAGAGGATAACCCCAGAACCAAGACGTTCCAGAAGGCCACAGTCTGTTCAGTATGAGCTTGTTGCTGAGTTGGCAATGCAAATGGCGACGACTAATCACGGCCGATTTATATTTGCTCCAGCTCCAAAGGATGTCATTCCAAAGCTGGACCTTACTAACGGATCAGTGTTGAGATTTCTGCATTATGCAGAAATATTAGAAGGAGAAACAGGCTTGACGGTTGTCCATAACGGGCTTGTTCTGCAAGAATTAGACGTTGTTAGCAATAACGAAGCACACAAGAGTAATTAAGTAAGTGACCACCGTTATGGTTGTATCTGCTACAATGCTTCGTTATCGATGAACTGCTTAACACTTTTAACTGTGTCCATAAACTGAGCTGGAAAAACAATCGTACTATTTTTATCTGAAGCAATTTCAGATAAAACCTGTAGATTTCTCAGCTGCAAGGCTATAGGATGTTTTGATATTACATCTGCTGCTTTCGCTAATGCGGCCGCACTAAGTTGTTCACCCTCAGCGGCAATTATTTTTGCCCTCTTTTCACGCTCAGCTTGGGCTGCTGCTGACATTGCACTTTGCATCGTAATGGGTAGTTTGATATCTTTAAGCTCCACCATACTTACGTACACACCCCACTTTTCAGTAGTTTTGTCCAAGATAGCTTTAACGGCTTCATTAATTTTAACGGTTTGACTAAGAACATCATCAAGTAGATTTTGACCAACAATATTTCTCACAGTTGTCTGGGCGATTTGGTAAATTGCCGATTGAACATCTTCAATTGCTACCACAGACTTTATGGCATCAGATACTTGATAATAGGCAACGGCTGCTACATCAATTGACACATTATCTTTGGTAATTACTTTCTGAGAGTCAACAGGGAGCGTAACGGTGCGCATATCAATCGTTTGTAATCTATCTATGGCAGGAAGTATAAAACATAGCCCCGGTTGCTTTAAATTCGTGCGGAGCTTACCGAGCCGAAGCACTACACCTAATTGATATTGTTTAACTATCCTCATACTGCTACCTAAAATTAGTATAAGAATTACGAAAGTTACGATTAACTCAAGCATACATGCTCCTCCATATATGCATCTTCTACTTAATACTACTAATTTGCAAGGGGAACTAGAGAGTTAGTGGTTATAGTTCGACACGTTAGACCAACAGAGTCAGAATGCTTATGTTTTGGTGGGCCACCGTGCTGACTATATTCACCAGTATTCGTAAAAGTTTAACTCATGAAGTTGCAGCGAATCATAAACTAGCTCTTTGCTAAACCAACAGCCAGCGGAGGACGTGGTTTATGTGCTTCTTTCATATACAATAAGAATAATGAACAAGCTCAAGAAGTACCGTTTTAGCATTGTTATCCCGTGTTATAACGAAGCTAACTTTATTGCTGACACGCTCCGTTCTTTGAAAGTTCAGGATACATTACAAAAATACGAAATCATTGTTGTTGATAACAACTGTACTGATGAAACGGTAAATATTGCCAAGCAGTATGGTGCAAAAGTCGTCGCTGAACGACAAGCTGGTATTTGCTCTGCACGTCAAGCGGGAACACAAGCCGCAATAGGGGAAATAGTCATATCAACAGACGCAGATACAACTTTCTCACCGAATTGGCTGAGCACCATTGACGCTAGCTTCCAGAACGATAAACAACTTGTTGCAATTGGTGGCCCGTGCAGATACATTGATGGCCCCTGGTGGGGAAAATTGTACACTCACTTTCTTTTCACCGGAAACTATACCTACTCCCGTATTACAGGCCATCCATTTTATATCACTGCTACAAACATCGCTTTCATAAAATCAGCATGGCCGGGCTACGACCCAAGAATTACACAAGGTGGTGATGAATTAGATTTACTGCATAAGTTACGTAAGCAAGGAAAAGTACGATTTGATAACGCAAACACTACCTACACTTCTGGTAGGCGCTTAACGAATGGCTTAATATATAACATATTTGTTAGTTTCCTTTTTTATTACCTGGGCGCATATTATATTGATAGAATCTTTCAGCGGACAATAATAGGCTCAGCTCCCGCTTTTCGTAAGGATAGTTCACTCAAGATTTCAACTGAGCTGAGAGTTAGTCTCTCTTTAGTTTTTGTGTCACTACTGGCTATTTCTATGAGTGTAGCACCACTTCGGAGTTTCATGTACGACAATCTTAATGATATAGCCTCTGTAATCAAAGATACGCTGAGGTCTTTAAGTTAGCTAACAGAATGAGCTCTTAAATCTTTACAATAAAATTTACGTAACGGTGTGAAATACGAGTTCACGTTGTACATTAGCTCTTCGTTTAAGTGTGCCCATAGAGGCCAGGTTAGTAATTTTATATTGGCTTTCATATTGCAGCATAGCCTTAAGCTTCTGTATCTGTTGTTGATGGCTAAGCTCATATATCTCAATCGATAAGGCAGTACCTATTAGATCAATAGCCCGTTTGTGTACCCTGTTTTTATAGTTACGACTAGGGTTCGAAGGCATCTGCATGTAGGGTATGTCTGCATAGAACGAAACTTTTCGTCCTCGGCTTAAGAGAAATTTTCCGACGCTACGTACCGTAACATGATCGGGATGACGCCATAACTTAGCTCCTGCAAGTGGAACATAAAACTGCGCTTCGGAGTCGACCTGCGCAAGTATGGTATTAGCAATTTCTGCTATATCGTATTTTGGAGGTTGGTATTGTTGATCTAAGTAAGTAAGATTGCGATAGGTAGCAACCGTACCACTCAGTGCAAGCTTGTTTTCTTGGAGTCGTTTGCGCATCATCGTAGAGCTATTGGATTCGCCGCATAACCTATCCCACACAGTGGAGATCGTTTCGGATGGGACACCAGCAAATACAGTAATCACTTCAGTGTTAGGCTGATTAATCAAGTGCCAACAGCTAAAAACGGCATCATCAATATGAGGAGACAGAATCTTTATTGTTGCCATAGTACAATGGTACCAGATAAAAACGCTTATTATATTATAGTAATAACGACTGATACTGAAAGGCCAGAGTACTGGCTGTATCAACTAGGATAAGAAATTGCAGGCAATCTTTGATTTCTAACCATAGCCCTATGAACTCCACGTCTAATGCCATTCAATAGCTGTAGGTCTTTGTCTTGATTTATGATTTCTCTGCCAGATAAAGGATTTTGTTCTTTTAAATTCTTGAATTTCTTGGAACAATCACTTCTAACAGAAGAATGCCAACTTGCAAGATATTCTGTCTCCTGTCCTCTGCTAGATATTGCGGAGCAAAAGCTTGTAACAACTTCTTCTTCAGTAATTATACAGGCAGCTTCATCTAACGACACTCCCGTTGCGACGAGGTCTTCAAGTCTGTTGGGTGTTCTCTGAAATTGTCCAAGCAACTTTGCGGTTGCTTCATATGGTATAAGTGGTTGTTCTTCTTGCATAGATTACACTATGTCAGAGAATTTAAGGAATGCAAGCATAACCGTATTGGAGGGCCACCGTGCTGCGTACGACAGGGATTAACTTAGCGAAACCTTCCAGCGAATTATATTGTAGTAATTACGAATAAATCGTATAATATTACATTATGAATTCGATACTTGCTGTTGAAAAAGGACTTCCTCCAGGACTATGGCTTCCGACGCCGGATGAATCGACAACCCAATATCTCAGTGAAAACTTTAATCATGGCAACCACCCATACGAGAATGTCTTAGATTATGGTAGTTTTGTGGTTGCTTTAGCATCATTTACTGCAGAGGAGACTGGTAGATCTAGTTTGATGCCAACCCGTACAGACCTAGGAGAGTTATTTGATGCTGGCTATGGCATGTCGCCGCACCATCATTTACGCAAAGCATACGGAGGAGTTTCTCAACTTCAACTCGGGCTTGGTTTTTATCCTAGGGGGCATGTACCTAAAGTTGAAGATCTTATGGATCGAATGAAGTGGATGAGAGAATATGCTGTGCTGCAAGAATACACCCAAGAAGAGGTAGACCGCATGAGTTTCCATGACCTCGTTTTGTGGGGTTCGTCGCGTCGTTTCTCGCCCGACCCACAGATAGTTTATGAAATGTTTGATGGTGACACTACTCCGATAAGAAAATACATCGGCATGGAAAAACGAAACTACAGGAGACAATATAGCCCCAATGATTTATTTCGTTTTGGTGCCAGAGTTATTCGCGAAAATGATGGACCGCTTTCCATGGATGAATTAGACGCAAACTATCCAGATGAATTTGTTGGCTCGACCTATGAGACGATAAGAACTGTTTTTGGGACGTTAACTAATTTTTGGTTGGAGTTTGGCTACGTTACTCAAATGCGAGGCATAGAAAAAGAAGACCTCCTTAACCTGGGAGTTAGATATGCAATACAACATGAAGGAACTACGCTTCATTCAGGCCAGATAAATCAACTATCTAAAAATAATCTGTTCCCCTCCAGAATACCCATAATTAATAGATTTAGTAAGATTAGCGTTTACAGAGAAGAGGTTGAAAGAGAATATCAAGCATATCTAGAGCTGGAAAAGGAGTTGGTATCTCAAGGCGTATCATTAGATGTAATGAGACTTGCGACAAGACGCTATATTCCAGGACCCGAGTTTTCTGATTGGTTAATGAAAAACACTCCGTCGCTTAAATTGTTGTCTGAGTTAAGTCAAGATACAAGCTATGTACTAAAGCTGGTCAAGAGTGGTTTTGATCTTGGTGACGAGGGCATATATGAAATGCAACTAGAGGATATGTTGTTAGCTTTGAGGCGAATTGGTATAAAAACAAAAAATGACCTCGGCTTTGTTTTGGCTTTAATCCCAAGATTTGATGCACAAAGCCTTACATA
The DNA here is from genome assembly GCA_035510355.1 of Saccharimonadales bacterium (SeqCode). Classification (GTDB taxonomy): domain Bacteria; phylum Patescibacteriota; class Saccharimonadia; order Saccharimonadales; family UBA4665; genus DATKHF01. Next base: position 44,691 of record DATKHF010000016.1, on the reverse strand, counting down.
AAACAATATCTACGAAGAATAAAAACAAATATATTGGAGCGCCACGGTGTGGTTATATCTACGGCTATAAATTATAGTTTTGTTATGATGTAAGAACATGACAAAAAAATCTCACGATAGCGAAACTCCAGCTCACGGCCAACAAGTTATTAGCGTTTGTGCATTCATCCACCATGACTTCGACGACGGCGTAAAAGTTTTCTTGCCAAAGCGAGCTAAAACAAAGAAGTTTTTGCCTGACAAATATGAACTACCTGGTGGCCATGTAGATTATGGCGAACAGTTGGTCGTTGCCTTAAAACGTGAGATTAAAGAAGAATTAAATATGAGCATCAAAGTTGGTGATCCTTTTGCTGCCTTTACGTATGAAAATACCATAAAAGGCTCTCATTCCGTAGAAGTTATATACTTTACTATGTTTGTCGAGGCTATCGATCAAATAACCATACAAACCGAAGATCACTCTGGATATGAGTGGTTTACCAAGGAAGAGGTCATTCAGCATAAACAAGATTTAACAGCTACAGAACACGCTATTTACGCAGAAGAAGAGGATCCAGAATATACAACTATTCTAAAGGGGTTTGAATTACTAGATCATAAACCACTTAAATTCAGTTGAACATATTTAAAACGCTCATGTTCGGAGGGCCACAATACTGATTGTGTCTACTCGACTTATATTAAACAAGTCTTATACCTACAAGCTTGCAGTTTGAGTAACCGTTTCTAGTTGTCGATGTGCACCTTCAACGAATAATTCCCGAGGGCCCATTATTTTATTAGGCGGAATTGTTTCAGGTAGCTCTCTAGCCAATTCATCAACAATTTGATAAGTATCTTCAGGCGAGGCTCCCAATCCTATCAATTGGGCTGCAACTAAGCACCCGATCTCTTGTGGTGTATGAATATTGCGCCGTCTCATTGTTTCAATAGCAGCTTCTTGAAGGTGAACACCTCCTGGCTGTGGTGGTGAAGTATCAAAATCAAATACTGACATTCTAAGCTCCTCTTAAATGATCAACAATGATTATCTACTATATAAACATTAATGCAAGCATAACCATATTGGAGGGCCATCGTAGAATTAACTTCAACAAAAATCCAAGGAAGTTACGAATTATTTATTGCCCAGTTATCTACCTAACTTAAAACGTTATGGGGTTTACTTGCTGTCATTGTATTTGTGCCATATTAACTTGTGTATGGGTATTAGCCTTGGGATGTCTCTTATCCCCGGTATAAAAGGAACTGCTAATAGGAGGAGTGTTGCAAGGCCTGTAAGATATACAGCAATTAAATCAACATTGGCTGATGAGCTAAATCCCGGCACCTGATACCACAGAGTGTATAACCATAACCATGGTTGACCCGGATAACTACCGGTTTCATTCATTACACCCCATTGAGCACCTGTTAAATGTTGCTTTTGCGCTAATGTCGAAAAATAATTCCCATCTTCCATGAACAATAGGGGCTTGGTGTAATTAGTACCATAAAAGGGTTGTTGTGCAAGTAAGTCAGAGTCAACCGCACCTGATTGAGCAAGAGTCAGCTCTGTTGATATTAGTGTAGGTATTGGACCATCGTTCGCTTTGGGCACCTTTGGAACTCCTGATACAAAAGTTACGTTTGTAACTGCGTTTGAATAGGCTTGATTCCAGGCTTGTTGTTGTGATGAGCTTGTTGCTTGATAGGTCGCCAAAGCTTTTGCTAGAGCCGAGTCTGTCGGAGCTACTTTAGATAATGGCGACAAAACGAACGTCTGAGCAGTATTAATTGGTTGGTGTACTCCTGTTAACATTTGCCATGATACACCTATCTTCTGCACGTTTGATGTTCCGTTATTATAGGGAGGTCCATAGGCAGCGGTTTCACTTGTTCCTGCAAGTTCGCTAGCTGCCGTCCCCATAAAATCAGCAGGAGCAACTTTAGCCCAACTAGCAACCGTAACAGGTGGCTCATCTGGTGAAGAAAGTATTGCAGCTAAACCTATCACAAGAGCAAATACAACTATTGAAGCGATGGCTCCTTCCTTTAAAATATCGTAGCTTCTGGTAGGTCCTCTCCATGCCATCGCTTCGGCTGCTTTTGCATCTTTACGAGCAGCTCTACCATGAGGTCGCTTTTGAATTGGGTGAACAACACCCCTTACTCTAACGAGCAATACGTGAGCGCCTATTAGAGCGACTAAGACCACTGGTAATAGCACAATATGCCACATTAGCATTTGACCAAAATTCATCAGGTTGAAGAAAGTGCCTAAGCCTGTGGCGTTGATTGCGTCTTTACCGTTAGTTGCAATCCATTGGGCGTCAAAATTCTGTTGAGATAAATATCCTGTAAAGCACTCTATGATAGAAGCTAGAAAAGCAACTACTCCTGTTATCCAGGTAAGTTTTCGTTTACCTCTCCAAGCAGCCATCCAGAACTTACCCCAAAGATGTATAACCATAAAGGCCATGAATAGTTCGACACTCCAGAGGTGCATACTATTAAAGAAATGACCGATAGGATTAATGTGCCACCAGTCAGGCCCACCAATAGCCAGAGCCATTCCTGATATAACGACCATACCGAGAGCTGCTAAAGTAGCTACGCCAAATACATAAATCCATGACGACACATAAACTGGTTGTCTATCTGGTAATAGCTTTCCTGGCGGTAAAATTCTTAGGCCCAAATTTCTAACACGAGCTGTCCACATTTTACTGTCAGCTGAATCTGTATGAGGATGCAACGATGAATCTACCGCGGGCAATACATTGGGATTACTCCGCTCCTCTTTTCCTTCATTTTTACTTCTTGGAAATGGTAATAGAAGTGCAAGTCCAAAAATTACTACCATTACTGCAATGATTACGAGGTTTGCAACAGAGATTGTAAAAATTGACCAATGAAGGAAATGTCCAGGCTGATTCAAGTTGATGGTTGAGGCAATCGGAATATTCATTACCTTTATAATACCTTAACCCAACACCATCAGAGATTCGAACTATTTAACAGATAAGAATCAGCCCTAAAAATATGAGTATTTTTGAGAAATGCTAATTTTCATCCGTTAAACGTGATTGGAGGGCCACGGTCATGGTTATATCGACTAATATTAAATTTCCTTATGCTTGCAATAGCCTTTATGCAATATAGACTATAATTATGGTTGAGAATATAAACCGTTTTGTTGATGCTGATACTGTTTCAGCTCTGCACCTATTTCCAATAAAATCATGTCATGAAGCAACGGCTTATGGCGAGCCTATAACTGAGTTAGAGGTAGGACCTACGGGTTTTAGGGTAGGGCCAGCGATTGATAGGGGCTGGGTTATTGCGGACGAAGATGATTTATTTGTTTCACAAAGGGGCTGGGACGAGAGCCAAAGTCGGAAACATCGTGATGATCGCATGCTAGCAACTGTAGCCGTAGACATTCAACATGATCACTTAGCTGTATCTGCCCCTGAACATGGTGCGGTGGTTATTCCTTTTGAAGAGCCTGAGGGAAGAAAGGGTAGCATACGGATCTTTGGACCTGAGCTGCCAGTTACAGAAGAGGGTGAAGAAGTTAATACATTTTTTACTGATCTTCTGGGTCGGCTAGTTAGAGTTACCAGGGCAGATTTAATGCGCCCAAGATTTCTTCCAGATAAATATACAAGACAGGGAGCGGCAAACAGATCAGCTGGAGCGGATGGTAGGCCCATCTCACTTGCTAGCCAGGCATCATTAGATTATATCCATGACTTAGCAGATATACCCCATGGGATCCTACCGCTTACTAGCTTTAGAGCTAATATTGATATTGAAGGAGAAGTATTTGGGCCTTTCGGTGAAGACAAACTTAGATATGTAAGGGTAGGGGAAATGGGTGCCCATGTCGTTAAGGCACTTTCTCGTTGCCCCATACCAAACATAGACCAAAATACTGGCGATGATTCGCAAAGATTATCCACCAAACTTTTGCGTCCTAGAATGGGCTGGGCATTAGGTGATGACACCGCACAAAGACCAGAGCAGTTCTTTGCTCAAAGTTTAAACCATCGATACATACCGGGTTTTCGCCACATTGTTAAAATTGGTGATCCAGTTATCGCAGAAGCAACAGGTGAGTCTAACGTAGTTCTAAAATCTAGTTAAAGAAATAAAACATAACCATATTGGAGGTCCACAGTGATTGCTATCTCTACCGGACTCCACTAATAAATCTATCTATGACATTTACTGTCATTTCAGCAATTCCTGGCCCGTATGTTCTAAATCCGTGCCGAGCTTCAACTAAGTCTTGTGCAGTAAGATTTGGAGCGAGAATTGTTAACCCTTCGCCAGCAGTAAGTTCACTTAATGGTGATCCATCCTTTTTGGTTGAAGGAAAATCTTCTAAAAGAGTCCGAGCAACGTACGTAGCCTGCAGATTTTTGTAACCACCACCCAGAGCCTCTAAACATCTTTGTCTGAAACGGAAATATTCTCTCCCGTTTTCTTCGGATCTTCTGTATCTAACCCCGACCGCCCCATGAAATGGAATGCTAAAAGGCTCCGCAGGTAAAACTGTACCTGGGTCTTTGAATAGTGGTCTTACCTCTATCGTATCTAAATGCTCCCGAACGCTATTTAAAAAGGCCTGCTCTCTAGCAAGCTTGTTGGACTCTGTATCTAATCTGACCCTGATGGCATCAAATACTAGGTTGAACCTTGGTAATCCCGTCGTTTCCCACGCTATTAGTCGATCTTCATCTGACATATTACTTAGTGCGGGGGCCATCTCTGTCATGCCGACCCAATCAACAATCTCATTCTTGCCAATATGTTCACTCATAACTAGAAGTTTGAATGGTATACATATTACATGCAAGCACAACCAATTAAAATTACTCCGTAAAGAATAGCTTGATAGGGGTGACTTTGGGGGGCCGCTGTAATGGCTATAGCTACTAGGTTTCAATTTGCTCTTGCTTGCAATTAAAATTAACTTACTTACTATTTAAATATGCTTAATGAATCTCAGCGAGAGAATATAGCTCGACGATTAACTGGTGAATTACCAGATATCAGCGACGCACAACGTCAACATGTTGGTGATTTTGTTTTTACTTTGGCCGCATTACCCGTAGGTCATGATATAGATTTTTTGTTGGACGCTCTAGACCCAGATGAAGGCAAAAAGGAACCCGTACTCAGTGCAGCAAGAATTTGCCTTGATGAAATGACAAGTAATTTAGCTTAGCCCTTCTGGAGGCCATCGTGTTAACCATATATATTTATATTAGCTTTCAAAAAGAGAACCAACAGGCACTCGTGGGGTTCCTCGCATAGGATCGGTTAATGGGAAGAAACTCTCGCGAGTCACTGCGTCATCGGGGGATCCAGACTCAATGGGTTCCTCCACTGCTCCTGAACCACTAATAAGCGGTCTTAGGGGGTTTCTCGGGAGCTTGCTGCCACCACCTTTATTATCATCTGGGTTAATGTCAGGTTTTGGATCTTGTGATGTACCTGTTTCGCCTTCGTCGCCTAGTAAGGCTTCAGCGAGATCAAGCGAATCAAAATCGTGTCCTTGGTCAATTACTCTTTTTTGTACAAAGGGCATTATTACATCTAAAACTTCATCATGCTCTAATAAATGGCTTTACGAGCCTACTCTAATATTTCTTGAATCTAACTCTGCAAAAACAGCGCCTCTTATCAGCTCAACTATATCAACTTCTCCCTGGTTTGGATTGTTCGATGATTCAGGTGCCATTAATACAATTATCTAGTTTCAAGCAATTCTTCGCAAGCATAACCGTATTGGAGGGCCAGGTTGCCCATTCGTGGCATCTCCTATACCCTGATTTACTCCTAATGTGCGATAAGCTGAAAAGTTTAGGCATAGTCTTTATTGATAAGGACGTATATCTGATTTAGCGGTAAAAAAAGCTCTTGACATACACGTATGCATAGAATACAATGTATACATGAGTAAAATCCAATATACAATTAGAAATATACCTGAGCCTGTTGACAAGGTCATTAGAAAACGCTCAAAACAATCTGGAAGATCGTTTAATCAGACAGTTGTAGATCTTTTGTCTTTACAAACTTTTGGTACGACAGAAATAGCTAAGGATGATAACTTCGACTTCTTATATAACAAGAATACTCTTGATGATTCTTTTGACGAAGCTATAAAAGATATCTCAAAAATAGATAAGAAGCTTTGGGGATAAGTTATGTCGTTCACATTGGATACTAGTGCATACTCCGCCTTTAATCGTGGAGATAAAAGGCTGAGAGCATGGTTTAGCTCAGACAACGATATTATTGTGCCCATTATCGTAGTGGGTGAGTTGCGGGCTGGTTTTGCTGCTGGCAGTAAGCACAAAGAAAACGAAGAGCTTTTACAAAGGTTTCTTGATAGCACAAACGTATATGTACAAACGATAACAGACAAAACCACAGTAATATATTCACAAATTTACCTTAAACTACGAGAAAAGGGTAAACCAATTGGTTCAAATGATATGTGGATTGCCGCAATAACGCTAGAATTAGACAACGAGCTTCTGACTCTAGATGATGACTTTGCCAGTGTACCAGATCTAATGCTCGGTACGATATAAGTTAATTTTTGGAGGTCCACCGTGATTGCTATATCTACTCAGCTAATGGCGCAGTGGGTGGGTTAACCGTGTCTTTAGAGCTGCGTCTAAAAGCCCGATCAACTGCCTCCATTGCTCCAGGTTCTTGCATTCTCTGAAATAATTCATCAAAAGGACGGTCAAATTTTGCACGTTCTTCAGATGACATAGCCTCATACAAAGCTTGACCTTCTCTAATCATTCGGTCTTCATCATCTTCAATTCCATCATATTGCTTACATTGTTCCCTCAGGTCAGCTATTGGGTCACCCCATTCAGCTGGTATTTCAAATCTGCCATTTACCATACATTTATTTTACACCTAATAGTCCTAAAAAGCATAACCGTATTGGAGGTCCACCGTGATAGCTATTTCTACTATCCTTCAAGATGCTGCTGCTTGCTTAGTTTAAGATTGGGTACTAATCTGGTTTTATATGAGCAAACCAAAGTGTTACGTCCAGAGTCCGTTAGGTTTTACTGAGTTAACCAGAGATCCATATGAGGACCTTCTAGATTCAATAAGTCCAGTGGTCGAGCCGATCAACCCATTTTTTATAGCTGGCAATGAATACATACCAAGAATTATGGAAGCAACTGGAGACCAGAGGCAAGCGCTGTGGTGTTTAATGGCCGTGCGACTATATAGGGTTATGAGAGATGAGGCAGATATGGCCCTAGCTATTTTAGTGGGTGAGCCTCCAGATTTTGGTGTGGGCGCTGAGCTGGGTTATGGTTTTGCCTTGCATGATACTGGTTTTAAAGACTTTCCTGTAGTTGCTTATAGGCAAGACTATAGACGTGCTGGAGAAACAGACAACAACCTTAACGGTATGGCTCTACCACCCTTTATGTTGACTGGCGGTGAATTCGTTGATAGCTTGGAGGCAATTCCTGAAGCTTTGGGTAGGGTAGCTGCTACGTTAAAACAGTAAAAACCCTTATGCTTTGGAGGGCCACGGTGATGGTTATATCTAACAAACTAAATGTTATAATAAACTATGAGTAAACATCCCTTTGGCGAAGAACTTACACATATGCCTGGATGGAAACCGCCTCTTTCTGAAGAAGACGAAGCTGAGGCTGCTAAAATTGCCAAAGATTGTTTAGGCAACGAAATTGAAGCAGAAGGAATAGGCTGTTATGTAAGAGGGGTACAGGGTGATGGAGCGACCTACAGTGAGGCGGTAATTATCACTGATCCAAATATCAGTGAACATGTTGATGATTGGGATGAATACCTAGAAAAGCTAGGAGATGCCGCTAGGGAAATTGGTAACACTATATTCAGTGCAGGAAATGTAGTTATAGATATAACGAATCTAAGAAAACCGTAGACATTAGTGGAGGTCCATAGTACTTGTTATATCCACCAGACTTAGCATGCGTATAACAGACTAGTTTTATGAGATACTCATATAATGGACTTTGCGCTAAAAGTTTTACTCTCCTTTATAGTCGGTGGTCTGGCTGTGTCAGCAGTTGTCTGGACATCAGAACGTCTGGGTTCGCATATAGGAGGCGCTATTGCTGGAATCCCCACTACTATATCTTTAAGCCTCATCTTTATCTGTTTTACTGAGGGTTCAAGCACTGCACGAGCATCTAGCGTCATTATCCCAGTCATTATTTTGGTTGGTCTATTGTATACGTTTGTATTTACCCAAGCAGCTCGATACATGAACATTCGTAACAAACAACTGGGTGCAACACTAATAGCAACGATGGCCTGGTTAGTGGCTGCCGTAATTGTGCGTTTCGTTTTTGCTAATGCTAACCTTCTGGTTACCGTGCTGGTTTTTCTTGTTGGAGTTGTTATCGCAAAGTATCTATTTAGAAACCTGCGTTCAGCTAAACCCAAAAAACTAAACTTACCTAACAGCACTTATGCTGTTCGTTTTCTAGTAGCAGGGGGCGTAGTAGCCTCTGCTGTCTTGGCCACTAGACTACTGGGGTCGTTATGGGGAGGTGTAGTTAGTACTGCCCCTGCTATTGCATCTATTTCCCTTTATTTACTTTATAAATCTCAAGGTTCTGCTTTTACTGAGGGTTTCGTAAAGCGTTTACCACTTAGTTACGTTAGTGCGGTGGTGTTTGTTGTTATATTGCACACTACGCTGACACATGTACCAACTTATCTAGCCTTTTTGCTCGGTATAATTGGATCGTTGACCTATACGTACATACTACTAATTGTAAATAAACCAACTAAAGTAGTTGAGCAAATTGATTAAATAAAATCTGCTAGGAAGCTTTATAGCCAAGCAACTTAAGGCTATCAATAAAATTAGGGGCATATTTACCAGGATTAGTTCTAGCATCTTGGATTAGTTTATTTTCTGGCACCCAATCGACTGCTTCAACTTCTTCTTCTTGGATAGTTATCCTTGTACTTTCTTTATCTACTTTAGCCAAGAACCACTGAACAAAGTATTTATGGCTACCATCATCAGTAAACTGCTTTGGACCAACTTTGAGTTCTAAGTTTTTGAGTCCTATCTCTTCTTCTATCTCTTTAACTATGTTTATTTGATAATCTTCATCCTGGTCAACAGTTCCAGCTACTGCTGCAGCCCATTTACCTGGGTCGTTAGTTTTTGTCCATTTACGCTGCGCTAGCAATATATCACTAGACCTAATGTCTGTAAGCCAAAGAGCAGATACTTGGTAAATATCTTGATACTCTAGTTCCTCATAGGTCTTTAAGCCTATCGGTTTATCATATTTATCGACAATTACGATACTCATATGTCCATAATACCAAAACATGAACACTGATCTGGTATATTAAAATCAACATGGAAGCTAAAAATATTCTAATTGCAGTCGCAGGTATTTTAACCGTCCTTAGTTGTTTGCCCTATGTAATTGATATAGCCAAAAACAAAACCCATCCAAATCTTGTTACTTGGGTTACTTGGATGACGGTAGTGGGCATCAGTACAGCAGCAGCAATTAGTGAACATGCCTACCACACGGCAATACTCAGTGGTGCAATTGTGCTTACTGACATTGTCATAGTTGCTATGAGCATAAAGAAAGGCGTGAAAAAATACACTGCTTTCGACATTGTTTGTCAGGCATTGGCAGTAATCGGGCTGATACTGTGGAGAGTTACAGGCAATCCCTCAACAGCCGTGGCTCTTTCCTTGTTGGTCATTGTGATTGCTGCGCTACCAACTTGGAGACACGCATGGATAAAACCGCATGAAGAAACTTGGGAAGGATTCGCTATAGGCGCAGTTGCTGGGGCTTTGACTATTCTTAGCCTATCTAGTTATTCGTTCGTAGCATTGGCGCTACCTATCGTAACAGTTGTTAATTGCTCTATCATAGCGTTAGTAATAACCACCAGGAGACAAGCTCTTATAGAGACTAAAGTTGCTCAATAGCCTCTAACAAATTCTTAAATTCAACCACATTGCCAGTGGCGTCAATATGTGCCTCTGGAGATAAGTAAATACTTTTCATATTGGCCGCTTTGGCTGAAGCAATATCACTCGGGCTGTCACCAACATAGACTGCCTCTCGTGGCTTGATTCCGAGTTTTTGAGCCGCTACAAGTAGAGGTTCTGGATGAGGCTTAGGGTTTGAATAATCTTCGTAAGCAACAACTTCACTGAAGAGGTGTCCAATAGCTCTTTCAGAAAAGATACTATCAACCCCATTTCTTATTCGACCAGTTACTATAGCTAATTTATATTTCTTATGTAGGTGTTCTAGTGACTCTTCTAGTTTTTCAGGAAAATCCAGTAGAGAACTATCCCTAAGGCTCATATCGCTTGAACCTAGATCAAAGATGCGTTGAATTTCAGATGGGTCCTTCAAGCCTGTTAGCTTTTCTATTGTCTGAAGCATTGGTAAATGAAAGCATTCAAGTACATGTTCTCTAGTTACATCTGTGTAACCAAATTTAGAAAGTAACTTCTGGAAGAAGGCGACATTAGAGTTTTGGGAGTCTACAAGTACTCCGTCAACATCAAAAATAATCGCCTTTATCATGCTAATAACTATATCAAACGTAAAACTCCCTATTCCTAAGGAGTTAAGCATAACCATATTGGAGGGCCAGGAGGGACTCGAACTCATTCTGAAAAAACGTGGCAGGGGCACGTGGAATCGAACCACGATCTAAGGTTTTGGAGACCTTTATACTAACCATTGTACTATGCCCCTGTAGTGAGCGCCGTGTGGTGCCAACTTGAGAACATCATTATCATACTGGAGTTAATCTAAAAAGTCATCTAGAGGGTCTTGGCAGAGAATACGAAATCTGATATACCTATAAGGAGACATGGACAAAATTGTACCCACAAAACCATTACTTGTTATGCTCTATGGTTTCCCCGGTGCGGGTAAAACCTTCTTTGCGCGACAGTTGAGCGAGCATATGCAGCTAGCACATGTTCAGGGAGATCGTATTCGCCACGAACTTTTTGAGCAACCACGCTACGATAAACAAGAAAACACTGTTGTAATGCAACTCACGAACTATATGACCGAGCAGTTTCTAAATGCCGGCGTATCAGTCATTTATGACACTAATGCCATGCGTGTTGGTCAGCGTCGAGCGCTCCGTGACATGGCCCGTAAGGCTGGCGGTGAGTCTCTTTTAGTGTGGCTACAAATTGACGTTGAAAGCGCTTTTATGCGTGTCGCTCAACGCGATCGTCGCAAAACTGATGATAAATATGCTATGCCACTTGACCGTACAACCTTCGATAATCTTACAAAGCATATGCAAAATCCTCTCAGAGAGGAAAACTACGTCGTTATTAGTGGTAAGCATTCTCATAAAACCCAGCAACTTAGTGTAATTAAGAAGTTACGAGTCAAGGGTATTGTTAACCCTGAAGAGCCAACCGCTAAGCTTGTGATGCCTGGACTCGTCAATCATGTACCTAACCCTACGGCTGGTCGAGTAGATCTAGACCGTCGCAATATCGTTATTCGCTAAGTACATGGCTGTAAAACACGCCGAATTGCCTGGGATAGGTAAGGTTACGCTTTATAAAAGACGTGGTAATCGTAAAATCTCGTTATCTCTGTCACATGATGGTCAGATTCGAATTTCTTTGCCCATGTGGGTACCATATCGCGCTGGTTTGGAATTTGCTAAGTCTAGAGCAGCATGGCTAACCAGTCGTCAGGCTAAACTTCAAAATGTATCAGTCAATGGTCAAGCTATCGGCAAGGCTCACCATCTCTCTCTCCAAGCTGACAGCTCCACGACCAAAATAACCACACGGCTGCTTGACAGCGACGTTATGGTCCGGTTCCCATCAAAGCTACAACCGGACGACCCGGCTGTACAGAAAGCCGTACGAACTGCCAGCCTGAGGGCGCTCCGGAAAGAAGCTGAACAGCTGTTACCGCAGCGCGTAGCGATGCTTGCTCGACAACACGACTTTACGTATAAAGATGTTCACCTTAGGCATCTCAAAAGCCGATGGGGCAGCTGTAACTCTGTTGGCAGTATTACGCTTAATATTTATCTTATGCAGTTACCATGGCATCTCATTGATTATGTACTTCTTCATGAACTCGTACACACGAAAGTCTTACGCCATGGGCCTGATTTTTGGCGGCTATTTGAGCAGTATTTGCCAGATGCTAAAAAAATGCGAAAGGACATTCAACTCCACCTACCCACCTTTTAAAAGTCTGTAATTAATAACGCTTATGGCATAATAGAGACATGCCAGATCTACAGACTGCTAATCCCGTCAACGTTGATCCTGCAAAAGTTAATATTGAGCACCAGCGCCTTGCTAGCTTAATTAACAGCATGAGCGACAGCGTTATTGCTGTTGATGAGAATTGTCTAGTAGTTCTATATAATGCAGCCACACTTAATATTCTTGACATCAACACCGCTATAGAGACTCAACCACTACATAAGGTACTTAAAATCTATAATAAGGATAACGAGCCGGTTGATATAGAGTCACTCGTTACGAGTACAAAGATTCCAACCTCGACCCGCAACTATTTATTACATTATACCGATAATAGTAGTGCCAATTTGTATCTCAGCATTGCCCCGGTCCACCTAGGCTATGGGCAAGTAGGCCAACAGGGTTATGTCCTGGTTATGCGTGATATTACCCGTGAAAAGTCACTCGAAGAAGAACGTGATGAATTTATTAGCGTCGTTAGTCATGAACTTCGTACTCCAATTACTATAGCTGAGGGAAATATTAGTAATGCTCAATTTGTTGCTAATAAAACCGGTGACATCGAAAAGCTCAAGCCCGCTCTTGAGGAAGCTCACCGACAAATTCTTTTTTTGGCCGACATGATAAACGATCTAGCGACGTTGTCACGTGCTGAACGAGCTAAATTAACCTTTGAAATTAGTGCGATAAATGCACATGATATCGTCCAAAATCTTGTGAACAGTTACCGGTCAGAGGCTAAAAGTAAAGGCCTAGAACTTAAAGCCGAGATAGACCCACGCCTTGAACTGCTCCAGTCTAGTGAACTATATGTTCGTGAGATCCTCCAAAACTTCGTGACAAACTCTCTCAAGTACACTCAAACCGGCGCCGTAACCGTTGGAGCTCGCCAACAACCAGGGGGCGTTGAATTCTGGGTTAGCGATACGGGAATCGGTATCAGTAAAACTGATCAGCAAAATATTTTTAATAAGTTTTTTCGCAGTGAGGACTATCGGACCAAGGAAACTAAAGGAACTGGGCTCGGGTTGTACATCACCAGAAAGTTGGCCACCCTTATTAAAGCTGCCATACATATCCAGAGCGAGCTTAATAAAGGCTCAGTCTTTACAATTTTTGTTCCCAACTTGCGCTAATGGCACGCGCCAGCAATTTATGACTTGACCGAAAGCTCCCGCTACGCTATACTTGACACAGAACGACCTACAAATACTGTAGGTTTTTTCATTATTAAGGGGACCTAATGGCTACGGAGAAAACAACCAAAAAGGTTCGGCGAATTCGCTCGAGTAGTGAAGCTGACCGCAAACGTTCTGACAAGGCGGATCAGGTTGCTGAACGACAACTGCAAGCAAAAACAGATGACAGCACCCCAGTGGAAAAGATAGCTCCACTAGCAATTCTTCAGCCGCTTAGGTGGATTGGGCGACATATTGTTCCACGTTATTTCCGTGATTCATTCAAAGAGCTACGATTAATTACCTGGCCCTCACGGAAACAGTCACGTCAATTAACTACCGCGGTCGTCATATTTGCCACTATTTTTGCAATCCTTGTTAGCTCCGTTGATTTAGGTCTTGATAAAATATTTAAGAAGGTATTTCTACATGAATAAACGTTACGACACGAGCAAACAATGGTACGCCATTCATACTTACAGTGGGTATGAAGAGAAAGTAGCTGAATCGATACGCCAACGGGCCGACAGTTTAGATATGAAAGATAAAATCTTTCAAGTACTAGTGCCAAAAGAGAAGATGATTGAAGTTAAAAACGGTAAGCGAAAAGTTGTTGAGAAACGAATTTTCCAAGGATATGTATTAGTTCAGATGAAAATGAGCGAAGATGCTTGGTATATTGTTCGCAACACGCCCAGTGTAACTGGCTTCGTCGGCAGTGGTAGTGAACCGACTCCCGTTGAAGATGATGAAATTGAAAAGATTATGAAACGCATGGGTCGAGCTGAGCCTAAGCACAAAATTGACTACAAAGTTGGTGATGTCGTCAACATTACGGATGGTCCATTCAAAGGTTTTGATGGTGCTATTAACGATATTGATGCCCAAAAGGGTAAGTTAAAAGTCCTGGTTAATATGTTTGGCCGTGAAACTCCCGTCGAACTCGACAGTCTTCAGGTCAAGCGAGTTTAGACTATGGGTTTTAGCGAACTATCAACAGAGGAAGTCGTTACACGTAATAAAGAACTCGATCAGCTCAGGCGTTTTTACTACATAATGAGAAAACGCGGATAAGTACTATGCCCGGGTCAAGCTTTCTATCAACTCTTCGAATAGACGCTGGCCGTAGAGACTTGCAAGAGATGCTACGCGGCGCTATGGACGGCAACCGCGAAACAATGGTCACATACATCGGTTTCTGTTCGATAGCTCGCGACGAATCAGATCAAACGGCTATACCCAGTTATTATCAAACTATTTGGCACGAGGCTAGTGAGTTCCTAGCCTAGACAACAGAGATAAGATCTGATAAGATGACTGTGTTACGCACATGATCGAACGCTTCGTCGATCAAGCAATGGAGAATTATATCAATGGCAAAAGTAGTTAAAGCAAATTTAAAAATGCGTCTTCGAGGCGGCCAAGCAAGTGCCGCACCGCCAGTTGGTAGCACCCTTGGCCAATACGGCGTCAATATGATGGACTTCATTAACCCGTTTAATGAACAAACCAAAGACCGAATGGGTAAAAATCTTACCGTCCACTTAACTATATACGACGATCGGAGCATGGACTGGCGCGCCGTCGGCGTAGCAACCGATGAACTCATTCGAAGCGTCCTAAAGATAGATAAGGGCTCTGGTCGACCCAATAGTGAGAAAGTCAGCAAAAAGCTTAGTGACGCTCAACTTACTGAAATTGCCGAAGCAAAGGCTGGCGATATGAACACTGAGGATATCGCTGCCGTTAAAAAAATGGTAGCTGGTACCGCCCGCAGTATGGGCGTGGAGATTGAAGGCGAGTAGCATGCCAACAACCAAAGATCATAGGCAAGCAGTTCTGTGGGAGTTCTTTGAGACACCGGTATCAGACATACCAGGTCTAATAACACGTACAATACGCGGCACTCCGGAAGACCTTACTGACATAATTGACTCAGCAAATCTGGATAAAGTTACACGAAGGGGCGTTGAAAGGCATAATGCCGTAGTTCGATCTATTGGCGAGCATGCCGTTTTTATTGAGCCTGAGATACTGACAAAGCTTCTCATCACAGCCGGCACAACTGACCTAATGACCCCTGCAGCTCAAAGACTCCTTGATAGTATTCGAGCTGGCGATACGAACCCAGGAGACTGGGATGCTGTTGAGGTTGTTGGTGAGCAAGGTAACGTCTTTGCACAAGGAATCGTAGGTTTATGCGCTGCAGGTGAATAATAATTAATTTGTGGGAGGCCACTAACATGGCCGATTGCACCACGAAAGGAATCAATCATGGCCAAGAAAGCCGAATTAGTAGAAACAGCAAAAAAATTAAAGTTAGATGTCGGCAATAAAAATACGATTGCCGAACTCGAGGCAGCTATCAAAGCTGCCGGTGCAGATGTCCCAGAGCCAAAACCGGTTGAGACCGAAGCCGATACGCCCATTGCTAAGGCCGGTAAACGAAGTGCCAAGGCCATTAAGGAAGTTGAACAGAAGCAGGCTAAAGAGGAGCGAAAGGTAAATACCGATGAAGCTGAAGTTGAGAAGAAACCGGCACGCGTTATTACACCAACGCGTTCACGACTTGAGCGACGTGGCAAAAAATTCCGCAAGGCAGCTGAGATTATTGAAAAAGGTAAAACGTATAGCCTAAACGACGCCTTGGCCCTCGCCGTTAAATCAAGTCCATCAACCTTTGATGCTACCGTTGAGATGCACATCCGGCTCAACGTTGATCCTAAGCACGCTGATCAAAACATCCGCGATACGGTTGTATTGCCCGGCGGAACTGGCAAAACGGTTCGAGTGGCTGTCTTTAGTGACGACAAAGTCGCTGGAGCAGACGTTAGCGGTATCGAAGCTATTACTAAAATGCTCGATAAACAGCAGCTAGACTTCGACGTCCTCGTTTCAACTCCGGCCAATATGGCTGCACTTGGTAAATATGCACGTGTTCTCGGGCCTCGCGGTTTTATGCCAAACCCTAAAAGTGGTACGGTGACGAATGATCTAGCAAAGGCCGTAACCGAGGCTAAGGCTGGTCGCGTAGAGTACCGTGTCGACAGTACCGGTATTTTACATGTTGGTGTTGGGAAAGTAAGCTTTAACAGCGCGAAGCTTACTGAGAACGCTACAGCATTACTAGCAAGCGTTCGCTCCAATAAACCAGCTAGCGTCAAAGGTGGCTTCATAAAAAGCCTCCATGTTGCTACGACTATGGGGCCGAGCATTTCTGTCGTAATCGAATAAGTACGATACTTCTCCTCGGTTTAACGGGTCAAGTGGTGTGGCTTAGCTTTCATGGCCCGGTTTAAGGCATTAAGCGTACGCGTGAAGCCTCTAATGCCACCTTTATAGGCGATATACCGTGGCGTCCACTGCGGCTCATACTTCGATTTAAAGCGGCGCAGACCGCTAAATGAATATAAACGGTCGCCATTAGCGTACACAAACCGTAGAGCGCTATCGATTACTGAGTGGTTAGCCTCGTCTTTAGATAATCCGGAGAGTGGACAGAGACCAAGATTAAGCCGTTTGGATTCCTGAGTGGATAGGAAATCAATAAAATTTATTAGTAAAAAGTCGTTTATATTACCGGGACTATCAGACGTGTGGCGGAGTAAATCGTAATTCGACATCTCTGGATCAAATGAAGGGACTTGGTTGATAAACGCTTGGATCATACCTTCCTTGTCGCGGACCACCATTAGGTTGCACATTTGCATATAAAGCGAGGAAAATTGGCCCATCAACAGCCCGCGCTCAGCGCGACCTGGCTGAGTCAACCAATCCTGAGATATTTTATTGAGCCGGTTAATGATTGCATCGTGATGTGGTGGCTGCAGCAACTCAGAGGTATAGCCCTGTTTAGTAAACTTATTTTGGATGTGGCGAAAATATTTATTGGTTACAACGTTACGCTGAAAGTGAGCAATATCCAGCACCCCTTCTTCACCGATTTTCTGTAGCACAAACCCCTGTTGTTCGTATATTGGTCGATACTTCTCTTGAATGTGAATAAAAGCTGGCTGCCAGTCATTGCTCCGACATAGCTGACCAAACTCTCTAAGTAGATGGCCGTATCGTTGGCTGTCGCCAGCCGGATCGCCCACCGTCAATGCAATACCACGCTGTACATTGAGCGCCACCGCCGTCCTGTGGTCTTCGCTGACGTAATATAACTTATCGTGGGGCCAGAGCTTAAAAAAGTCATCGCTGTCAGCAGGATACTGCTCAAGGAGATCACGCATCAACTCGCGATTTTGACTTTGGTCAATAAATCGAGCCTTTAACGGTTGGAACAGCGACACTAATACATAAACCAGCGCTCCAACACTAATGACTGATAGTGAGTCAATAAAAATCCGAGCCCGATGGCTATAAGCAACTAACGGCTGATTGGTTGTCAGACCAAATTGATCGATCGTGTGATGCATGGCGCCCCCAACGCTAATCGTCTGATGAAAGTCATGCACGTCCATAAGTAGGAAACCAACGGTGCCATACAAGAAAGTTACAATTAGAATAGTTACAATAATCGGCAAGGTTTGCCGAAAACTTTGTAGATCACTTTTAACGGTAAACTCATGGCGGTAGTACAAGAGCCCACCAGCGACAACCAGTGGGAAGATTATACCCCGAAGTAGTCTCGTTCGTAGCAAGCCACGATCTGCGTCGATCAGCAAGAGTTGTAAAAAATTTACTCCAAGTAAAAATGTATAGACACCTACTGTGACAGCCCAAGCCGTCTCCTTTCGTCTAGCTAATAACGAGCTCAGGTAAATCAATGTTAATCCCTCGATAAGCGGTAACCCTGTCGTCAACCCGTTATAGTGCAATTGCCCACGCAAATGACCATGAATATGTAAAACGTCCAGATCAAATAGCGTAAAAGCAATTAAAAGCAAGCCATTAACAGCTACGCCCCAAATGACCACGCGCAGAACTAAGTTAGAGTGTGTTGTTGTTTGTGACATATTAGGCAGTTCTATTGTACCATCTCAAGGCACGGACGTTGTACTAGCTCAAGCACGTTCAAATAGTCAATGCATATTGGGTGATCGTACAATAATACAACAAGAAAACCAATGGCTCGGCTTGCATCATCGATTTGACAAACTGTACAATGTAGGCAGATTTGGAGGGAAGCAGTGGGAGTATATAGCAATACACAAATTCGACAAGCTATTGATGAGGGGCACATTATTTGCGCACCATTTAATCCTCGCCATATTAGTCAAGCTAGTATGGACGTTACCCTTGGGTATCACTACTACCGAATCGAGCGGATGAACGATCGCACTATCTATAACCCGTTTGATCGTGAAGATGTTGAGCGCTATTTCGATGGCCCCTATAAAGCCATGGCGCACGCCGAATGGTGCAAGCTTAATGGCTTTAAGCCAGTCAATAACATTCCACTGGATCACCCCGTCATCTCATTAAAACCGCGCGAACGAATCCTGGCCCATACGCATGAATTCTTTGGCATCTTGCCTCCAGGAGCTTGTGAAGTCCGTAGCCGCTCTAGTTGGGGCCGTAACGGTATAGCCGTTTGTTTTGATGCTGGCTGGATCGACCCTGGCTATATAAATCGCTTAACACTTGAAATTTATAACCTGAATGAGCGCGAAACTGTGCTCCTGCCGGTTGGCGAACGAATTGCGCAAATAATTTATCATGAAACTGGTGAGGTAGCTGGCAATTACGGCACCGGTCGAGACAATAACTTTAGCGGTAAATATCAGCAGGGCACTGATCTAGAAACAATTGTTAAGACGTGGTCACCTGATATGCTGCTACCAAAAGCCTACAAAGATAACCGCGTTTTACCTGTTAAGATTGAGGGCTTGCCATATGAATAGAGGCAAATACATTGTTATCGAGGGCCCGCAGGGTGTTGGCAAGTCAACGCAAATCATGGAATTAACGCGGCGCTTACAGATCGCCGGCCTACCAGTTAGAACGCTGCGTGAACCTGACAGCCAGAGCGACCTTACGGCGCGAGCGATTCGTCAGCTCACGCAGGATCCTCGCTACCCAATGAATACTACCACCGAAGTTCTTTTATATAATGCAGCTCGATCTCAATCGCTACAAGTTATTGAAAGAAGTGTTGAACAGGGCATAATCTGTGTCGTCGACCGTAACTATCTCACGACTTTAGCAATTCAATATTACGGTCGCGGTGATGTGCCTGACTACGAAACTATCAACCAAATTATTAACTTTGCTGTTCATGGTGTCGAACCAGACTTGTGTATCGTACTGGATGCTCCCGTTAATGTTCTGCTGGAACGTATGGCAGGCCGCGGTGCTGGCGAACGCTTTGATAATCTTGAGGCGAGCTTTTTAGAGCGGGTGAGGGCTGGCTACCTATGGGAAGCCGAGCAACGCAAACTGCCAGTTGTCTTTGCAACTGAGGACACCGAATCGATCGCCAATGAAATTTGGAAACATGTTGCCGATACGCTGGCCATTCGGGAAACCAGTGCAGCCAGCGCTGTCACGCCACCCGCTTCCATTAAGCAAATCATCGAGAACAAGCGCAGCACAGTTGAGCCCGCTCAGTCCAGCTCTGAGCAGACTGATGAAGGGGCACTCCTCACCAAAAACAAGCTGGGTAACTTTATTGTCACACCAGCTGGTACCGAGTATTTACGTGACGTCGTTACTAGCCCCGACCAAGACATCTATGCGTTTACTGACAAACTTAGCCCCATTACGATCGCAGCAGCCATGGCTCGACTCAGCCGACGCGGTGATGATATGCGAGTAACTATTCTTGACGAGTTTGCCACCCAACTCGGTAAAGATGAAAAGCTCTTACAACGGATTATCACGGCCTACGGTGATGATTCCGTGCAGCAACTAGCTGGCCAGCACCTCGTTGTCGAGAATGCCAGCAATTTACTGACTAAAAAACTTGAATGGGGGCGACTAGCAGCCTACCTTGAGCAGTCCACCCGGTATATATACTTCGATAAGAAAGATGCGAACGGTCGCTATCGATATTATGTACCGCCGTATCTGAGTAATAAACTCAAAAAACGCTACGAGGCTGATATGGATAAGCTTTTTGATATCTATTCAGAGCTAGTACATAAGCTCACGACATATATTCAGCAAGGCTCGACAGTCCCAGAGGCTGAACGCGATGGTGCCTGGCGAGCGGCCACCCGAGCGCAGGCGTGCGATGCTGCTCGGCCCCTACTACCAGTCGCAACCACTTCGACCGTCGGTATCTTTGCCTCAGGCCAAGCGCTGGAGAGCTTAATTATGCATTTACTTGGTGACTCGTTACCTGAAGCTCGTGAAACCGGTAAACATATGCTTGCCGAGTCACGAAAAGTCATGCAAACGTTTTTGGAGCGAGCCGATAAGCCAGATCGTGGTGGAGCGATGATCGCCTATCAGGCTACCACCCGACAAAAGGTTAGCGAGCTAGCCAAGAAGCATTTATCAACTAATTATGCTGTCGAACAGCAGGCAGTTACATTGGTCGACTATTCACCACGCAACGAACTCGACCTTGTAGCTGATATGCTGTATGAACATAGCGATTTACCACTCGATGAGCTTCAGAAACAAGTTAAAACCTGGCCATACGAGCGCAAAGTAGAAGTCTTCCAAGGCTATATGGGTGAGCGGCTTAATCGCCGCCACCGTCCTGGGCGAGCTCTAGAGAAGGCTCACTACAGCTGGGATCTTGTCTGTGATTACGGAATCTTTCGCGATTTACAGCGGCACCGTATGGTTGATGATATGGAATGGCAGCTTTTGACACCCCGTTATGGCTATGATATCCCTGAAATTGTTGACGAAGCTGGATTGACTGATCTGTTTGATCAGTGTTTCGACATCAGTTTAGCTCTGTATAGCGAGCTACAGAAAGCTCATCTGCCACTCGAAGCACAGTATGCCACCCTTCTCGGACATAAAATGCGCTGGAAGGTAACCTATAATGCCCGCGAGGCCTTTCATTTTCATGAATTGCGTACCAGCCCTCAGGGTCACCCTGGTTATCGAAAACTGGTCTTAGAAATGCACGAAAAACTAGCTGAAGTCCATCCACTCATGGCTGAAGCCATGAAATTCATTAACCAAGATGAGAATCCTGAACTAACGCGCCTGGCCGCTGAACGTTATACCCAATTTAAGTTAAAGAAATTATCGAATTAGGATTGGTCTGCCGCGACATGGCCAAGCGTCTGGTTGACCACATCAATACGCTGTCTAACGGCATCTAAAGGCGCTGGATCAAAGTCAGCCGCGTGGCCTTCATCTCGCCACGTAGCAATCCTATCGATGACCGTGTCAGGGTGTGGTAGTGGGGCGTACCCGTCAAGACCTCTATTGTTGGGCATATTACTCTCTCCTATTATCGAATACCACTTTGAGCTATTTATAGTACAGCGTTTAAATAAAAAATCAAGAACAAATTTGTAATTTCTTCGTCTGTGAGCTACTATAAATTAGTATGAGTTTTAACTATTGGCGCAGTCTCCTCCTCGGCCTTCAAGGGCTGTGCTTCAGTATGGTTGAAGCCTGAGCGTATACATACGCCTAAGTACAGTCCTAACATCAGGCTTCAATCAAAAGCCTGTTTTTAATTTAAAGGAGATTAGCATGAGAGATTACATTGAAGGCGAACGGGGCCGCGGTGATGGTGGCGTTGATTGGGTCGGTAAGGGTACTAAGGCTAGGATTGGGTATGCTGCATCCGTAACGAGTGGCACAATAGATGCTTTGGATACTTGCCCTCACAGACCTGACGAAAGAGCAATAGATTTACCTGAACTTACGGAGAACATTGACCCAGCAACGCTTGCTGCTATGCGAGAATATGAAGATACTATGACAATACGAAGGGCTAGTGAATAGGTCTTGACCGGGTCATAGGAAAAGCGTAAGATTACTTACTATGACTCACATGATTATCGCCAAGGCAATCATCGTACACCGATATATGCGGGCGTGAGTTTTAGTAATAACGTAAAAACCAGCCCCGCACCCGCGGGGCTTTTTGGTTGAAAGGAAAACAATAAGAAATGAGGGATGCACTACCGAGCGTATTAAAAGGCCGAGAGGAACAATCTCGTCCGTTGGCTACCCCAGCACCAACTGTTTACACGGAAGTTGCCGGTGAATGGCGCCAGACGGGCCAAGGTATACCAGAGCCTGAGCCGGCTAGACCAGTTCAGACAGCTGAAGACAGAGAGCGAGCGGCAAAACAGTCATTACGAACCCACTGCGTGATAGGAGGGGTAGCTTTATCATTATCCGAGTTCGAGGAACAGCACCCTGGCATTGTTCTGGGTACTGAGTAATACTTGACAGCTCACCAGATATAGCCTAAAATTATATGCAAGTTGCCAAAGACAGTAGCGGTTCTAACGAACTTAAGAATGCTACCAAGGTAAGACAAATCTCTTGATGGAGTTTCAGCGTCTTTGGTCATAGGAGCAAAGACGTTTTTGTTTGGCAACGTTACAATCGTAAGACTAATCGGTCGATGATCTTACGTTAATCATTAATCTGGAGAATTCCTATATGGCATTAACCAAAGTTGAGAAGAACCAGGTCGTTGGCGATGTTGCCGAAATGCTTGGCACATCTAAGTTAACAGTGGTCGCTAAGTATCAAGGTACATCAGTGCAAGCCCTACAATCATTGCGACGCGATGCACGACAAAATGGTACAAAGATTAAAGTTGCTAAAAACCGTTTGGTTAAAAAGGCTATTGAGCAAACTGATCACTTAAAAAGCCTCGATACCAGCATGCTTGAGGGTATGTTGCTTTATGCGTTTAATAGTGATGATGAGGTTGCGCCGGCCAAAAGTCTAAACGATTTTGCCAAAACGAACCCAACCCTCGAGTTTGTCGGTGCCTTTACTGTCGACGGCCAATTCATTGGCGCCGAAGACGTTACATCGCTCGCCATGCTACCAAGCAAAGAACAATTGCGTGGTATGCTGGTTAGCACCGTCGCCGCACCGCTCAGTGGTTTCGTTGGTGTTTTAAGCGGCAATGTACGAAGTGTATTAACGGTATTAACTGCTCGCGCAGAGGCGCTTGAGCAATAAGAAAGGAGCCTACCATGGCTGATGAAGATAAGAAGACTGAAGAGAAAAACGTAACTGTACCAAAAGAATTTGAAAAGTTAGTTGCTGAGCTGAACAAAATGTCAGCTCTCGAGATTAGTAAGTTCGTAAAGTTCCTCGAAGAGTACTGGGGTGTTAGCGCTGCTGCACCAGCTGCTGCAATGGCCGCTCCTACTGCTGCTGAAGCCGCACCTGCTGCTGAGGAAAAGAGTGAATATGACGTTATCCTTAAAGATCCAGGCGCTCAAAAGGTTGCCGTCATTAAGGCTGTTAAGGATTTGACGCAACTAGGACTTGGCGAAGCCAAAGCCCTCGTTGATGGTGCACCTAAAGCAATCCTCGAAAAGGCCAAGAAAGACGATGCCGAGAACGCTAAGAAAGCACTTGAAGCTGCCGGCGCAACTGCCGAATTAGCTTAAGCTCCCGATCGCCTCAAGAGCACCACTGATAATATTTTGCATTTCAGTTTTCCACAGGTTGGGGTCAGAACTTTGACTTGTGTAAAAAAAAATGGTAGCTTTGAAACAGAAGTGTATACAAACAAACACTTATGGTAAGGAAAGAGATGGCAGAAGTAGCAGATAAACAAATCAAAAGACTGCGGGCTCTCATTCAAGAAGCGGAGACCAATTTGGCCGCCGCTACCGAACTACTTATTAGTTTAGTCGGTGAGGATTCGCATGTAGTCACGAGTTCCAAAGAAGAAGTTCTTGGTAAGGTTATTGAAGGTGTTTTTGACGGCCAAAGCATGGTTGGGTCTGATGCAAAAACCTATCCTGTCCCAGCAAACTATGCGAGTAAATCGAAGCTCGTCCAGGGTGATATCCTTAAACTAACGATTGCTGACGACGGAGCCTTCCTATATAAACAGATTGGCCCAGTTCCACGTAAACAAGTCGTCGGTACGCTTAAACTAGAGAACGGCCATTACTTTGTGGAGGTCGATACAAGAAGTTACCGAGTATTACTGGCAAGTGTTACGTATTTCAAAGCCAAGCCTGGTGACCAGGTGAGTGTCAACGTCCCAGAAGACGACACGAACGCTGAGTGGGCGGCTCTCGAAGCAGCCTTATAGCTCCAGCTCTCTTCAAAAATCTTAGGAATGACGACCAGCGGC
Organism: Saccharimonadales bacterium (SeqCode); assembly: GCA_035510355.1. Taxonomy (GTDB): domain Bacteria; phylum Patescibacteriota; class Saccharimonadia; order Saccharimonadales; family UBA4665; genus DATKHF01. The sequence continues at coordinate 20,015 of DATKHF010000016.1, read as the reverse complement.
GGCACGTTGAGCCTGATTACGATCAGCGCGTTTCATAGTGATAAACACATCTCGAAGATCAGCTGCCATCAGCGGGTTACGTTGCAGCACTTTTTCTAACCACCCGTAGACAATTTCTTTGGCTTCGACTACTGAAAGATTCGAAGCTTGGGGAGCGGTAAATAGATCAGGTTGTGTCTGCATCCGCTGACTAATAGAATGCAAAGAGGAGATCATCTCAGTCTCGAGCTCAAGTAGCTGCATGGTTTGCATAATCGTGTGGGCGGCTCGCGCATACGACACATTGTGGAAAGAGCTACGCAGTGCAAATCGATTATTGGGGTTAACTAGCTTGTTGATATCAGCTAAGGCTAAGATACTGCCCTTAAATTTGGATAACGGTTCACCAGCCTGTTTATTACCCATACTGAACTCAGCAAACATTGGTAGGATCGGGGGCAATCCTAATGCACGACCAGTGACCTCAATAGCGTTATATAGCCTAGGGGCATAGGTTGCAAAGTACACATCGAGAGCTTCAGACGCGGTCATTGTTCCATCCATAGCTTTTATAACAGCTCCTAACAAACGACGATAAATATCAACTTCAACAGGCGTATCATCAACAGCTCCAAAATCAAGTAAAGCAATTCGCGAATCGTCAAGTAAACGAATATTACCCGGATGTGGATCAGCGTGAACAAGGCCGGTAGTGAAAGGCAGCGTTAGGATAAGTGTCATGGTATCTTGCAGGCTCTGACGTTCGAGTGCAGTCAGCGGCTTTTCACGGTACAGTAGTTCAGCAAGTGATGTGCCACCCAGCCGTTGCTGGATTATAATGTGCTCTGTGGATAACTCGGTAAAAGTCACCGGTATAACAATCTCTGGATGCGCTGTGCCGACTCTTTGCCGCATTAACTCAGCCAGCCGTGCCTCACGTTTATAGTCCATCTCGGCTAACGTCATTCTGGTAAAATCTTTGGAGATTGCCGTAATATCAGCATCGACACTGGTCAATAGTCGTCGGCCATAACGAGCAAAATGTTTTAGAAGCCAGACATCGTTTTTAAGTGATGGTCGAATGGTCTGACGTTGAATTTTCACGATGACTGGTTGATATGAATCGAGTAAACCAGCATACACTTGAGCAAACGTCCCACTAGCGAGGACTTCGCTGCTAACCTGCAAGCGCTCAACCTGCTCGCCAAGTTCAGCTCGTAAAATGTCAGGCACATCCAGCGGTTCAGTAGGAACGTTTTCAAAGAAATCGACATTTTGACGCTTAACCCAATCCTGAACTTCTGGGACGCCCAGTAGAACACCCTGCAAGAACTTGGTGTACACCCCTCCAGCCTCCAACATAAAAGTACATAAACGGTCATACGTTTGCTGCCGTTCATCGCCGCGACTGGCGAGAACAAACCGCAGCAGCAAGCCGACGAGTGAACGGGTACGACGCAGTACATACGCAAAGCGTTTTCGACGTGTCCAAGTGTACGTGTCGTGATCTTTCATTACATGTATATTATATACTCCTTATGCAACCTGTAAACGCTTGACGGTCAATTCTTGGAGCCTACGCCCAGGTACGAGTATACTAATAAGACATGGGGCAGGCGTTATATCGTAAGTACAGGCCTAAATCGTTGGCCGAAATCGTGGGACAAGAACATATCACGACCGTCCTCGAACACACTCTTAAGCTGGGGACGCCGAGCCATGCCTACCTATTAACTGGTCCAAAAGGCGTCGGCAAAACCAGTGTGGCTCGTATTTTGGCACATGCCGTTAATGATTTGCCCTATAACGAGGAATCATCTCATTTAGATATTATTGAAATTGATGCCGCCTCTAACCGCCGGATTGATGAGATCCGCGAATTACGTGAGCGTGTCTACAGTGCACCAACGAGTGCTAAGTATAAGGTTTATATTATTGACGAGGTACATATGTTAACTCGTGAGGCCTTCAATGCTTTGCTTAAAATCCTCGAGGAACCACCTGCACACGTTATTTTTATCTTAGCGACAACCGAAGCTCACAAGCTACCAGACACAATAATCAGTCGTACTCAGCGCTTTACCTTTCGGCCCGTAGTGACAGATAAGGCCGCAGCACATTTAAGAACAATAGCTACTGCTGAAAAAATTGACATAGATGATGAAGCGCTTCGTCTAATTGCAGTGCATGGTGATGGCAGCCTTCGCGATAGCACGAGTCTGCTCGATCAGGTTCGTAACCAAACTGGCCGTATTACGAGCACGAGTGTTCTCAATGCTGTCGGTCAAGCGCCAGCTAAACTTATTGACGACGTGAATCAGGCAATTGCCAATCAAGATGTCAGCGAAGCCATGCTAGCCTTGGGTGTCTTGCGCGACCAGGGGTACGAAGCCGCCAGGATTGCCAAACAACTTGGTGAGCAGTGGCGATCAGACATTGTTGCGGACCATAGTAGCCTGCCAAAAGCCTCAGCCCTGAAGTTATTAGCAGCCTTAATTGAAGTGCCAGTGTCACCGAATCCAACTGTGGCTCTCGAGATAGCTCTTCTGGAATGCATAAACGCCACTGAGACGATAGCCAAGTCGGCTCCAGAAACAACGTCCACCAAACCTCAGGCAGTCAATGTCCCTAAAAAACCCACCAAACCAGTGGTTGAAGAAGCAGCGAAACCTGTAGAAGCCACTTCCAAACCGGCAGTTAGCGCCGCCAAGATTAGCCGCAGCGACGTCGCCTGGCCAGAAGTTTTAAACATTATTAAACGCACACATAATACGTTGTATAGTGTCCTACGACTCGCGCAACCAACGTGGGACGGTGATCATCTAACATTGGCGTTCCGGTTTGCATTCCATCAAAAGCGAGTTAACGAAGCCGTGAATCGTCGCATAATTATTACCGCTATATCTGAGTTAACCGGGCAAAATGTTACTGTCACTAGTGTTGTTGATGAATCATTGGCTAAGCAACCCGAGATTATAGACGAGCCAGTTGGCGAAACCCTCGTAACAATTGACAGTGCAGAGGTTGAAAGCATAAGCAATATTTTTGGTGGTGCAGAGCTGCTAGAATCATGAGTATCACCATGGATCCTACGACACGCAATGAACCACCCCAAAACCTTGATGCTGAAGCCAGTTTACTCGGGGCAATCCTTATTGACGGTGACGCCATCATTAAAATCGCTGACTCAATCATAGCCATTGATTTTTTTGACCCTCGACATCGACGTATTTTTGAAGCTGTAATCCAACTATACGAAAAACACAGTCAGATAGATGTCTTGACACTGGCCGATCAACTTAAGATGACCGGCACACTCGACATGATTGGTGGAGCCAGTTACTTAACCGAACTCACGAATTTCGTGCCAACCGCAGCCCACATTGAGCAGTATGCTGAAATTGTAGCTCAAAAATCTTTACGCCGCCGGCTGATTGAGGCTTCACAAGACATGACCCAGCTTGGTTTTGATGAGACTAAAAGTCTTCGCGATTTAATTGACCAGGCCGAAACCAGGCTGTTTGAAGTAAGTCAGCAACATGTTAAGCAAAGTGTCGTCAGTCTTGAAGAAATTTTGGCTGAAAGTTTCGATCGGCTTGATGAACTCCACAAAGACAAAGGTAAGATCCGGGGCGTGCCAACTGGGTTCAAAGATCTTGATGCAATCTTAGCAGGACTGCAACGGTCAGACTTATTCGTATTAGCGGCCAGACCAAGTATGGGCAAAACGGCACTAGCCCTCAATATTGCTCATAATGTTGCCGTTAAATCTAAACAAGCAGTCTTGATATTTAGCCTTGAAATGAGTAAGGAGCAACTCGTGGATCGGTTGCTAGCTGTAGAATCGGGTGTCGACGCCTGGGCGCTGCGAACTGGTAATTTAACAGATGCTGATTTCGAGAAACTGAGTCATGCCATGGGAACTCTCAGTGAAGCCCCCATTTTTATTGACGATACGCCAAGTATTACGGTCAGTGATCTGCGGACGAAAGCCCGCCGTGAAGCTCACCAACGCGAGCTTGGTTTGATTATTGTTGACTATTTGCAATTAATGAGCGGCGGTAACCGCTACGGCATGGATGCTAACCGTGTTCAAGAAGTATCAGAAATCTCCCGTGGACTAAAGGCTATAGCCCGCGAACTTAACGTGCCGCTCATAGCCGCTTCGCAGCTCAGTCGCTCTGTCGAGAGTCGTAGCCCGCAAATTCCTCAGCTGGCTGATCTTCGTGAATCAGGATCAATCGAGCAGGATGCCGATGTCGTATCATTCATTTATCGTGAAGAATATTATAAACCTGACACTGAACGTAAAAATATTGCTGATATTTTAATTAAAAAGCATCGTAATGGTCCGACTGGCGGGATTGAACTTTACTTTGATCGCGAGAAGCAACGCTTCCGCTCACTCGACACTAAGCGTCGTGAATCGATGGTTGATTAAATCCATCTTTTAAGCGTTAGCTCACCGCATCCAAATGATATACTGAGCGTATAGTGAAAACAAAATTCCGCGTATTATTTACAGAGTTTTGGCTCCAACTCGTTATCTTAGTTGGCGTAGTTGTAGTATTGTCGGTGTTGCTATTGGCCCATCTTGGCACGCAGCCAGCCGCTTTAAGTGCTTCAGAAGTTGCTGCCCGAACTGCAAGTCGAAGCTTGCATACAATTTGGTCACACCCTATTAATGCACCCTTCACAATCTTGCAACATTTTGCGATCCATTTCAGACCAGTAAGTATCAGAGCTAGTCGTCTTGTTGCTGCCCTGTATGGCGGCATTGCGTTGATATTATTATTCATTGTTCTGCGTTTTTGGCATGGTAATTTTGCAGCCGGGGCCGGTACGGCCATGTGTGCAACCTCCGCCTGGTTTTTAGGTACTGCTCGACTTGGCACTCCTAACGTCTTACTCCTGAGCATTTTGGCACTGATGACGGGGGGATTATGGATGAAGCATACGCTGCACCGTAATTTTGTGCTTTTAGTAGGCGTTATTATTGTTGGGGCAGTCCTGTATGTACCTGGCATAGTATGGTTTATACTTGCAGCCCTCATTTGGCAACGTCAAACCATTTTCCATGAGCTAAAACATATTACGATAGTGCTAAAATCAATGGCTGGCGCGTTACTGGTTGTTCTATTGATACCGCTTGGGTGGGCAATATTCAAACAACCAAGTTTAGGCCGTGAGATTTTAGGCCTACCGGCCGCATGGCCAGGCCTCATGGGACTAGTCCGTAATCTCTATCATATTCCGTTGACACTATTCGCTTGGGCACCTGCCAATCCAACCCACTGGTTAGGCCATTTGCCGCTCCTTGATGTTTTTGAGGACGCAATGTTTGTTTTTGGCTTGTATAGTTTTTGGGTTGGCCGTAAGCTTGGACGGTCTAAATACCTCCTAGGCACCGTCATTGTTGGTATAATCTTAATCGTAATTGGTGGTGCTGTAACTATCACAATATTGTTGCCAGCCGTATATATAACCATTGCTGTCGGCGTGCTATATATATGGGAGTTATGGTTGAGTGTATTCCCGCATAATCCAGTGGCTCGCAGCGTTGGCATGACGATCGTAATTCTAGCAGTGATCGTGAGCTGTAACTATCAGCTACGACGATACTTTATCGCCTGGCCGTACGCCCCCGCAACCCAGGCCGTTTTTACCCACAAGCCCGTGAACTTTGATACAATAACAACGTTACATAAGGAGTAAGCCCATGAGCCGACTAGACCAAGCCAAGATGCTGATGAAAGTAAAAAAGATCCAAAAAGATTTACAGAAACAAGTTATTGAAGTCGAAAAAGGTGACGGTGCTGTCCGCGTCGAGATTACTGGTGAGCAAAAGATTAAAAAAGTTCATATTGATCCCAAGTCGATTGACCTTGACGACATCGGCGAGTTAGAGCGGTGGGTTGAAGATGCCGTCAAAGAAGCCATTGCCGAAAGTCAAAAAATTGCCGCTGAGAAAATGCAACCTATGATGGGCGCTTTGGGCGATCTCGGCCTCTAAAAAGTCCTATTATCATTGATCGCTGACCACAACAGCCCAGTCAATGATAAACTATAGATAATGAATGTACTGCCACCTACACTAGTTGAGGTTATTGAGGCGCTGGGCAAGCTACCTGGCGTCGGACCACGTACTGCCGAGCGTTATGCGTACTACTTGGTGCGTCATGACAACGATCAGGCCCAGCAACTGGCTAAGAGTCTTGAAGGACTACATAGTGGCATCAGCTACTGCAAAAAAACCTTCGCACTCATTCCTGCTGATCAGGAACTTTCAGATTTATATACCGACCCACGTCGCGATAAAACTATAATTGCCATCGTAGCAGAACCGTTCGATATTGTTGCACTCGAAAAGACAGGCCAGTTTACGGGTACATACCACGTTCTCGGCGGCTTAGTGTCCCCGATTGACGGCATCGAACCTGAGCAACTTCACATTACTGAGCTGATTACGCGTATAGATGAGGATAAAGTTAAAGAAATAATTCTCGCTACCAATGCCAGCGTCGAGGGTGAATCCACAGCTCTGTATATCCAACAGCAAATTGGTCATCGAAAGCTTACAATCACCAGGTTGGCTCGTGGCTTGCCAATCGGTGTGGACTTGGAATACGCCGATCAAATCACTTTGGGACGAGCCCTGGAAGGTAGGACGATAGTATGAACAATGATTCCGACGTCACTCGAGTCAAAGAACTGATCGAAGCTGCACAAACGATTGTAATTCTTCAGGCAGATAACCCTGATGCCGACAGCTTAGGTAGCGCCTTAGCGCTTGAGCAGATTCTGCATGAGCTCGGCAAAAACCCTTTATTATACTGCGCCGTTGATATCCCGGGTTATTTAAAGTACCTTAGCGGCTGGGACAGAATCAGTAGCGAATTACCGCAGCAGTTTGATGCCACAATCATTGTTGATGCCTCCACTATGACGTTGTTTGAAAAGTTAGCACATTCGGGCCATCAAGGATGGCTGGCAAATAAACCGTGTATCATACTCGATCATCATGCCAGCATTGGTAATGAGATACCCTTTATGACAGTCATGCTCAACAGTGTCGATTATTCTGCAACTGGCGAGTTAATTTTTGATCTTGCCAAAAAACTAAATTGGTCACTTACAATCTCAGCCCAAGAATTCATAATGACAGCCATTTTAGGCGATACCCAAGGCCTCAGCAACGGTCAAACTACGGCCAGCACCTATCGAGTTATGGCGGCTATGATCGAGGCCGGCGTTGACCGCCAGCAACTCGAGGAACGCCGCCGTGAACTAAGTAAGATGCCAGTTGAGATATTTCGTTATAAGGCTCGGCTGCTAGAGCGCACTGAATTCTTTGCGAACAACCGTATAGCTATAGTTCGAGTACCGCAGACAGAAATTGCTGAATATAGCCCCATGTATAATCCTAAGCTCCTGATTCAGTATGAAATGCTACAAACTGTTGGTGTGGCTATAAGTATTGTTTTTAAACAGTATGACAATGGCAGGATTACAGCCGCCGTTCGTTGTAATCCTGGTTTTGCGATCGGCAATACGCTCGCTGAACACTTCGGCGGTGGTGGCCACCCATATGCTGCCGGTTTCAAGATCCAAGATGGTCGGCAATTTGATGATCTCAAAACTGATACTATTCGCAGAGCCACTGAGCTTCTTGATACACTAAATGATAAGTCATGAACAGCATAGATGAAGTAGTTGCCGCCTGGAAATCATACGTCGATACGTTACGAGACTGGCAGGACATTGTAAAGAATACAAGTCCTCAAGTGACTGGCTGTGGTTTAGTGTACGAGATTCCAAATCCTATACAGCGACTCAATGAAAGTTTCGCCATTGCTGATATGCGCCAGTTAAAGGTCGCCGAACCTCACTACCATAATAATGAAACTGAAATATATATCGTCATACAAGGCGAGGGTGTTAGCGTCGTTGGGCACAATGAACAGAAGATCGGCAAAGATTCTGTCGTTATCACGCCACCACGTACGACTCATTTTACAGTCCCTACTGATGGATTGATTCTAGCCGTCATTAATACTCCACCCTTTCAACGAGAAAATTATGTTTCGATTAGCGAGACTAATGCGGAACTGCAATTTGATAAATCCCAATTCACGAGGTTAACGGCATGAACCTTATACAAACACGAAGTTTTCAGCTTGCCGCATATATCCGAGGTGATATCAACTCAGTAAAGCTAGCTTTAGTATTACCTGGTCGGCTCGATACTAAAGACTATGCCCATATGCGTTCCGCCGCAGACTACCTATCATCTAAAGACTATTATGCGGTATCCTTTGACCCACCAGGCACGTGGGAAAGCCCAGGCAATATTGATCTGTACACGGTAACTAACTACCATGCGGCGATTAATGAATTAATTGAATATTTTGGCAATAGATCAACGCTTTTAGTTGGGCACAGTAACGGCGGCAAACTGGCGATGCTCGTCGGCACGACTAACCCACATGTTAAACTGTTTGTGGCGGCTATGGCGCTTAATGGCCCAACAACCGTTGATTTACCTACAGCTACCGGCGAAGTGAACGTTTCTTACCGTGATATCCCGCCCGGAACAAGCAGAACTAGCGAACAACAGAAATTTGAGCTTCCGTTTAGTTATTTTGAAGATCAACAACAATACGATGCCCTTGAAGACTTGAAGAAGTGTACGAAACCTAAATTATTCTTCTACGGCACTAAAGACGTACTATCGACTCCGGAACAGGTTCAGAATATGTTTGAGGCCACAGCAGAGCCTAAAGAAATACATGAAGTAAACTCAGAGCATGACTATCGTTTGCACGCTGATATTATGGATGAGGTAAATCAAACTATCGGAAAGTTTATTGAGAAATATGAAACTGTATAATTCATTAACCAAAGAAGTTGAGGAACTGAAGCCGCAAAATCTTCCAGTTGTAACTGTCTATACTTGTGGTCCCACGGTCTATGACTACCCTCATATCGGCAACTGGTTCACTTTTATTCGGTATGATCTGCTGATTCGGGCACTCATAGCTGAGGCCGCCCAGCCTAAATGGGTTATGAACATTACAGACGTGGGCCACCTAACGAGCGACGCCGATGACGGTGAAGATAAACTCGAAAAGGGAGCTAAGCGAGAAGGCAAGACAGCTTGGGATATAGCTGAGTTCTATAGTACTTACTTTATTGATGGTCTAGAGCGACTAAACTTCTTACAGCCTAGTTATCTGGAACGAGCTACCAAGCATATTAAGGAGCAGCTTGACCTGATCAAACGACTTGAGGCTAAAGGCTTTACCTACATTATTGATGACGGTGTTTACTATGACACCTCCAAGTTTCCGAAATACGCCGATTTTGCTCAGCTTGATCTAGATGAACAGCAGACGGCTGATCGCATTATTGTGAATCCTCAAAAGAAAAACGCTTCTGACTTTGCACTTTGGAAGTTCTCACCAAAAGATCATAACCGTGACATGGAATGGGATAGCCCATGGGGCAAAGGTTTTCCAGGCTGGCATATTGAATGTTCTGCCATAGCCATGAAGTTTCTAGGTGAGACACTTGATATCCATTCTGGCGGTATTGATCACGTGCCCATACACCACACTAATGAAATTGCCCAAAGTGAAGCAGTGACTGGTAAACCACTGGCCCTTACGTGGATGCACACTAATCATGTTCTGGTTGAAGGAGAAAAAATTGCCAAAAGCGCCGGTAACGGCATAACCCTTGAAGATATTGAAGCCAAGGGCTACAACTTGATGACGTTTCGACTACTAGTCCTAGAATCTCATTACCGGACACAGAGTAAATTTAGCTGGGGGACCTTAACAGCCGCCCAAAGTCGCTTGAACAACTGGTATGGCATTGCGGTATTACGGTGGCAACTCACCGATGCTAGCATAGCTCCTCAAGATAGCACAGCGACCGCAGACATTCGTAAGCCCTTGCTTGATGACCTCAATACACCACAAGCTTTATCGAATATTGACGACTACTTCTCAACTATAGCTGATCAACTTGTTTCAAGAATTACGGTAGAAGGCTTTGAAGCCCGTTTGTCTGAAATCGATGGGCTCTTAGGCCTTGATCTCATGAAACAACCTGACATTAGTGATGCTCATAAAAAGCTCATTACTCGGCGTGAAACAGCTCGCGCAGAACAGGATTGGTCTAAATCAGACGAACTGCGTAACGAGTTGGCGAAGCAGGGAATCGGTGTACGTGATACGCCGGGAGGCTCTATATGGTATCGGGTGTAGGTGGAGCACTTGTCGCGTGAACTTCTTCAAGCTTACCGTGACTCTTTAAATAATCCACTACAAGAACACGCAGACAGCCGGTGACAGGAATTGCTATTATCCCGCCAAACAGACCACCGAAGCTCACTCCAATGACAACTGCGAGAACCACAAGTAAGGGCGATAAGTTTGTTGTATTAGCTTGAATTCGGGGCTGAATAATGTAGTTCTCAACTTGCATATACAAAATGTAATATGCCAGGATAATAAGCGCTGACCATGGCGAGTGAAAGAATGCTACAACCGTAACAATCACTGCGCCAATGGTATGACCAAATAGGGGAATTAATGCTGCTAAAAAGATTATTACCATTAATGCGAGCGGGTTACTAATATGCAAAATAAACAGAGCTGGAGTAATGAGAAGAGCAGCGATAATGGCCAGTAGTACTTGCCCATTCACGTAGCCTCGAATAACTTTATACATATCAGCGCTCAGGCGTTGGCTACGCTTACTGTGCTCTTGCGACATCAACTCGTGAAAACGACCTATCCAATAAGGGCCTTCGACGAGCATCATAAAGGTCAACACCAAGATTACAAGCACCGAGATTACACTTTCAGCGAGTGAGCTTAAGGTTGATACGGCAGGTCCTACAAGATCATGTAGTCGTGAGGTTATATGGTTCGACAAGGAACTTGCCTGGTTCTGAAGATGATATTTACTGATTAATTTATTGAACGAATCGTTTTTATTCCGAGCCTCTTGAACTAAATGTGGCACACTCTCAACAAACGTGTGCGTGTCACGTACGAGAGCAGGAACAATGAGAGCCAAGAAACCAGCTAGCACAATAACGACAATAAGAAAGGAGACGAAAGTCGCTATACCTCGACTACCACGTTGTTTACCAGGAAGATGCAGAGCCAGCCAGTGAACAGGAGCATTGAGTGCAAGCGCTAAGAAAAAGGCCGTAAAGATTAGTAGTAACGCATGTTCGCCTTTATGGACTGCTGTAATTGCAACAAAAGCCGCCATAACCCACAAGATTATACGTACCAGTGTTCGGTTCGAAACGTTTACCCAAATTTCGTTATCTTTATTTCGTCGGTGGAAACCAAACATACATGTATTATTGCACGATTTCAGTTTCACGCAACGCTTATCATTTGGTTCGGCTCGGTCTAGCTAGTGCCCGACGGAGCGCTGGCGACAACGATATTGGTGCTGGCTTAGCTGGATGACGTCTATTTTTTTTACGAGCCGGAGGAAGTGCAGCCGAATGTAGGCCCTTAAATGCAATACGCAGATGTTGATCAACAATATGCTTATTTAAGTACTGTTGGCTTGCCAGGGGCGCATGCCATACGGGTAGGTTTATTGGAGTGATGCAATTATCTACTGACAACATCGCTGAGATGGTCAACATGTGAGTACGTAGGTCATTATCCGTCCAAGCTATCACATCATCAGCAGGCTCACCTGGTAATAGCTCAGCGCCAAGTTTACGCAGTTTGTCGTTAGTAACATCCGTTTTGTACATTTTTTCTAAAATCTGTGTCGGTAAAACGGTATGCTTCAGCACAAAAGCCGGTAACCGCCAGCTGTATACTCGAGTCAATCGTCGGTAGTACGCTTGCTGTCTGTTATTGAAACTAAAATCGTCATAGTGCGCAAAACCACCAAGGCTTACCGCAAAATCAATTTTTTTAACCAAATCAGGATAACGTTGCAACATTCGGGTTATAATGACAAATCCAAAGCCTACACCAACAATCGTCAATCGACGGCGCCTATAGCGCAGTTTAATAAATGACGCCGTATAGTCTGCTAAGCGATTAAGGGTTGGCTTATCGTGCAGCTTATATAAACTCTCCATGCCCCCAAAGCCCGGCAAATCGGGCACTGTAACCGAACCATATTTGGCCAACTCATTAACGAGCTTCGCACTCCGTTCCAGTGTCGCATGATGGCCATAAATAAGCAGTATATCGCGCTTTTTCCTGCCATGAGCAGGCACTCGAAGCATACGGCCTTGCAAGCCATTCATATTGAGCGGCACAATGTATTCTGCGAGGTTCTGTTCTAGATGAGTCATAACGTAGTAGAAACTTTACGCCAAAAAATACATCGCTTCAAGTGTCAATAGCCCTCGAGGGTAGTGTGCGGCTTTTTGGACATTCCGAATAAGTGCGCTAAAATCAATCTGTTAAAGCAATAGATAAAGGTAAAACTTGCAATCGTTAGATTGATTAACGAGTATTATCGCTTCTGTCACTTAACGATGGGGCGTGGCCAAGTGGTAAGGCACCAGTTTTTGGTACTGGCATTCGGGGGTTCGAATCCCTCCGCCCCAGCCAAACATAAGCACTTTCAATTCTATTAATTTTCTGGTTTTTTGAGTTGAGGGAACACATACTTTAGTGAGGTTGTATGGATAATTTTTATTCCTTTGAATTCTTTTAACGTATATAGATGTTTGTCAGCAGAAACAATTATGTCCGCTTTTGCTTCTAAGGCGCACTCTAAGATTTTATTATCATCAGGGTCATCTTCTATAACGCTTAGTTTTTTCTGAGGACGTATTACTGAGACCACTTGTTCTAATTGGGTTATCCAACGAACTACGTCAGATCTTTTAAATTTAAATCTGACTTCTAGTTTTTCCTGGAGTTCAGCCAGGATTTCAGGCGAAGTGTAGTATTCAGCTAAATAGTGTGCTGCTGAGTCTTCTATCAGTCGATATAGAATGCTCTGAGGGTTAAGAGCGGCTGCAATATAGACATTGGTGTCTAGTACTACCCTCAGAGGTTTCATCCCAGGTATTCTTCGATTTCGTCTACGGAGTTAAGGTTTAATTCATCAAACTTAACACGTAACTGAGAGGACATATCCTTCCAGGTTCGTTCCCATGCAGCTTGTTTTAGTAACCTACGTATTATTACGCTTTTAGATACGCCATCCTCTTGAGAGAATCGCTCTATTTCTTTTTTTAGTTTTTCGTCTAGTGAGATACTTAGTGTTGTCATACAATAAGTTTAACAATTATCTTAACAATACACAACAATTATTTTGTTAAAGTTCGGAACTCGGACTGGATACCCAGCCAATTATTAATTTGGCGTCCTACATATTAGTGCGTTTAGTTTATATTGCACATATGAGTAAGTTAAGCTAACATACAGATATAATATAAAGCCTATATATAAGGTTAAAATAAAGTCAATGAAACTATTTAAAAGAAACGAACTAAATCAAAAAGGTTTTGGTCATCATGTAATATTGCCACTTATTGTTATAGCTCTTATTACGATTGTAGGAGTTAGAGTGATGTTAGCTTCTCATGCCGCCGCACCCACTTTTTCGGCAACTGTTTCCCCACCTACAAACCTAGCCTTAAATACAGCAAGTACAACTGACGCAGCTCTAACCTGGTCACCTTCAACTACTTCTGGCGTCACATATAGCGTATTGGAAAACGGAACTGCTATAGGCACTACAGATAGTTACACGACTAATTACTTGGCTACTGGACTGACGCCTGGCGAACAATACACTTACTCTGTTGAGGCAGTATCGGGAAGCGATCATAGTGCTCCTACTGCTTCATTAGCAGTTACGACAGGTACTACCACCAAACCAATAACTAGCTGTGGCACAACAATTACTAAGTCTGGCGACTATGTATTAACCGGTAATATTAAATACACTACTCCAAACACCGACCAAGATTGTTTATTTATAGCTAATGTTAAAAATGTCAGTATTAACTGTATGGGACACACTATTAATCTTGGAGGGACAATTAATCCAAATTTCTTTAGTTTAGAGAATGTGTCAAACTTCCTGTTAACTAATTGTCGCGATGTTGCCTCATATAAATCATCAGCCACCTCATTTGGAGATGTTAATTTTGACAATGTTACTAACGCCACGGTTGAAAATAACAAATTTGGTAATAGTTATGCCAAATATAAAAATGATGGTGGGTTTAGCTTAAGTAGCGAGCCTGGAATTGCATCGGGCGCAAATGTCGTTATAAACAATAATAAATTTACTTCTTCGAAACTGGTGTGATCGCAGCAGACTGGCGTTTATGTCGGCAATAATACATTCACTTGGGGTGATCCTATGGTAACCGATGCTAGTATTAGATCGTACGAGGGCTCATACAATATTATTGATAACAACACGATAAATGATGATGGCATTCTTAATGTTTCGAACCCAGGTGACATTGTATCAACCGGTGTGGACGACGGTATAATTCTTGGAAACGGCGTGGATGGCGCCGCAACCGATCCATATACTCCCGAGACCAATGACACCGTTGTTAACAACAACATCCACGAAGTATTTGATTGTGGTATCGAAGGCGTAGGGACAGTTAATGATACGGTCATTAACCACAATACTATATCGTATGCGGGCAACAACGGCATCTGTTCGTACTACTTCTCCAGCTGGATGAATGACACAATCTCATACAATACCGTAACCCAAGGTGGCACATCGGGCGTAAATACATTTCCCGGAAACAACTTCTTTGATTTTGTTTCTAGTAACTTTCCATCAACTGGTCAAGTAGACTTTGAAAATAACAAATTAGTTGGAAATAAATATATTCCCCTTTCAACTAATGATGGCTATGGTATATACATAGATCTCGGAGGTACTCAATACAACTCTTCAAACTCTAACTTTACTAACGATCTGTTTGAAAATAACAATCTAACCCACACCGCTACAATGTATACACCCGAGATAATCCCTTCCTCTATGGTAGTTGATGGTGGTAGAAATATATGTACTACTACATTGCATATAGGCGAACCGCCTAACGGCTTAGTTTGCAATTAACCTTGGTTAAAAAAGACTTTATAAATAAAGAAGATTAGCCAGAATACTTACCATCTGACAAATAGTTATTGTAAGTATGGCCGACCGGAGCAACCCTCTTTTATTAAAACGTTCGGAACACGGTCTGGATACCCAGCCAAACCTAAGACCCACAATCTAAAGTCAATATATCTATTCCATACGACAAAAACTATCATAATCTTAAAAAATATGCTAAAATTGTCGTATGGACTTAAATAAGAACAATAGTTACGTATTAATACATATACTTAACGGCAATGATACTGCTAAGAAAATAAGCCAGCAAATGCAAAGTGTTGATGTTCGGTCTATTCAACGTGCCTTAGCAAGGCTTACAGATTTAGGATTATTGACACGCATCGGAACTAATCATCCTAGCTATAGAGTTAATCATGACAAATTATTAGACCTGAACATCGCTGACAAGTTACTTGAAGATGAGAATAGGCCTAAAAGTATATTTAATCACGAGCTAATTAATTGGCTACTTAAATTGCCCGCAGATAAACTGGAATTACTACTGAGTAGCAATACTAATGATAAATTAGTCTTAAAACATCCTGAACAAATGACCGCTAAAGAACTTGAATACCTAACAATTGAGCTTTCGTGGAAATCATCTGCACTAGAAGGTAATACATATACCCTACTAGATACTCAGTTATTGCTCCTAGAGGGTATTAAGGCTAAGAACAGGACAGAATTTGAGACTCAAATGATTCTCAATCATAAGGATGCTGTAGCTTTCATAGTCGAGAATAAAGAGTTATTCGGCAAGCGTATAAAGTTTAGAACAATCGAAGAGCTGCATAAAATAATAGGTAAAAACTTAGGAATAGCCACTGGTATTAGAAAGAAGTTAGTCAGAATTACGGCTAGTAACTATGAACCACTATCTAACCCGCATCAATTAAGAGAAAACGGTGATAATATTCTAGAGATAATTAATAGAACACCTAATCCTTATATAAAAGCACTGCTGGCCTTTGCCCTAATACCATATCTACAAATATTTGAAGACGGCAACAAAAGGACGGGTCGAATGCTTGCCAATGCCATAACGATAAGTTTTATTAACAAAGGTTTTAACCTACGTAAAACAGATGCCAGAAAACTGGCAATAGCCTACCTAGCTTTCTATGAATTTAACAGCGTTCACGCTCTAAATAAGATTCTCCAAACTGAATTAAAATCAGATTAAAAGTTCAAATCCCGCATCCCCAACCAATGCTAGGTACAGCCTGAAAGTCCGCAAAGTCTAGGGTTTCAGGATAATGATGGATAAAGTACAAAATAGTACCGCGCTATCATAAGGGAGAAATAAATGTTTTGGTTTGCGTACTGAGAGTATAATTAATAGCAGAAAGACAAGGTCGCAACAATATGAGGAGTCTGTAGTGGCTGAAGACGTACAGAAGGTCAGGGAAACGACTACACAGTCAGGTGATACTGTTCAGAAAACTACCGAAACGAAAAGTTCACGAGATAATGCCGAGCATCAAACTAATGTGGTGGCGAGGGTTGTTTGGTTTATAGCAGGAATACTATTGGTACTGTTGGGATTCAGATTTTTGCTTTCACTGTTGGGCGCCAATACCACTAATGGGTTTGCCAATTTTATTTATAGTACTTCCCATCCCTTTGTCACTCCATTTTTTAGCTTGTTCAACTATCACAACTACACTTACGGTACATCACACTTTGAGGTTTATACCTTAGTAGCCATGCTAGTCTATGCTCTTATTGCATGGGGAATCGCTAAACTGGTTACATTGAACCAAGACTAAGGGCTTTTTAGTACTTACTCACTAACAGTACCTGAACAAAGCGAAAAGGTTCTAGACCGGTATGTTCGCCAGGTTTATATAATCCTTGACATACTTAGCAAGTTAGCTAATATGCATATATGAAAACTGTCTCAATCCACGACGCAAAGACAAACTTAAGCAAGTACATAGCAGCGGCGAAAAAAGGCGAAAAAGTGTATATTGGAGGCTTTGGCAAGGCAGAGGTACAGCTAACCAAGCTATCTGACCAGGAGGGTAGCCGAAGAAGTAAGCGTAGCTTCTCTGTTGCGAAAGGTAAAATAACAGAGAAGCACGGCGCCTTTTCTAATACTACAGATCAAAGTTATCCAGAAAAATGTTAGCTCAACCAGCTAAAATTTATACTAGAAAATTAATAATTATAAGACAAATAATAGATAACTTGACCAGTGTTATCATGAGCTATCGTATTTGCCATCATTTGACCATTACCAGTAGATGGGTCAATCGTAGCTGAATCGCCATACACGAACGTCGGATTCTTGCCGCCACTCACAACTATTTCTACGTGTCCGCCGTTGTAATCAAAATATGCAACGTCGCCGGGTTTAGGAATATAGTCCGATGAGGCAGAATGCATTGTGAATCCCATGTTTTGTACATTATTTGCATTACTCTCGTCCCAACCATCTGCCTCACCCTGAGTAAAGGGATAGCCTGATTCTTTATATACATAACTCACAAAATCGGCACACCATTCCTCATATGGTGCTCCATCAGTATATGTAGTAAGCAGTGCTTCATGATCAGCGCCTGTTGACTGCCACGCGGTCCACTCTTTCACGGCGTTGCAAGCAACCTTTGCTCCGCCACTGCCATCGCAAACGCTCGTTGAAACTTCACCTTTATTTAGGGAGGTTGTCGTTGTCCATACTCCTTGTGGTGTAGACAGAGCACTGCAATTATCTATATATAATTGCGCAGTAGGCTTCGTGGCAGACGACGAGAGGCACATACCGCTATTTGGATTATAAAATCCTGTTTGATCTCGAAGCCATACTTGCCCAGGGCTTCCGTCACACAAATTCATTTCAACCTTAGTGCCTGGGGTTCTCCCGTTAGCCTGCACCATTAAACAGTACTTGTTATCGTGAGTTACGGTAATGTCACGAGCAACCCAATCCTGCGCCGAGCTGTTATTACAGCCCCAATTATCAACAATGGTACCGCTTGAATCGGTATTATCATGGAGATCAAGACAATAGCCTGGCACACCTGACTTGATTCTTGAGCTCTCTGCTGACACGTGATTTCGTGAGAGGCTGATGTTAAATATAAAAAATGCGATCAGTATAAGACCAAAAATAAAAATTGGTTTTTTATTTACGTTAGTTGACCTAGTTGATTTGGTTGATTTTCGACCCACCGGCCGGTGGCCATAGTTTCGTTGCATAGTTCGCTCAGTTATTTTTTGTTTTTAATCGGCTCATGTATTGTAACATATAACGACATAGATGACCACTGTCAATTGAGGCAATTATACCTCGATTACAAGTAGCTTCTTAGATATAATAGAGATATGGAAAACAAATTCTCTATCAAACAGTTCAATCAAAGCTTCCCAGATGATGCGGCTTGTCTTGAGGAAATTAAACAACTTACTTTGACAACACACGTTACATAAAAGTTATGAAATCCGATTATAGCCTATGCCAATATAGCAATATAAATGTTAATGGATACGTAACCAGTATTGGATATCAAGAGTCACTAATACTTGTGCTCAAGATATAGTTGCCAAAGAAAAATCTATAGCTTTACGCTATTGGCTTTGAAATACGACTGTACCAGTTGACCATATCCAATCGTGTTACCGGCTATAGATTGTACAGTGGCTGTGCCAGAGCCGCAGTCAATAGTAGTTGCTGATCCATACGTTGTCGGCATGTCGAGATTCTTGCCTTGAATTGCGATGCCAGGTATAAGACTCCAGAATTGTAGCCCCATATTAAGACTCTTCAAGTAGGCTAGAAGTGGAGGTAGATCGGTGGGTGAGTCCTTCCAACAAGTATCTACCATATATGCGTCAAGAAAAGCCTCAGGCACTACCGGGACAGTAGCATCGACTTGGCCAAAACGTGCATATTGTAATGCCTGTGTATTGTCATCACGAAGATTTGGTTCTACTCCGTAGGCTATGTTTGAACCTGTCAGTTGATGCGACACAGTATTGGTCGATGTAACTAGTAATTGCGTCAAGTCTTTATCATGATCTGGCCCTTCGGCAATAATTATGTTATTAGCTCCTTGAGCTCTTATGGTGTTAACTAACGACTGCATGCCAACATAATCAGTAGTACTAGCGGTATTGACAGTTCCACTTTTCGACTCAGTGTCCGCAGGGCCCCCATTTTGCCAGATGTTCCAGATATCTGATTCGGCCTGAGTGGCATTATCATTAGGAAACGCGTTTGCATCAAGGGACGGTTCATTATATATATCGAAGAATACTTCCGGATTGTTCTTGTAGTAATTAGCCATGAACGTCCAAAACTTAGTACTGCTGGCGGTTGGAAAGGCAAAACTACCACTACCATCAACCTCTTCTTGCAAGGTGACGGTCGCAACCATACCCAAACTATTTGCTTGAGTAACTAAATTATTTATGAGGGTGAGGTACGCCATGTTAATACCAGTAGTACCATCAACCGTACTTGTTCCGTTGAATAAAGCTTCTTGCGCAACCTGCAAACGGACTATATTGGCATTCCAATCTGTTGCAGCGGCTTGGATTTGATCGACACCACTATTACCAGAATAGTCTGATCCATCACAAAGACTACCTTTGCTATTAATAGCTATGCTATTAGTAGCAACTTGTGGAGCATCTATCGCTGGGCATTCCAACACAAAACCATAGGGAACAAATTGGGTATGGTTTGACTCCATTATTTTGTTGCCAACAACACTGAATGATATCGCCGACGTGGGGGGTGTCCCAAACTGCACACAGGAACCATCACTAGAGCCAGAGCAGGGTTTGGTAGTCGCGGGAGCAGTTAGGGTGCCTTGGTCAGCTCGTATTGAGGCATAGGGAGATTGAGCCTGAGAAGAAAGGAGGAGGTGAACACCAATAAC